>CAZUOJ010000144.1:0-7469 GCA_964622325.1 uncultured Armatimonadia bacterium
AATGGATGACAGGGATTTGGGTGACACACTATTATGTGATTGAGCCGCCGCTGACATTTTGGGGGATTTTGCTGACTTCTATTATCGGCATCGGCCTCGGGGCGGGGACATTAGGCTGGGCCATCTGCAACTGGCATACGAAAAAAATGGGCGTCAATGATTCTAGGCTAAAGGAGGCGGGCAATGAAAGCTCCCAGGGGATTCACGCTGATTGAATTGCTTGTCGTGATTGCGATTATTGCGCTTCTGGCGGCGATATTGTTTCCGGTGTTTGCCCGGGCGCGCGAGAAAGCGCGGCAATCCTCCTGTCTGAATAATCTGAAGCAAATCGGCACGAGCGTGTTGATGTATGCTCAGGATTATGATGAGATGTATCCGATTAATACAAACATCACGGCCAATCCGCCGGCCCAAATTCCGCTGACATGGCCCAATCGCCTTATGCCATATATCAAGAACACGCAGCTCTTCAAATGCCCTTCGGATGGCCGCGCGCCGGCAGTGGATTTTCCGGGCTGCCGGCCGATTCTGGAAAGCTATGCCTGGAACGCTTATTTTGGCCGGGAGACCGATTGCGGGGAATTTCGGACGCTCAGCCTCGCGGCCGTCGCTGCCCCGGCCCAATGCGCCATGCTGTGGGATGATAATGCGAATTGGTACGCCCAGGGCTATGGCGCCTGGTTCAATACGATTGACAATCCGGATTGCGCCCGCAGCTTTGATGGAGAAGTTTTGCAGGGCAGACACAACGAGGGGGACAATTTTATGTTCGCGGATGGCCATGCGAAATGGCATCGGCTCCGCGCTCCCGTGGGCTCCAGCGTCAAGACCTTAGGGGGCATTACAGTCCGTCCGGATGTTGTCCCGTGAAAGTACTTATTTTATGCAATGGCGAGCCGCCTGGCCAGGAGCTGTTAAAGCATTATGTGGCGCAGGCGGATTTTATTGTATGCACGGATGGTGCGCTGGGCTGGGCGCTCGCGGCAGGCGTTCAGCCGGATGTCGTTGTCGGGGATATGGATTCATTAGTGGACACGCCGCCCTGCGAAACTTTAGATTTTGGTCCCCATGAGCTGCAGGAAAACAGCGATGCGGAAAAGGCCCTGCGGGTGGCGTTGCAGCGCGGCGCTCGCCAGATTGTGCTGTTGGGGGCAACGGGACGGCGGCTGGATCACACGCTGGCGAACATCTGGATTGCCGTGCGTTATCAGCCGCAAGCGGACATTCAGCTTGTGGATGATTATGGCGAATTGCACATTGTGCTGCAGGCCAAACAGCTGCGCACACATCTCGGGCAGCGTGTGTCTTTGTTGGCTTTGACGCCGGATGTAATCGTCGCCACAGAGGGCTTGCGCTGGCCGCTTCATGGCGCGCTGGAAATGGGCACACGCGGCTTGAGCAATGAAGCCGAAGCCCAAGAAATTGCAGTACAGGTGCGGCGGGGGATTGTCGCTGTCATTTTGTTGCGGGAACAAGATCCGGCGTAATTCTCTTCCCAAAGTACAAGGCGCTCCGCATTCAAGCGTAGAAAAGAGCCTCGGGGAAAAACTTTTTGGGCGTTTCAAGCCTTGTCGTCGTAAGCTGAAAAACAACAGGGCGTATTTTTGCCGCTTTGCGTTCCGCAAAAATTAAGCCGCAGGCAGCATTTACTTCGTTAGTATTCGTTAGTGTTTAAGGAAGGCGAGAGAAGATGCCCTTGCCCCGGATGACATTTTCGCCATTAGATTTATGGCTCATCATCGGCTACTTTGTGGCGGTGATGGGGGCCGGCTTTGCATGGCTGCGGCGTGGCAAGACGGCAGAGGATTATTTTCTGGCGGGACGTACGCTGACTTTGCCAGCCTTTGTGGCGACGCTCGTGGCGACATGGTACGGCGGCATTCTGGGCGTGGGGGAATTCGCCTACAATAGCGGCCTGTCCGTGTGGCTTGTTTTCGGGACGCCTTATTATGTGTGGGCTGGCCTTTTTGCGCTGTTTTTGGCGCCGCGAATCCGTAAGGCAGAGCTATACACTATTCCCGACAAAATCCACGAAGCCTATGGCAAAACGGCTGCGCTATTGGCTGCCTTATTTGTGTATGGCCTCACGACGCCCGCGCCATATGTGCTGATGCTGGGGACATTGCTCCAGCTCATCTTCGGCTGGCCGCTTTTGCCCGCGCTGCTGGCAGGCATTGTGCTCTCCACGATTTATGTCTATGTGGGGGGCTTTCGCGCCGATGTGCGCGTGAACATCGTGCAATTTATTTTGATGTTCGCTGGCTTTGCTGTCATTATTCCCTATGCTTTTCGCAGTCTTGGGGGCCTAGATTTTCTCAAAGCCCATTTGCCTCCCGAACATCTGAGCTGGCATGGCGGCAACAGCCTGCAATATATTGTTGCCTGGTTTTTTATTGCCCTGTGGACGCTTGTGGATCCGGGCTTTCATCAACGCTGTTATGCGGCGCGGACGCCCCAAACAGCCCAGCGCGGCATATTCGTAAGCATTTTGTTCTGGCTAATCTTTGATGCGATGACATGCACGGCCGGGCTATATGCGCGCGCCGCACTGCCCGATATTGAGCCCATGATGGCGTATCCCCTCCTGGCGGAGCGTCTGCTGCCTGCGGGCGTGAAGGGGCTGTTTTTTGTCGGGATGCTGGCGACAGTGATGTCCACGCTTGTCAGCTATTTGTTTTTATGTGGCGTCACATTTACACGCGATTTTGTCTGGCGCTGGGAAGGCGGGGATCCCAACGCCCGCGTTGGCCTGCGCACGGCTCTGGGGCTGGCTTTGACGACTCTTCTTGCGCTGGGCCTGGCGCTGCTCGTGCCCTCTGTCGTCAAATTATGGTACAATGTGGGCACGGCCTTCATTCCCGGCTTGCTCTTGCCGCTGCTTTCGGCCTATTGGCCGCCCCTGCGCGTCCGCCCGCAAGCCATCGTGTGGATAATGCTTGCCGCCTGGCTGACATCACTGAGCTGGCTGCTATGGGGACAGATGCATATCCAGGAAGGCTATCCCAGCTATCCCTTAGGCCTGGAGCCCATGTATCCGGGATTGGCTGTCTCCGTTTGTGGATTTGTGCTGGCGCGGGAACGCCGACAATGCCCTGTGGCGGCAGAGGCTTCTGGAATAAGCAGCCCGAAATAATCGCCGACAGATTCAGCCAGATCGGGGCTGCGGCGGAGCCGCTTTAATATCTGTTAAAAACGATAAGATGATGACGAGGCGCCTGATTCAGGGCCCTATGGCTTTCCTTTAGCGATTTGGGGCAAGCGATATTCATATGTAAGATGTAAGGGCTCAAATCCGGCGCGCTCTAAAGTGCGGCGCGCCGCCTCACAGGCGATATGTGTTTTGGCCACAACGCGTGTGATGCCCCTGGCGGCAAAATAGCGGAGGGCATAGGCGACAAGGGAGCTGGCCAATCCCTGTCGGCGCAAATCCGGGCGAATGAAGAAGCTGCGGATCACGCCATAACGCTCGCCTGTCGCCAGAGCTGTTTTGCCTGTCATCCATAGCCAGCCCACGATGTCCGCATCATCTTCTGTTGTCAGCACAACAAGCCCTTCCGGCTCTGTGCGCAGGGCGCGGCGGAGCTTGGCTTCATGATATTCCAAATCCACAATGGGATCGGCCGGGAAGGCTAGACGGGCCAGCTCACGCTCAAAAATCGCCAGCACAGGAATGTCTTCTTCGCGCGCCTGCCGGGGCGAAATCACAACAGCAGCCTCTTCCATCTCTGTGTCCCTCGCCTTCTGGCCTCTGAAAAGCTGTAGGCTCAATTTTCACGGCTAATAATCTGGGGCTAATGATGTTGCAGATTTTTTAAAAGCATAATAAGATGTAAAGCAGCCAAAAGCGTCCTTCTCCCAATGTTTTTGCATCTTCAGGGAAGACAGCTTGTCTAATAATATACAGAATTAGCCGTATTGGCAATTGCAGGGATTTCTGTCAGCAAACATGATAATGTGAAATGAATTTCAAAGGAGGCAAACCAAGATGACAATTTTTCGTGGGGGATTGTTCCTGATGAGCCTTGTTTTATTGGCAGGCAGCATCGTGTGGGCTCTGCAAGCGCCTGTCGTGAACGCGCCGCGCGAGGGCGATGCTTTAGGCCCCAATTATGATATCGTGGGCTATATGCCCTATAAAGCGTTTCTCGTTGTCTTGACCGATGTGATTACAGCTCAGGGCGAATTGCTGCGGACCGTGCCCGGGATTCGGCACTGGACGAATGATGATGGCAGCTTTCGCTTTCGCGTCGCCAGCCCCCGCGTGTCCATTGGCGACAAGAAAACAGTTGTATGGTATCGCATTCGCGTGTTTGAACTGGGCCCCAATGGCGAAAAGGGCCCCGAACGCGTGATTAATTGCCGAATGGCGCCCTGAAGCTATTCGCGGCGAAATAACGAAGCCTTCCTGAGAGAGCATTATCCTTTCCGGAGAGATTTTGTATGCGCTGTCGGCAATAATAAGGAGCGCTCCCTTAAGAAGGGAGCGCTCCTTGTGTGCGCATTTGGAACTAAATTGAATAAATTGGCTTTTTTCTAATTGTTTAGATAAGGCTGGCGACAAGATCCCCAGTGCGTTGCGTCGAGCCCGCCGGGCCTGTTGTTGTGGGCACTGTGCCCGTCGCTAGAGCCGCTGCAATGGCCTGATCCACAGCCAGCGCCGCCTCCGCTTCGCCCAATGTATCCAGCATCATTTGCACGGCGGCAATGGCGGCAATCGGGCAGGCTGTGCCCTGGCCCGCATGTTTAGGCGCACTGCCATGAATCGGCTCAAACATCGAGACGCCCTTGGGATTGATATTGCCTGAAGCCGCCACGCCCATCCCCCCTTGGATCATCGCTCCCAAATCCGTCAATATGTCGCCAAACATATTTGTCGTTACAACGACATCGAACCATTCGGGATTCTTCACGAACCACATACAGCAGGCATCCACAAAAGCATGCTCTTTTGTGATATCTGGATATTCGCGGCCAACTTCCTCAAATGTCCTTGTCCATAAATCATGGCCATATGTCAGCACATTGGCTTTGTCGACCATTGTCACAGTGAGATTCTTCGCGCGCTTGCGCGCCAGCTCAAAGGCATAGCGAATAATCCGCTCTGTGCCCTTGCGCGTGTAAATGGCCATTTGCGTCGCTACTTCATCTGGCGTGCCCTTTTTGTGCCAGCCGCCAATGCCCACATACAAATCTTCTGTATTCTCTCGCACAACAACAAAATCAATATCCTGCGGACCCTTATCCTTCAGGGGCGTTTCCACGCCCGGATACAGCTTCACAGGCCGCAAATTCACATATTGATCCAGCTCGAAGCGGATTTTGAGCAAAATGCCATGCTCCAGAATTCCCGGCGGCACTTCTGGATGGCCTACGGCGCCCAAATATATGGCGTCCATCTGCCGCAATTCTTCCAGCACAGAATCCGGCAATGTCTCGCCTGTCTTCAAATAGCGCTCTCCCCCCACATCATATGTAACTGTTTCATATTTAATTTTGTACTTTTGCGCCACTGCGTTCAAAACTTTCAAGCCTTCCGCCACAACTTCCGGCCCGATTCCGTCACAGGGCAACACCGCGATCTTATACATATCATCTTCCTTTCTTTTTCCTTTCTTTATTTTGTGCCAATCTGCTTCTTTGTAAAGGAAATGTCCAGGCTCAGCCTCTTTCCGGCGATTATGCTTCCACGAATTTGTCGCACGCGATCGCTGCATTCGCCCCCGTGCACAGCTTTCTTACGCGCTGAACATCATGGGCGATTTGTGCTGCTAAGGCTGCCGCATCGGCGAATTTTTGCTGTTCGCGCAAAAAACTGACGAATTCCAGCCGCAGCGTTTCGCCCACAAGCTGCGGAATGTTTTCTCCCAACAGATGAGCTTCGATAAGCCGCTCGTTATGCTGGAATGTGGGCGCTGTGCCGATGGAAATTGCGGCCGGCCAGGACATGGGCTTTGTGCAATTAAGCCCTGTCTGCCAGACTGCAATCCCTGCATAGACGCCCTCTTTGGGAATGAGCTTTTCGGGCGGCGGCTGGATGTTGGCAGTCGGAAAGCCGAGCTGACGCCCCACGCCACGCCCCGCTACAACGGGCCCCGCAAGGCTGTAATGCCGCCCCAGCATCGTGTTGGCCTCCTCAATCCGTCCGGCCCACAGCGCTTCCCGAATAGCGGAGCTGCTAATCCGTAGGCCCTCCAGCTGCATAATCGGCAGCCGCACGACTTCTATCCCCAAAGGCTCACACAATTGCGTAATCTGGGCGATATCAGCCCGATCGCGGCCCATTGTGTGTGTGGCGCTGGCCACAAGCAGCCGCGTATGTAAAGCCTCCGCCAAAACAGCGCGGATAAAGCGTTCCGCCGGCCACGAAGCCAAATCAGCGTTAAACTCTAATACAGCCATAAAATCGCAGCACAGTGCTTCGGCTAAAGCAATGCGCTCCTCACACGTGATTAAGCGCCGCGGCACATCCTTATCCGTGGCGAAAAATTGCGCTGGCACAGGCTCAAATGTGACAATTCCAGACTCCAAATTGCGCTCCTGCGCGAGCGTGCACACGCGCTGCAAAAGATATTGATGCCCCAGATGGAAGCCGTCAAACGCCCCCACGCCAATGACGCGCGGCCGCTTTCCCGTCGTCAAATTTTCCAGGCCAAATATCACTTGCATAATGGACAGCGCCCCAAAGAATTTCCTGTCCCGATGTTCTCAGCTTGCCCCAGCCAGAACACGGCGAGGCTGCAAATATGTCTTGCCGCGCTGCTGCACTTCTGCCAGACAAATCACATTTTTTTCTTCATCCAGCACAAGCGCCCAGCCTGTGGGCATTTCTTGCGCCAGCGGCCAATTCCCTCCCTGGCGTAAGCGCGTGGCGGCCTCTGCGCCTACTACAAGGTGTGGCAAATGGGGCAGCGCTTCCGGAATAGACAATACATGAGCCTGCGGATTCGTCGCCAATTCTTCTAATGTGAGAGCGCCTGCAATGTGATGGCTGCCCACGCGTGTGCGTAGCAGCATGGATAGATAGGCGCCGCAGCCCAGCCTTTCGCCCAACATCTCCGCCAGCGAACGGATATATGTGCCTTTGGAGCATACGATGTCCACAAGCACACGGGCTCTTTCCCCAGCCGAAAAGCCTAAAAGCTGAATATCGCGAACAAACACATCACGAAGCGGAGCCTCTATAATTTCGCCCCTGCGCGTCCATTCGT
The DNA here is from genome assembly GCA_964622325.1 of uncultured Armatimonadia bacterium. Classification (GTDB taxonomy): domain Bacteria; phylum Armatimonadota; class Zipacnadia; order Zipacnadales; family UBA11051; genus JAJFUB01. Next base: position 7,209 of record CAZUOJ010000144.1, read on the forward strand.
AAAGCCTGCGCCCGTGCACATGGACGGCCGAATACGCTGGCGGCCGCATTGCGATTTTGCCTTTGAACGCACAAAGCGCCTCTTCAAGCTCTGCCTCGCGAATGTGCGCGGCTGTAGCGCGGCTTATTATGTTCCCCTGCGCATCTCCTGTATCCGTTACGAGCCCCAGCGTGATTTCGGCGCGATAGGCTTTTTCTTCTGCTTCCAGAAGATCCGCCAGGCGTGTGGCCGGGCCCAAGGCCAGCACAAGCACGCCTGCGG
>CAZUOJ010000145.1:0-7422 GCA_964622325.1 uncultured Armatimonadia bacterium
CAAAGGGCGCATATTCGTCCCAGGGCGAGGAGGCCGCCCACAGAGCAAGGCTCAATAACATGCTTACGAGAAAACATGTGAGCGCTTTCATGTGATTTCTCCTGCACAAAATTGACGATATATCTGCAGCATATATTCATAATTTTCTAATGGCATGCCGGAGAAAATTGTGTTAGAGGTGCTGAAAATATAGCCGCCGCCGGGCGCACCGTGCCGCAAACAATACAGCGCCGCTTCCCGGATAGCCTCTGGGGAGCCGCCTTGTAAAAGGCTGCACTGCACATTGCCCATCAAAGCAATTTTCTTGTATGTACGCCGCTTGACTTCTGCGATATCCATCCCGGCTTGGGGATCCACAGATTGATAGCAGGCCGCGCCCACGGCGACATATTCGTCCAATATCGGCATAATATTTCCATCTGTATGGATGAAGGGGATGATGCCGAGCGATTTGACATGCGCCACTTGTTCAGCCAAATAAGGCAAAATCAACTCGCGAATGTGATGAGGCGCGATAAAAGGCCCCGCATTGAAGGCAATATCATTCACAATATGGATAAAATCTGGCGCCGCCTCGGCTAATTCGTTGAATTTGGCTATGGCATTATTATGTTTCCGACGCGCTTCTTCGTGAAGCCTTTCCGGATGTTCCCTTAAATCTACAGCAAATTGCATCCAATCTTGCACAGCCTCAATCGCCCAAGTCGTGCCGCCCACAATTGTTCCAATCAAAATGTCATCGCCAAAGGCTTTTTTTGCCGCCCGTACGCCCTCAGCATCGCTCCAAGGCCAAAAGACAGCTAAAGCATCCCATTGAAAGCGCTCCACGATTTTTTCATAAATTGTCATGCACAGCCCGATTTGTGCCTCTTTTTCCGTGTGGGAAAGGCCAGCCCAGCTATGGCGATCGGGAAAACGCAGCCCAAAGGCCTCATATTCCAATTCAAACATAATCTCAAAATGAGGCGGCCGATCGGGCGTCTCAAAGCGTAATGTCTTAAGCATGCGCTCCTTGCCGCTCATCAAGGCGCCTCACAATAGCACATCCCGAATGGCGGCAACGACATCTTGGACATCTTCTTCTGTCATTTGGGGAAATAAAGGCAAAGAGCAAACGCGTTCGGAAGCCCACGAAGCGTTCGGCAAATCGGCATCAGAATAGCCTAATGTCTGGGCATAATACGGATGCTGATGAATGGCTCGAAAATGAAGGCCTGTGCCGATGTTGCGCTCCTTCAAAGCCGCCATAAATTCATCGCGCGGGGGAGCGCCCCGTTCAGGCAGGACTTTTACGACAAACAAATGCCAGGCATGTGTGTCTTCCGGGCGGGCGTCGGCAGGCAATTGCAGCTGGGGAATGTCCGCGAGGGCCTCCCGATACAGGGCGGCAAGTTGGCGACGGCGCGCATTAAACTCCTCCAGCCGCACAAGCTGGGGCAGCCCAATCGCTGCCTGCAAATCCAGCATATTGTATTTATAGCCCAGCTCATACACATCATAATAGGGCGCGCCGCGGGCTGTATAGCGCTTCCAGGCCTCTCGACTCAAGCCATGAAAGCGCAGCCGCATGGCGCGTTGGGCCAAAGCCTCATCGTTCGTGCATAAGGCTCCGCCCTCGCCTGTTGTGATGTTTTTGATGGGATGAAAGCTGAACATTGTAGCCCACGAAAGACGGCCAATAGGACAGCCGTTGTATGCCGCCCCCAGCGCATGTGCTGCATCCTCAATAATGAGAAGGCCATATTTTTCGGCAATTTCCTGCAAGGCGGCCATATTACAGGGCAGGCCGGCGAAATGCACAGGAATAATGGCTTTTGTGCGGCTCGTGACGGCCGCGGCAACGCGCTCGGGCAGCAAATTCAATGTATCGCGATCCACATCCACAAGCACAGGGCGCGCGCCAACAGCGATAATCATATTCACAGTGGCGGCGAATGTAAAATCAGTTGTGATGATCTCATCTCCAGGCCCCACGTCTGCCGCCAGCAGCGCGATATGCAGGGCGGCTGTGCCCGAATTTGTGGCGACAACATATTTTACGCCCAGCCGTTCTGCCAGCGCCTGCTCAAAACGTTCCACTTTGGGCCCTGTAGCCAGCCAGCCAGATTGCAATGTATCCACAACTTCCGCAATTTCTTCGGCGCCAATCGTGGGACGACTGAAAGGCAAAAATTCCTGTCGCATTCTAGATTATCCTATCCTTTTGCTAATGGCTTGGCAGGCACGCCCACGACTGTAACGCCCGGCGGCACATCTCGCGTCACAACAGCGCCAGCGCCCACGATAGCGCCCTCACCGACAACAATATCGTTTAAAATCGTGCTGCTGGCCCCAATAAAAGCAAACGCTTCCGTGCGCGAACGCCCTGTAAAGGTCGCGTTCGGGCCCACAGAATTGCTCAATCCAAGATGAACGGAATGACTCACGACAGTGCCGGCGTTCACACGGCAATGCGCTTCAATTTCAGCCATGGGCAGCACAAGCACGCCAGCCCCTAAAAATACGCCTTCGCCAATCTTGGAAAAAGGGGAGACATAAGCTGTCGGATGCACAAATGTCGGCAAGGCCAGGCCCATTTGCTGACAGCGCAGCGCCAGGGCAAAGCGCGCCCGACAATCTCCAACAGCTACAAAAGCTGCTTTAATATCTCGCGTCGGCGCCTGCGCCTCTAATGCCTCCATCCCGCCTATAACAGGAACGCCAAAAATTTCCTGGCCCCATAATTTTTCGTCATCATCTACAAGCGCCACAATCTCATATTCGGGATAACGCTGGATGACTTCATAGGCCATAGGCAGCTGGCCTCCCAGCCGTGCGCCTATAATCACAAGGCGAATGTGTGCTGACATCAGGCTCTCTCCGGCAATTGTAACATTTGTCGCGTCTCCTGGGGCGTTGCTGGTCGCCGGCCCAATTCGGCGCCAATCCGCACGACACGCTCCACAAGCTGCCGATTTGTCGCCAGAATTGTCCGCTGGGCATCGTAATACAAATTGTCCTCTAGCCCAACGCGCACAGAGCCCCCCACAGCCAAAGCCGTAATATTAGCCGGCAACTGATGACGCCCGATGCCCGCCAGCGACCATATAGCGCCTGCTGGCAACGCCGCCAGCATGCAGCCTAAATTCAAGGCAGAAAAAGGCGATGTCCCCGGATTGCCTAAAAGGATGTTAAAATAAAGCGGCTCTTGTAAAAGTCCCTGGGACAACAAATAGCGCCCCGTATGTATCATGCCCGGCTCAAACACTTCCAATTCAGGCTTCACGCCAGCCTCCCCCATTCGTTTGGCGAGTTCCTGAATTACATCCGGCGCATTAACAGAAGCTTGAAAACGAAAATTTAACGAGCCTAATGTCAGACTCGCTAAATCCGGCTTCAGATCGGAAGGCAATTTCAACGGCGTTGCTCGTCGTTCAATATCCGTTTCTAGCCGTCCGCTGCATGTGGCGCAAATAAGCAGCTCGGGACAACGCTCTCGCACTGCGCCCATCAAACGCTGCCATATTTCGAGATCTGCCGTGGGCCGGCCTTGTTCATCACGGGGATGAAGATGAACAATGCTGGCCCCGGCCTCCGCCACGGCCTGGGCATCCGCGGCAATTTCCTCAATTGTTATCGGCACATGCGGATTATCGGCTTTTGTGGGAATCATTCCTGTCAAAGCCGCGTTGATGATGAAAGGAGGCTCTTGTTGAAATTTGGATGCCATAGCTGTTACCTTTTGTAAAAATTTTTGTGCTGCTCTGTACGCCTGTATTGCTGTGGCTTTTCTATTATGCTCTTTTTGTCACAGCTTAATAGAAATTTGCGCGGCGATACATGTTTTCGCTGTTATTGAATACGCTTGTGACACGCTGCCCAGCAGGTCTATCAAATTTTGAGTGCTTCTTTGAGCGCACGCAGCGTCGGGGCGCTCAGATAAATCAAATTGTTCTTCAATTTCGTCCGGGGCGACACCGGATTGCCAAAAAGATCCGTCAGCTGCACATTTCGAGCGGCGGGCACAACATAATCGGCGTGCCCGGGCTTGCTGGAAAGCACTGCCACAGCCCGATTGGCGCCAGCAAAAATATACGCAAAGACGCCCGACACTAATTCCTTGCGCTCTACAAACTTTGTATCCTCCAGCAGCCATGCCAGATGCGCATGCGCAACGCCACAAGGATGCATATAGCCGTCATCTTCCACAAGCACGCGCCAATCCGCTGTTTTGGGAAGGGCTGGGCCATGCCCATGCATCGTATATAAAAACAGCTTTTGCACATTACAGGACAGCAGGCTTACTATATAGCGACATAGCCGATTGGCAATAGCCCAATTATCGTCTGTCGGCTGGCCGCACATTGTATGATGATAAAAGCCGTTGTTGAGCATGCTGCTTGTCGGGCTGCCTTCCGTCATCCATACAGGCTTGGGCAAAGCCCCTGCCTGTTTGAGAATAGGCCCTACGGCCATATCCCAGGCCACGCCCACATCATCGCCCGGATAGCCATTATACGCATGTGAATAATGATGATAACAAATCGCGTCACAGGCCTCCAACGCGCCATATTTAAGCAATTCGGATGTCCAGACATAGCCATTGGCCGCGCCGTATGTATTGAAGCCCAAAATCGTCAGCCGCGCATCAATCGCTTTCGCCGCCTCATACGCTGTCTTTTGTAGCCGGGCATAATCCTCTGCGGCTGTCGGGCTGCGCTTGAATTCATTCTTTTCAAAATCCCAGCCCAGCGACCAAAAGCTTGTCCCCCAGGGCTCATTCCACACATCATAGCTGTCAATCAAGCCCAGATAGCGTTTCGTTACAACGCGGACATAATTGGCAAATTGCGCAAAATCTTTCGGCACTACATAACGATCAAAATAGCCATGCCGCGGCTTTTCCTGATAATTCGCCCACAACGGAGATGTGGAAAGCAGCCCCAATATTTTCATCCCGTATTGAGCGTAACGCTGCAGCTCGCGATCACGGAATATCCATTTTCCGGGCTCCGGCTCCAGATGCGCCCAGCCAATATATTCTGTGCCCGCATCGTGTAGCCGCGTCCAATTGGCGCCAATTGCCTTCGCCATCACGATATGTCGTCGTGTGGAATTTGTGTGCACGCCAAAAGGCGAACGAGGGGCAGGCTTATTCCAATAACGCGGACGCCGCACACGATGCAGCACAATTTCTTCCACAGGGCTGATGATGCGTCCCTGGGCATCCTGCACATAAGCCTCGACGCGAAATGTGCCCAGCGCATGCGCTGCGGGCGGCTTTATTAACAGGCGGCCCTGCGCGGGCGGATTTTTTATGTCAGGAAGCGACAGAGCGCCCCCGTAAAGATCGTATTGCGTTAGCTTTAACACGCTGCCTGGCGGCGCGCCGCGCACTGCATAAAGAATCTGGGGCTGCTCATCTGCAAATTGAATCCGGGCTGCGGAAGCTGCTGATTCCGGCAGCGCCAGAGCCACAAGGCAAGGCTGCGGCGGCACAAATTCTGTTGCTTCGCTGCCGCGCTCAATTTGAAAGGCGTCCAGCCACACATCGCTTTCGCCTTCTATTGTCAATTGATGGAATTGCCCCAACAGCAAAGGATTAAAAGTAAGCACGGCGCGCTCCCAGCTTTGAGGCTTTAACATAAATTCTGCCGAGCGCAAATAACGGCCGTCGCCGTATGCTGTCAGTCGCAGCTTGCCTGTGCCCCGTGCGTATATGCTGGCTGTATGCGGCTCAAAGCTCCGAGGAATATACACAGGCGCTGTCCACAAACGCCAACGGGCAGAGCCTTTGACACACAGCGCGGCTGCGCCGCTGGGGCCTTTCGTCTGGGCGTCCGTCCGGACGACAATCTGATCGCCGTCTGAATTATCCCGATCCAGTGCCCAGCCCGATGGCAGCCCTAAAAGAAATATACAGGCGCGTACAAGATTTTTCGGGCCATTCACAGGATGCCTGGCTTCGAGCTCGGCGATAATATCCTCGCGCGTGCGTGCGATAAGCTTCAGGCGAGCAATATCGTAGCTCGCATTTTCCGCCAGATTAATCCACACGCCAATGCGTTGGGGAAGCGGATCCAGCCGAAACTCGTACGAAAAATCCTGCCATTGCGCCTGCAGTGGCGGCTGCGTTTGCCAATGAAAGGCATAAGGCGCGCCCACATCGCGAATGCCAATTGTCATGCCCGTGTTGTCCACGCTACGGGCTGTCAATTCTAAACGATAGAATGTTTCTTGGGGGACATTGCCCATATAAAAAGCCAGCTGGCACGTCCCGCCGCTTATTTTTTGCACGCGCAGAAAACGGCGTCCTTGTTCTTCCTGAGGCGTATAGTTGACAACGATTTCTTTGTTCCAGCCTGAATTTTCAATCCAGCCGACTGGCAATGATCCTGTGATTCGTTTGGCCCCGTCGGGACTCACATCGCTGACAGGAAAAACGGCGGCGCCAAAATCTGTGTCAATAATTATATTGGGCGCTCCCCAGCCCTCTAGCGCGGCAACGAAAATTATGAATATGAATACAACAGGCGTTTTTTTCATCATTTTTTTCCTGCCCCTTCAATAAGCCCAAAAAGGGCATGAAAATGGCACAAAGACTACTAAAAAAGAATGCCATTGTATAATAAGATGGAAAAATGTGAATTGTGCCCCTTTATGGCGCTTTTAATCCTCCCAGGGGCTGGCCACAAAGATAGCCTCGCCTGTCTCAATGGAACGCAGCGCAGCCAGAGAAACTTGTAAAGCCCACAGGCCGTCTTCGCCGGAAGCGGCCACAGGCTTATCTTCGCGGATGGCAGCGGCAAAGGCGTTGAGCTGCGCCGGATGCATATCTGTATTTAAATCGGAATAGCTTTCGTGGAGGCCTGCTGGCCCCCAGAGCTCTATTTTTCGCGGCTCAATGTGCAACAAGCCCAAAGGCCCCAGACAATCCTCTAATGTCTGGCCTATCACACCTTTAGGCAAGCCCCAGCTCATAGACAACACGCCAATGTCCCCAGACTCATATTCCACAGTCATCGCAAATGTGTCATATTGGGGATCAATGTCCGGCTTATCCGGCGATTGCGCCATAATTGTGAGGCCGCTGGCTTTCACGCGGACGGGATTGCTGCCAAATATCACACGCCACTGATCCGTATAATGACAGCTGATGTCAAAAATTGGTCCGCCGCCAAGATGTTTATCCATAATCCAGGGCTTGGGGCGTATTTCCCAGGCACTGATATGCCGATACATCACAGGACGCCCCAGACGGCCCTGCTGGATAAGCTCGTGTGTGAGCTGCACTTGCTGCATAAATCGTTTACAAAAGCCGATCGCGAGTTTCAGCCTCCGCTTCTCCGCTTCACGAATCATCTCCCGGGCCTCTGTTATATCCAGCGCAATCGGCTTTTCGCAGATGGCATTGCAGCCGAGTGCCAGTGCCGCCATTGTGCC
>CAZUOJ010000146.1:0-7240 GCA_964622325.1 uncultured Armatimonadia bacterium
TATATTGCGGCGCAACAAGACACAGCCCTCTCGCCGGCGGCTGCGTCAGAAGAGGCGTCCTCCGAGCCGCCGCTTTTGCCCGAGCAAGCCAAGGCGCCCCAGACCCTGTTTGAAAGCCTGCCGCGCTTTGGAGCCACTGTGTTCGGCAGCTTGTCGGCAGCGGAAGCATCCGGCACGCCCACGCCAGATGTTGCCGCCGCGGCGCAAAAAGCGGAAAAAGCTCGACTCGTCATGCCTGTAGCCAATCTGCCCGTGCCGCCGCATTATCTTCTGGGGCCCGGAGATACGCTGGAAATCAGCGTCTGGGCGCGCGAATTTGAACAAGTGCGTCAGACAGTCACGATTAGCCCTGAGGGCTTCATTATCCTGCCTCACATTGGCCGCCTCACGGCCTCCGGCCTGACTTTAGAGCAGCTCCGTCAGGCGCTGACAGAAGCCTATGCCAAGCCTTTTGCGGCGCCGAATGTCACTGTTGTCGTGTCGGAGCAGCGGACAGTGGAAGTGTTTGTCACAGGGGATGTTATGCGGCCGGGCAAATACATTTTAGCGGGGATGGCGACAGTGCTGTCCGCTTTATATGCGGCGGGCGGGCCGTCGGAAATTGGCTCCTATCGGCATATTCGCCTTTCGCGCGTGGGCCGCGAGCCTGTTGAAATAGATTTATATGATTATCTGCTTACAGGCTTGCGGGACAAGGATGTTGTTTTAGCGCCGGGGGATACAATTTTCATTCCGCCCGTGACAGGCGAAGTGGGCGTGATGGGGGAAGTGCGGCGCCCCGCGCGCTATGAGATGAAAGGCGAGCTGACAGTAGCGCAGGCGCTGGAGCTGGCGGGCGGAATGAAGCCCAGCGCATATGCGCCGCTCGTGCATCTGTGGCGCAGTGAGCGCCGCGCCCGCTGGATTCTCTCCACATTGGATTGCAGCCAGCCGGATAGTCCCGATCTCAAGCTGCTGCTGCGCGATGGCGATTTGCTCATTGTCAAACGCATTTTGCCGCGGGGCGAAAATACAATCCAATTGCGGGGCGCCGTCAAGCGGCCGGGCATTTATCCGTGGACGCCCGACGCCACTGTCTCCAGCCTCCTGAAGGCGGCGGAGGGCTTAACATGGAATGCGCATATGGGCCTGGGCTTGTTGCGGCGGATGGATGAAAATCGCCATTATCAGCTCATCACTTTTAATGTGGCGGAGCAGATGTATGGGGAAAATCCCCCGCGTATTGCGCTGCAGCCAAAGGATGAAATAGAGATTCTTTTCCAGGAGGCCGTGGAGCCGCCGCAAGAAGTCAAAATTGAAGGCGCCGTGGCGCGGCCCGGAACATATCCCTATGCGGCCCGCCTGCGCGTCAGCCAGCTTGTGCGGCTGGCCGGGGATGTATTGCCGGAAGCGTATCTGGAGCGGGCCGATTTGCTGCGGCTGACAGCCGATCAGAAATATCAAGTGCTGCCAGTGCATCTGAAAGCGGCTTTGCAAGGCGACGCCGAGAAAGATCTGGAGCTGCAGCGCGGCGATATCTTGAAAATTGTAAAGCAGCAGGAGGCGCTGCCGCCGGCGGAAGTACAAATTGCGGGTTTTGTGCGGCAGCCGGGCAAATTCAGGCGCTTTGAGGGAATGCGCGTCAGCGATTTAATTTTTGCGGCTGGGGGCTTGCAGCCCGGGGCGGGGCCGTATGTGGAATTAACGCCCGGGCGCCAGGAAGGCGTGCCCCAGACAGTCCGCTTGCAGCTCACGGGCACGCCAGAGGCTTTTCATATCGAGCCGGATATGATTTTGAACGACGGCGATAGCGTCTCGGTCGTGGGACGGGGAGAATTTCGCGAGACGGCAGAGCTTGTAGTTCTGCAGGGGCGAGTGGCGCATCCGGGCAGCTTCCCCTTGAAGCGGGATCCGGGACGCAGCTATACAGTCTGGGATCTGTTGCGTGATGCGGGCGGCCTGCTGCCGGATGCCAATCCCAATGGGATAGTGGTCTATCGGCGCCGCGAACTCTCGATGGGCCAGGCGCAATCTGAGGATTTGACACGGATTTTGCAAGCGACAAATCGGGAGGCCAGCCAGGCGCCTCTGCAAATCGATCAGACACGACAGGCGGAGGCGATGGGCAATATCGTCGCCCAGGGCCTGACGACGCTTATCGCGCCCGGCGCCACGGCCATTGTGTTGCCGCCACGGCCCGTGCGGCCCGAGGATTATGTCACAGCCATTCCTGTGGCCGGCAAGAAGCTTATGGAGAGCGAAGGCAAAGCCGGCAATGTGGCTTTGGAGCCGGGGGATAATGTCGTCGTGCCGCGGCGTATCAATACGGTGACAGTGCTGGGAGCAGTGCCACGCTCGGGCGCAGTGCCCTACGAAGAAGGCTTTGTATGCCGGGATTATGTGAAGGAAGCCGGCGGCTTTCGTGAAGATGCCGCCTCGGAACGGATGATTGTCATCCATCCGAACGGCGCCGCAGCGCCGATACGGCTGAAAGATCCTGTGGAGCCCGGCGATATTATCGTTGTGCCGACGAAATATATCGTGCGCACTGTCCGCACTGAAAGCTCCTGGCAACAATGGCTGCGCGGCATCATTTCTATCGTGACTGCCGCCCTTGTGTTTTGAGGGCTGTAGCGTCTCTAGGGCTCCGAAAAGCCCAAGAAAAACAAGCTGGGCGTATGTCCAACGCAAAAATGCAATTGAGGATGTGTCATCGTGGCGTGGGCGAGTCGTAGCCGAAGCGTGAATTTGTTTTCCTGGTGGGGCGTATTATTAATCAGCATTGGGGCGGGCCTGCTGGTCGGCCTGTTCGTGGCGCTCTTTTGGCCCAGCACTTATAGCGCCACGGCGACTTTTTTTGTCAGCGATCCCGCCGCCTTGCTGGCTACGCTCAAAGCCCCGGCGAATGCGCCCGAAGAAGCTGTCCTGAGCAGCTTAAAGCCTTCGCCGGAGCGTTTAGGGGCCATTTTGTCCAGCCGCCTGCTCCGCGCGCGGATTGTGCAAAAGCATCATCTGGATCAGCGCTTTGGCGTGGAGCCGACTTTCGCCGAAGAAATGCTGGCCCGAATGGCAAAAATCACGCCCATTGGCACGGAGGGCTTCAGCATCACAGTGACATGCAAGGGCTATACAGATTTGCGCGTGCGGATCAGCCATGCGCTCACACGGCAGGAAGCCCGCCAGCTGTGCGCCGCGCTCGCCAATGATTATCTGGCAGAGCTGCAGCAATATATCACGACGACAAGCATTCAGGAAGCGCGCAAACGGCGTGAATTCATCCAGAATGCGCAGCGGCAGGCGCTGCAGGAATTGCAAAAGGCAGAACGGGGCATGCAGCAATTGCAGCAGGCTTATGCCTGTCTGGATTTTGATACAGAAGCGTCTTTGCTGACAGATCGCATTCGCGTGCTGGAACAAGCCGAGGCAGAAGCCAGAGCGAAATTAGCCGAAACACAGAAATCGCTGGCCAAAACGCGCGGGCAATTGGGACGGATGGAGGCGATGCGCGTGGCCAGTGTCGTCAAAATGCGCCATCCGTTAATCAATTCTCTGGAACAAAAAATTGCGGATTTACAGGCGGAACTGGCGACAGCAGAGGCGCAGGGCAAAACGCGGCAAAATCGCGATGTGATCCAAATTCTGGCGGCCCTGGAGGCGAATCAACGGCAGCTGGCGCAATTAAAGCAAGAAGTCATCAAAGAAATGGCGCAACAGGTCAATCCCCTCTATGAAAAGCTCGCCACACAGGCGGCGGATTTAGAAGTTACATTGGCAGGAGCGCAGGCGCGTGTGGCGCGCACGACGGCGCTGCTTCACAACGCGCGCCAAAAGCTCGCCAGCCTGCCTCCTGTTGCGCGCCGATATGCGGCTTTAAAGCAGGATCACGATATCCAATTTCAGACTCTAGCCGCCTTAAAACAATCTATGGCCGTGGCGCTTGTGCAGGAGCAGCAAAGCAAGCGCGTGGGAGAATTCCTCGTGCTGGATAAAGCCGTGCCGCCGCCCGATCTATACGGGCCTCCTGTATTGTTAAGCATGATCGCCACGACTTTGCTCATTCTGGCAATTATGGGCTTGCTGGCGCTCAATCGCCTCATCTTTGGCGCCTAAAAAATACGAAAAAGCAGCATAAGCCTTTTGGCTTATATTTGCTCACAATGAGCCTGTCACATATTAGCCTGTGTCGAATGTTAAATAGCCTAAAAATAAAAAGCGCCGCTCCGCATCGCCGAGCGGCGCCTGAATTTTTGCCATCACATTAAGCTATCTGGCCAGGCAATTTTGTTTAAAAATTTTTGTCTTGCATGCCCGACATTTTAGGCGCTCAAAAAATGAAAAAAATTATTGTGCTAATTTGATGACATCAACAGCTCAGACAGCTATTACAGTTTACGGGGTCCATGTGGGATACCACTGACTCGGCTTCCAGTTCGTAGCGGCCAGCCATTTGCCATGGCCATCACAATAGCCAAAATTCGCGCCCTCATTATGCACCGGCTTCAGGCGACAGTTGGCATTTCCGTACGGGACCATTGTGGGTCCGTCGATGCCCCACCAGCCATCGCCCGTGCTGTCGCCGATAGCAATGCGTTCGGCCGGATCCGGGATGTCGCCATCTGAGCGCCCACTTAAATATACATTATAAATGTAACTGCAATATCTGTCGGTTTTGCTGGGACATAAGAAAATCTGTGTATTTTTGATATACGGTGCAATTTCGCCACCCCAATAGATGCCATACGGCTCCCAGCGACTCAGGGAGCTGTTCCAGAACATCACTGGCCAGCGCTCATCATAATCCTGATTGTATTGCAAAAAAGCCGTCATAAGCTGCTTGACATTGGACAGACACGAACTCTGGCGAGCTTTTTCCCTTGCCCGCGCAAACACGGGAAACAAAATGGCGGCCAAAATAGCAATGATGGCAATCACGACGAGCAATTCAATCAATGTGAATCCGCGGCGCATTCGGCATCACCTCAAACGAAAATTATGGAGCGACAAAAGCCGCTTCGCACAATTTAAAACCTAACATAACAATTTTTTATTTATGTGTCAACTAATTAACTCCAGGGCGTGTGCGGCATTGCCCCAGAATATTTGTTGGGCGATGGCCTGGGGAAGATTATTTTCCTCTATTATGCGCTGATACACAGCCACAAGCGGCGCGAAGCCCTGTGGCGCCCCCTCCGAGCCAAAGACTAATTTGCCGAAATGCTCCGGGCTGAAGAACATTTCTTCATAGCGGCGCAGCGATATCCAGCTCTTTTGGGAGGGCTCCAGCCCGCACAAATCAAAATGCACACGCGGATGAACGCGCATCAGCATGGCCGCATGAAATGTCTCCGGCACGCCCAGATGCGCGCCCCAAATTGTCAGCCCGGGAAAACAGCGCGCAATCCGATCCAGCGTCAGGGGCATCATAAAGCGCGCGGATGTGTTCCAGAAGTCATGATTGGGAAAGCGAGCGCTAATGCCTGTATGAAACAAAATTGGCATGCGACATTCTTCTGCCGCAGCATAAATGGGGAAAAATGCTTCATCATCGTACATCCGCAGAGGGCATTGCACTTTCAAGCCCCGAAAGCCCGCCCGATGCCAGGCATACACATCCGCTACATTATTCTCGCCCAGCGCACAAAAAGCAAAGGGAATGATCACGCCCGGATGCGCTTCTGCTGCCGCGAGCACAGCGTCATTGCCGTGCTGCCGCCAGCGCGGCCCCCCGGCATTTAAACAAAACACACGGACGCCCGCCGCCTGCCCCGCCTCCAGCATCTGCTCCAAAAAGCCCTCCGTTTTTTGATAATGGCAATGAATGTCAATAATCTTAAGCTCAGACATAAGCCAGGCTCCTTTTGTTTTTTGACGAAAGAGAGATAAATATATATTATTATTTTGCGCAGCGTTCACAAGAGCCTGCGCCAAACGGAAAAACGCATCGTAATGTTTCATGTGCTTTTTCGCCCGAGGCTCAGCCAGAATATCCCTGCATAACTGTCGGCCAATCGCGCGCCTCATTTTTGCGTTATCTTTCCTTCTGAAATCGCCGAAACAGGATGGAGGCAATGTATGAAAATTCTCGTTACAGGCGGAGCCGGATTTATTGGCTCCCATATTGTGAATCGTTATCTGGATTTGGGACATTCCGTAGCCATTGTGGATAATTTCGCCACAGGCAAGCCCGAAAATGTGGATACGCGGGCATTGTTGTTCGAAATAGACATCACGGACGCAGGGGCAGTCCACGATGTTTTTGCCGAATTTCAGCCCGAAATTGTCAATCATCATGCCGCCCAAATTGATGTCCGAAAGGCTGTAGATAATCCTGTCTTCGATGCTGAAGTCAATGTGCTGGGCGGGCTGAATGTTTTGCAAGCCGCGCAGAAAGCCTCCGTTCAGAAATTTATTTACGCCTCCACAGGCGGCGCCATATATGGAGAGCCAGAAGTTCTGCCATGTCCGGAAGAACATCCCATCCGTCCGCTTTCGCCCTACGGCGTTTCCAAGCACGCTCTGGAACATTATGTCCAGCTTTATGGCCAATTGGAGGGCTTGCATTATACAATTTTGCGTTATGCCAATGTGTATGGCCCGCGTCAGGATCCTAAGGGCGAGGCCGGCGTTAACGCCATTTTTTGCGGATTAATGCTCCAGGGCCAGCAGCCCACAATTTTTGGACGCGGCGATAAAACAAGGGATTATGTCTTTGTCAGCGATGTTGTGGAAGCCAATGTATTAGCGCTTGAACGAGGCAATGGAGAAATCATTAACATTGGCACAGGCATCCAGACGACAGATCAAGAAGTTTTTGAGGCCATCGCTGCGGCTACAGGCTACACAGGAAAGCCCCGTTATGCGCCGGAACGCAAAGGCGAAATCCGCCATATGGCGCTGGATAATACGAAAGCTAAACGCGTATTAGGCTGGGAGCCGAAAATTAGCTTTCGTGAGGGCGTTCGCCTGACTGTGGAATATAATAAGCAGCTTATCAGCCTATAGGCTGCCCGGAAAAAGATTGTTTTCATTTTCTCCTGCGCGAAAAATGTTGATAGCTGAAGCAATGATTTTGGAGCAATTTGGACAGCCGCTTGTTCGGCGGAGATTATCTGTTTCCGCTCTGGAGCCGGGCAGCCTTGTTGTGCGTCTGCGGGCGGCGGGCATCTGCGGCTCAGATCTAGATATTGTGGCAGGGCGGGATCCCCGCGTCGCTGTGCCGCTTGTCCTGGGCCATGAAGGCATAGGGGAGATTGCCGTGCTT
>CAZUOJ010000147.1:0-6913 GCA_964622325.1 uncultured Armatimonadia bacterium
CTGAGCCGTTTACAGGCCGCGTTGTTATCGTGAAACGCATTCCGGGGCGCAATTCCACAGGCTGATGGCCTGGCAGCGTGCCCGTGCGAATTTTCGGCCCTTGCAAATCCGCAATGATGCCAATATGAGCCTTCAGCTCAGCTTCAATTTTTCGTATGCGCTGCAACATCTGCGCATGCTCATCTGGCGTGCCATGGGAAAAATTGAGCCGCGCCACATCCATTCCCGCCTCCATCATCCGGCGCAATGTCTCCTCATCCGCCGAGGCGGGCCCTATTGTGCAGATAATTTTGGCTAAATTAAAGCAAATCATTGTGTTTACAGTTGGCACTGCGTTTACAGCGGCTTAACGCTTTGCTATAATTTCCGCAAAAGACATCCTGTTAAGCATATTGTCATGCCCAAAATTAAAAGAAGAGCAGCAATACAGAAACGAAAAATTTCTGTAATCCCCATTTGCCCGAGATATTGTCTGTAAAACACTGCTGCGCGAACATATTATGTTACAATGCCTATTAGTGTCAACACGCCGCTGCGAAAGGCTAGATTGAGGTGACAACAATGTCTCAGGAATCCCCCATTGATGTTGCGGCGCTATGGAAGAAAGTCAACATGGAATTGCGCAAAGGAGAAGTGGATCGCAGCTTGTGGGAGGCAGCGGACAAGGCACAGCCCCTGCTGATTGAAGGGGATATGTTAGTTTTAGGCTTGGCGCCCAGCGAAATGCGTTATGCTAGTTATCTGACAACAGCCGCCAAACGCGCACGCATTCAAGCCATTTTACAAAACTTAATAGGGCGCCCCTTAGAGCTACAAGTAATTGAAGGCACAACGGCAGAAGATTGGGAAAAATACAAGCAGCGTCATCATATCGGCACCGATCGACTGGCAGAAGAGACACAATATCGTGTTGAACATAAGGGCGCCTTGGGAGTGTGGGATCAATTAGCAATAGATTTGCATAAAATTTATACAGAGATGCCCCATCGGCGGGGCTTTCCGGAACAACAAGCTCGTTTGTTGCTTCGTTCCCTCCCTGTCATTGCCGAGGCTGAAGATAAAGCCAAAGAAATCGAGCCCAACGCTTGCCAGCTCCACTTTACACAGCTTAATCGCGCTTTTGATAAGCTGGCCACATACACAGATATTCCAGCTCCTGTGATTGCGTTAGAATATCTGCGCTATCGGAGCGCGCGCCCCAAAAGCCAGCAAAATGCGACATAGATGCCGTATTTTGTGTTCTGTTTGAAGTGTGAAAAAACGAGGCGTGATTTTTGCCCCTCATTTTGATTAAATCTCAGCGCCTTGTCTAGCGGACATGCAGATATTATATTCTCCTTTGTCTCACATTGCTTATGACGGCTCACAATTGCGTTCAGGCTGGCTGCGGGAAACTTTTAGCTTGCCTGGAGATGCGCTGGCTGCTTTTGTTGGCTCCTGTGATGTCCAGCCTGATTATATGATAGATTTAGAGGATTTGCAGGCTGGACATTCCATACGCGCCCGCTGTATGCTGCATTTTATAATTGAACATTGTAATGTGGATTTGGCTTTAATTGTGGCGCGCCAGCGGATCCTGGCCGCACTTGTGCGCGAAATTCTCAGCACACAGTATGCTGTGCCTGAGCTTATTCGCCAGGGCGATGATTTATATGTAGGCTCGCGCAAGCTATCCATTTCTGTGGCGACTGTGTCCGCTGTTTCGGGGCTCATTCATTTTGCGCTCAATATTGATCCTGAAGGCGCGCCTGTGGCGGCCATTGGCTTGCGTGAATTGAACATTGATCCCGAGCCTCTGGCGAAAGCTGTCTCCCACGCGTATGCGGCGGAAATTGCGTCCTGCGAAAAAGCAGCCCAGAAAGTTCGGCCTGCCCCATGAGCGCCACAGCTCCCCTCGCAGAGATTTTTTTCTCTTTTCAAGGCGAAGGCCTGTATGTGGGCGTTCCCCAAATCTTTGTGCGTTTGCGCGGCTGTGAGCTCACATGTCGCTATTGTGATACGCCCACGGCGCGTTTGTGGGAGGGCCCGGCCCAGATTGAATGGCCCCCAGGCAGCAATCAATTTGAACAGCAGGCCAATCCGCTCTCGGCTGAAGAAACATATCTTCATATTCACAAAATCGCTCAGAGTACGCGTTTTCATTCTGTTTCATTCACAGGCGGAGAGCCGCTGCTGCATCCCCATTTTCTCGTCGAGCTTCTGGCAAAATTGCAGGCCAGGAGCTTTCGCACATATCTGGATACAGCTTGTTGTTATCCCGAGGCGATGGCGCTCGTTGCCCCCTTTGTGGATATCGTAGCGGCAGATTATAAGCTGCCCGCCACAATGCGGCATCCCATTTCTTTCCTGGATTTTGCCAATTCCTGGAAAGCCATCCAGGGCGAACGCTTTATTAAAATTGTTGTCACGGAAGATGTGACGTTCCAGGAATTAGCGCATCATTGTCAGCTTTTGGCCGAATTAGATCCGCATGCAAGAATCATTTTGCAGCCTGTTACGCCTAAAGGAGAAGTCAAGCCGCCTAGCGGAAAGCAATTAATTGTCCTGGCGGAAATGGCCGCCCGCTATTTGCCCGATGTGCGCGTCATTCCACAATGCCATCTTATTTTAGGAGTGCGATGATACGATACGATCTGTAGGCTTCACAACGACAATTCCTATAGAAATCATTTTGGCCGCTGGCTTGCGTCCTGTGGATTTAAATAATCTGTTTATCAGCGCTCCAGATCCGCTGGCGCTTGTCCGTCAGGCCGAATTAGACGGCTTTCCGCGTACGGCCTGCGCCTGGATCAAAGGCATTTACAGCGTGCTGCGGCAGCAAATTGTGGAGGAAGTTATTGTTGTCACGGAAGGCGATTGCAGCCAGACGCATGCGATGATGGAAGCTTTGCAGGCTTATGGCGTGCGCGTGATTTCTTTTGCTTATCCCTATGATCGCGATGTGCACAAATTACGCTACGAAATGGAGAAGCTTTTAGCCTATTTTGGCGTCTCCTGGGAAGAAGCAGAACAAAAACGCAGGGAATTGCTGCCCTTGCGGCGAAAAATTGCTTACATCGATGAGCTGACATGGCGAACAGGAAATGTAAGCGGCGCAGAAAATCATTATTATCAAGTTTCTTGCAGCGATTTCGAGGGGGATCCGCAAGCCTTTTCTGCAAAAATTGATTCTGTTTTGGCAGAAATCAACGGACGGCCGCCTCGCTTCTGGCCGCTGCGTTTAGCCTACATAGGCGTTCCGCCGATTTATTCAGATCTGTATCAATATCTGGAGGAGCATGGGGCGCTTGTTGTGTATAATGAAATCCAGCGCCAATTTGCAATGGCAGACAGCCTGTCGCCGGATGTAGATTTATTAGAACAATATCGGCGCTACACATATCCTTATGACATCTTTGGCCGTCTGGCTGATATTAAGCGACAAATCGCCTTGCGGGGCGTGGATGGCATTATTCATTATGTTCAGGCCTTTTGTTTCCGGCAAATTCAGGATACAATTATTCGCAAAGAGCTGAATTATCCTTTGTTGACATTGGAGGGGGATGTGCCAGGGCCGCTTGATGCCCGAAATAAGCTTCGGCTCGAGGCTTTTTTAGAGACTCTTTATGCACGGCGCCCCCATCATTGAATTGTTTTTTCAAGACAGAATGCTCATTGGCGAATGATTAATATCAAAGAGGTGACACAAATGCTCAGGAAAGAAATGGTATGGCTCATGATGGCAGGGATAGGGCTAGGGGCGCTTGCCTTTGCCCAACAGCCTGCGCCGGCGCCTCTTACAGGCACAATTACATTTCGCGGCGGCCAGACGCTTTCCGGCGTTATTAAAACAGCGGATTTAGGCGTCATGGAAGGCGCGGGCATTGGCGCAGGGCTGCCAGGATTTGGAAACATCCAGATTCTCGTGGCAGGGGCAAAGCAAACGATTCCCGCAACTAATATCGCGGCGATTGAGGCCAACTGGATAGATAAAAGCACGCCTGAGGAAACAAGCTGGGAAATCAGTGAATTGCGTGTGACAACGCGAGATGGCAAAACTATTGTAGGGAAGCCTGCCTGGCATTTTCATATATCTAATGTAACAGTAGAATTGCCCTCGGGAGAAACAAAACGCGTGCACGCTTTCCCTCTTGGCGGCGAGGATTTTTCGCCCAACAATCTTGTCGCGAAGATTGAAATCACAGGAGCGGCGGCATTGCCGGCCTCGACAGAAGCCCAGCCGACAGCGCCCGCCGTAGCTCCTGCCCAGCCTGCTGCCCCAGCTCCGGCAGCTGAGCCCAAAGAAACGCCTGCGGCTGCAGCGCCTGCGGAGCCTGCCCCTGCTCCAACGCCTGCGACTCCCCCAACGCCTTCTGCTGAGTCTGCAGCTGCCCCTGCTGCGCCGACGCCATCGCCTGCGCCCGCCCCAGCTCCGGCAGCAACAACTGAAAGCGCCCCTGCCGCTCCCGCTGCTGCTCCAACGCCTGCGCCTGCTGCCGAGCCAATAGCCGTGTCTGTCTCTTCCGCTTTGGCAAATGTTCAGCCTGGCCAGCCTCTCTTGCTCAAAATTCCGATGCCGGGAACAAATAAAGTCGTGCATATATTGCTCTATGTGAATATAGCTGAAGAAAGCGCTGTTCCGGCGCTGGCAAAGCCATAGAAATTGAAAAATATAACAGATATAATTGCCACAGGCGTCTCAGGCTGGGCCTGAGGCGCTTGCATAACAAATGAGCCTTTTTATGGAGACTTTCGATGACGCCCGAGGAACAATTAGCTGTATTATTAGGCCCGCCCCATCCTGTCCATGTTGTGAATGAGGATGAATTATTGGAGAAGCTCAAACAGGGGCGCCCCTTGCGGATTAAATACGGCGCGGATCCCAGCGCGCCCGATTTGCATTTGGGCCATAGTGTGCCCATGCGACGCCTGCGCAAATTCCAGGAATTAGGCCATACAATTGTCTTTATCATTGGCGATTTTACAGCGCGCATTGGCGATCCTTCGGGAAAATCCAAGACACGGCCTATGCTTTCAGCCGAGCAAGTGGAAGCCAATGCCCGTACATATGCGGAGCAAGTGGGCAAAATTCTGGATGTGAGCCGCTGTGAAGTGCATTTTAACAGCGCATGGCTGGATAAAATGACAGTGCCGGATATGCTCCGGCTGATGTCTCACTACACAGTGGCGCGTATGCTGGAGCGCGATGATTTTGCCTTACGATTGCGGGAGGAAATTCCCATTTCCATTGTCGAGCTTATGTATCCCTTGCTGCAGGCTTATGATTCTGTGGCGATCCAAGCGGATGTGGAAATTGGCGGGACGGATCAGCTATTCAATTTGCTTGTGGGCCGAGATATTATGCGAGCCTATGGCCTGGAGCCGCAAGTCGTGATGACATGGCCTTTGCTCGTGGGGACAGATGGCGTGGAAAAAATGAGCAAATCTTTAGGCAATTATGTGGGGCTTACAGATCCGCCCGCGGAAATGTATGGCAAGCTCATGTCCATTCCCGATGAAGCCATGCCGATGTATTATGAGCTGCTTTTGGAGCGGCCTCGGGAAGATGTGGAAAAGCTCAAGCAGGATTTACAGGCGGGAACATTGCATCCGCGTGATGCTAAAGCGCATTTAGCGTATGAGATTGTAGCCCTGTATCATGGCTCCGCAGCCGCGGAACGGGCAGCCGCTGAATTTGATCGTGTTTTTGCCCAGGGCGAATTGCCCAGCGAAATTCCGGCAATTATTCTATCGGCAAGCGATTTGGAAAACGGCGCCATAGGCATTGTGCCCCTGCTCGTCAAAGCGGGATTTGCCTCCAGCAATAGCGAAGCGCGGCGGCTCATCCGCGGCCGCGGCGTCAAGCTCAATGGCAATGTTGTGGAGGACGAGTTGTTGCAAATAAAGCCACAGGGCGGAGAAATTCTGCAAGTCGGCAAGCGACGCGTAGGAAGCCTTGTGCTCCAATAAGGCGCTTTGCGGCCAGCGTTGGGCTGTGTCGCGCTTGCTTGGCTGAAACGAGAATATTTGGGATAGATCGAAACATCACAAAACGCAAGAGCTTTCCGCTCAGGCAGGCGGCTCGGGCGGCGCTGAGGATTCAGCGGGCGGCGTGGATTTCTGTTGTTGTTCAGCGATTTGGCGGCGAATGGCCATCATTTGCGCCTCGATCGCTGCGATACGCCGCAACAACACATCTATTTGCTCATCAGCAAAACGCTGCGCCTCTCGCAGCTCGCGGGCCCTCTTCCCCACTTCAATCAGTTGCCGCTCCAGCTCGCTCTCCAAATTGCCCAATTGGGCCTGTAAAGACAAAATTTCTGTTTCTTTAGAGACAGCAGCCGCAACATCGCCCAACGCTTTTCGCGCCTTGTCCCAAAAGCTCATTTTATTTCTCTCCCGGAAATTTGAATAGGGAAAACTAAAATAATTTGATTGTGCCAACAAGAGAAGCGAATCTTGCTCATTCAACATTTTCCAAAAACAAATAGCATTTTGGAGCCCTCAGAGACGAGCCTGAAGGCTTCGGGCTAACGCTATTAATACAATAAAATTATTTTGGGCAAACGCTATTCAAGCAAACGGCGCAGATATTGCAGCTGCGGCGCAACTTTTTCTTCAAACGGAATAGGACGGAAATCTTCGATGGAAATAAAGCCCTGATAATTTCGGGCTTTAAGCTCCTGACAAAATAGCGAGACATCGATAATGCTGTCTGCTAAATCCACAGTTTCCCAGCGATATTGCAATTGTCCATATTTATTGCGATCCGCGGGGAGGGGCTGGCCGCCGCCCGCGTGCACATGCGCCACATATTCGCCCAGCAAATCCAGGCCCATCTTAGTCGGCTCATAGCCCTGTCCCAGACTCATATTGGCGATGTCAAAGATGACGCCGATATCTTTGGGATCAAATTCCCGGACAATATTCCAGG
>CAZUOJ010000148.1:0-6904 GCA_964622325.1 uncultured Armatimonadia bacterium
GCTTTCATGATGGCCTGTGGGCTTCTGTAATGAGCCGCGGGATGGGCACAGCGGCTATCTGGTATTGGGACAATTATGTCCATCGCTTCAATTTGTATCGTGAATTTACGAACATTAAGCGTTTTGTAGCAGACATTCCGTGGCACAAATGGCAGCCCCAGCTTCTGGAATTTGGCGCGCCTGTGCTGCCGCCCGATCCAAAGCGGCCGTGGGGGGATATTGTGCTGATGCCGGCCCTGGGCTGGGCGCGGCAGCCCGAAGGCGAATTAATTGTAAACAATGACGGAACAGTGGGCGGCACGGGCGCTTATGCCCGCTTCTTATTTGCGCCTTCCAAGCCTGACTTATATTCTCCCTTGCGCCTGCGCGTCCATTATCCCCATGAGGGCAAGCTCATTATTCATATCAATCAAGTCAGCAATGGCGCGGTGCTGCAGGCGAAAATAGATGGCCAGCTGGCGTGGACGCAGGAGCTGCCGTGTGGGCCGGGCGAGGGCCCCTGGAAGCGCGCCTTCTTCAGCCCCCAATGGCAAATCTGGCAGAATTATTATGATCAGGATTTCGAAATCCCTATTCCGGCCGGCGAACATCTTGTGGAGCTCACGAACGAAGGCAAAGATTGGGCGGAGATTACACAAATAAAGTTTATGGGCTTACGGGATCCGCGTTTTGCGCTCCTGGATCAATGTGGCCTGTATGACGATCAGCGAGCGCTCATCTGGCTGCATGATCAGGAAAGCAACTGGTACAACGACAAATATGGCCGCCTGCCGGCGCCTCTGCGCGGCGTACAGACTTCCCTGCGCGGCTTGAAAGACGGACGCTGGCGCGTGCAATGGTGGGATACGCGCGCCGGGCGCCCGCTCGCGGAGACGCAGGCGGTGTGCCGTCAGGGCGTGTTGCCCCTGCGCGTCCCGGATTTCACACGGGACATCGCCGCCCGTCTGGAACGCCTCCCCTAGCTCGGCTTTATCCAGGCATATACATTTCTGTGACATTAATTTCTATGCGCGAGCATTGCCTCTCGTCAGTTATAAGAAGTTTAGTCTGCTCTGAAAAAGCTAGTTCATAGCCATTGAGGGACAATCAATTTTTAGTGAATTTTGAAAATGAAATTTGAAAATTTTTCTGTTTTGTAAATTAAATTTAATTGACAAAAAGACTAAATCTTTTAAAAATAAATATTTTGAGGACATTGATATTTTAATGAAAAATCTCTCCTTATCTATTGGGGAGAGAATTGATGCGAAAAAATCGGCTCTTCGCTGCATTTGATGATTTTTGCCTGAGCCGCGCGTGGAAGCAACTCTGCGCTCGCAGAGTCATTTTCAATACAAGGGAGTGTCTTTATGCGAAGAGGCCGTGGATTTACTTTAATTGAGCTTTTGGTCGTCATCGCAATTATTGCGATTCTGGCGGCCATCCTGTTTCCGGTCTTTGCGCGGGCGAGGGAAAAGGCGCGGCAATCCAGTTGTCTGTCCAATTGTAAACAAATTGGCACCGCCGCGATAATGTATGTGCAGGATTATGATGAACGGTTTTTCTTTTATGTGATGTATCCGTGCACTGGCCAGGAATCGCATTGGCCGGCAAAACTCCAGCCCTATATCAAAAATACTCAAGTTTTCTATTGTCCCTCCGCCAATGTCGCCTCAGGCACGCCTTATCGTTGCGCTGGCTATGGCGTAAATTATCGTCATGTCGTCGAATGCCGTCTGGCAGCTCCCTCCACTTGTCGCTCGGGACGCACCTTAGGCTCTATTTCTCGCCCCGCAGAAACGATTATGTTAGGGGATGGGCAATATGATCCCGGCGCATGCAGCGGCTTGGATGCCTGTCCGGCGCTGTATTGTTCCGAGTGCTGGCCCACGGCGGGCCCCTGCACGCCGAGCCGCACCTGGGGCGCCCTGGGCGTGCGGCACAATGGCGGCGGCAATTACATCTTCTGTGATGGCCATGTCAAATGGTATCGCCCGGATACAATCCGCGGCGCACGCGGGGCAGGCGTGGAAATGTGGGGCCATCACGATGACCCCAATCCCAACAGTTAAGCCTTTCACTAAATCACTGTCATTTCGTTTGTAAGCACAGCATTAGTCCTTGTGTGGACGCCTGAGCAATAGTTTCTGTAAACGAAAGTAACAGGGAGGGAAAAATTGTGAAACTGGCATCCCTTTTTGTAGCGGTTATATTGCTCGCTTTCGTCGGGGCGATGTTAGTGGGCTGTGCCAAAAAAGCCGGGCTGGAGGAGCAATCACAATCGCCGGCCTATCAGAAAATGAAGATGCGCGGCGGGGCGCCGCAGCCTCCGGGCCAGACGCCCGCCAACCCCGCGCCTGGCCGCAGGGGCAAAATCGGGCCGGGCGTGCCGCCGCCCCCGCAAATGCCCGCCACACAGCCTTAACTTACAATTTGCCCCAGGGCAAAAACGAAGCCCTGGGGCTGATATTATTTTATAGAGCGCAGTCATCCTGTTGGACGGCCTACAAACTCTTGCGCCGGTTTGAACGCGGCAAGCAGGCGTGTAGCAGGCGTGGGAGGCTTTTGCCGCTTCTGTGCTTTTCAGGAGCTTGCGGCGGCCCGCTGTCGCTTCATTTCGGGCCACCACAGGCGCTCCCGCCCAATCCCTACACTCTCCAGAAGCTCCATCATCGGATGCACGCCCTCTAATTTGCTGATGTCATGGGCGTCGCTTCCTATCGTAAACAGGCAGCCGCTTTTCCCCACTTCCGCCAGATAATGTGGATAGCTTTCCCGAAAGGCGGGGCCATATTGATGTTCCGTAAAGAACGCCGACCAGTTGGCTTCAATGGCTTTGCCGTATTTCACGGCGGCTTCGCCCAGCTCCCGGGCGTGCCAGTCGGGGATCTGCCCCATATCCGTCAGCCACTCCATCGGCCCGCCCGGGGCAAATTCCCGCGCCCCAAACCACCACGGATGCACGAGCACATCCACGAGGGGATTGGCGAGCACCTGCAGCATCAGTCGATGTTGCAAGTCAATGATGGCGGCTTTGTCCGGACGCTCATAATATGAGGTGTGCGGCCCGCCAATGACAAATTCAAAGCCGCCCCGGGCTAATTGCTCCTCATCAATGGACACAGCGCCCGTCTCCTTGTTAATCACATTCACTTCCACGGCAAAATAAATTTTCAGCGGCGATTGTATCGCCTGCAAATCCTGCTTAATCAGCTCATGCTTGGGCAAAAATTCCGGCGCATTCAAATGATCGGTAATGGCAATCGCTTCCAGGCCCAGCTCCTCGCAGCGCTGCACCAGCGCCGGCACTGTCATTGTTTCATTCGCACAACGCAAATGATAGGTGTGAATATGAAAATCATACGGCGCGCGCATATCTCCTCCTGCTTTAAAAAATGGGGGCGAGTTGCGCCTGTATATTTCCCCTATATTTTAGCTATGTTGCTGAAGCAAAAGCAGGCGTGGCCAAGATTTTGGGCCGTAACGAATCTACAGCCACGAGACGCCCAAAGCACATTAATTTTCAATTTGAGATGCAATGTGCCCGGGGCAAAATCATTAGTTCTGCTGTGTATGCTTTTTGCCTTCTATTGAACTGCCGCTAAACTGTGCCCGTTTTATTTGAGCTGTTCCTGAATGAGCTGGGGGACGGCGGCCAGAGCTTCCGCTAATTTTTCGGGCTCTTTGCCGCCGGCGCGGGCGAATTGCGGCCGGCCTCCGCCTCCCCCGCCACAGCGCGCAGCCAGCGCCTTCACCAGCTCCCCGGCGTGTATGCCCGCCTGCACGGCCCCCTCGCTGGCTTTCGCCATAAACAGGACTTTGCCATCTTCCACTGTTGCCAGCACGGCCACGCCCTCCTTGAGGCGCTCCGCCACCTGATCCACCAGGCCACTCAGCATCTCCGCATCGACGGCAGGAATCTCCGCGGCCACCACTTTAAAGCCGCCAATTTCTGTAATGGGCAGGCTATTAATATCCACCGCCATCCGCGCCTGACGGGCCGCCTTCAATTCCCTTTGCAATTCCGCCACCCGCACCTGCAGCCCTGCCACCCGATAGGGCACCTCCTCCACCGCACAGCCCAATGTTTTGGCGATGCTCGCCAGTTCCTCCGCCATCTGCCGGGCCTGCCGCACCGCCTCCAGACCCGTCACGGCTTCAATGCGACGCACGCCCGCGGCAATGCTGCTTTCGGACAAAATCCGCAGGGAGCCGATTTGCCCTGTATACTGGCAATGCGTCCCGCCGCAGAGCTCCAGACTCACCTCGCCCACGCGCACCGTGCGCACCACATCCCCATATTTCTCCGTAAACAGCGCGCGAGCGCCCGCCTGCCGCGCTTCTTCATATTCCATATATTGCGTCTGGACGGGCAAATTAGCCACAATCCAGGCATTGACCTGATCTTCCACTTGATGGAGCAATTCCGGGCTCACCGCTTCATGATGCGTGAAATCAAAGCGCAGCCGATCCGGCGCCACGAGCGAGCCCGCCTGATCCACATGCGGCCCCAGCGTCCGCCGCAGCGCCTCATGCAAAAGATGCGTTCCCGTATGCGCGGCGCAAATGGCGCGCCGGCGTGCCGTGTCCACTTCCGCTGTGACGCGCCCCCGCACGGCCGTGCCCTGGCGCATCCGCCCCAGATGCAAATGCGTATCCCCCAGGGGCACTGTATTCGTGACTTCAAACACGCCGTCTGGGAAAATGATTTGCCCTGTATCGCCGATCTGGCCCCCCCGTTCCGCATAAAAGGGCGTGCGATCCAGCACAACACCGCCCTCTTCGCCTTCCTGAAGGCTATCAACAAGCTCCTCGCCGCGCACAAACGCCAGCGCCTGCGCTTCCGCCTGTGTCGTCTCGTAGCCCACGAATTCCGTGGCGGGCAAAGCCGCCGCCAGCTCGGCATCACGCGCTCCCGCCAGCCCGACCGCTTCGCCCCGCGACCGCCGCCTTTGTTCCTCCATCGCCGCCGCAAAGCCCTCTTCATCGACGGTCAGCCCCCGCTCGGCGGCCAATTCTATCGTCATCTCCAGCGGAAAGCCATAGGTATCATACAGCCGGAAGGCCTGCTCCCCGCTGATGACAGTGCCCTCCAGGCCTTCCACAATTTCCTCAAACAGATTCATCCCGGCTTCCAGCGTGGCGGCAAAACGCTCCTCTTCCCGCTGCATCAGCTTGGCGGAAAATTCCACTTTGTCGTTCAATTCGGGATAGGCCTGGCCCATCGCTTCGGCCACGGCTGGCACGGCCTGATACAAAAACGGCCCCGTGGCGCCTATTTGCCGTCCGTAGCGATAGGCGCGACGGATAAAGCGACGCAACACATAGCCGGCGCCCTCCGAGCCGGGCACAACGCCATCGGCCATAATGAAGGTCGCGGCGCGCAGATGATCGGTCATAATGCGCAGCGCCAGATCCGCCTGGGGATCCGTGCCATAGCGCAGGGGCTTTTCCAGCTGCCCGCTCAGCGCCTTACTGATGGCGCCGCAAATATGCCATAATTCATTTGTTTCGACAATATGCCGCTTTTCCTGCAGGACAAGCGCCAGCCGCTCCAGCCCCATCCCTGTGTCCACGCCGGGCCGCGGCAAAGGCGTCAAAGTGCCGTCTTCCGCCTCTGTGTACATCTGAAACACGAGATTCCACAATTCCAGATAGCGATCGCATTCGCAATTGACGCGGCAATCTTCGCGGCCGCAGCTCAGCTCCGCCCCCAGATCAATATGGATTTCAGTGCAGGGCCCGCAGGGCCCCTCCCAGCGGACTTTGGGCCACCAGTTATCGCTGCGCCCAAAACGCAAAATGCGCTCCCGGGGAAAGCCAATGCGCTTGTGCCAGATGTCCGCCGCCTCATCATCATCCGTATAGACGGTAATCCATAAGCGCTCCCGCGGCAGCTGCAGCACTTCATGCAAAAATTCCCAGGCGTAATCGATCGCGCCCTCTTTAAAATAATCGCCAAAGGAGAAATTGCCCAGCATTTCAAAAAAGGTGGCGTAGCGATTATGCACGCCCACGCCGGCAATATCATTCGTGCGATTGCATTTTTGGATGCTGGCCACGCGCGGCGCCGGAGGCGCCTCTTCGCCGCGATATGCCGCCATATAGGGCTGCATGCCGGCGCTGGTGAACAGGCTCGTGGGATCATCGCGCAGCACCAGCGGCGCACTCGGCATAATCAAATGGCCGCGCTGCTCAAAAAAACTTAAAAACAATTCCCGAATCTCCTGTACGGTCCGCATAATCTCTTCCCATCCACTCCTGAATATCCTGTCAGTTTGTGCCCATAGTCAATTTGGGCGCGCTTTTCACGCAGAAGGCTTTGTTTCCTGCTCCGGCTCTGCGTCCGCAGCCTGCCAGGGCTTGTCCGCCTCCACGGGCAAGGACGCGGCTTCTTTTTCTTTTTCTAACGCTTCCTCGACGAAAAGTTGTTCTTTCTCTTCTTCGCTTTTGACCAGCTTGCGCACGATGAGCTGCGCCGAAGCGAACAAATCTATTTCTAATTTTCGTTTCGGACGCGGCACCGACGCATCTATGGCTTTGATGGGCAGCCAGCGCGTGAGAATGATTTTAATGCAGGCTGCGGCGGGCGTGGCGATAATCATTCCCAGAATGCCCAGCAAGCTGTAGCCCAGCATCACGGCGAATAACACGAGCAACGGATGCAGCCCCACGCGTTGCCCCACAATCCGCGGCGTGATTATCCAGTCAAAGCATTGATTGACAGCTGCCATGGCGCCCATCGCAGTCAGGGCCGAAAGCCATAGCGGCCCGCTTTGCACGGTGACTAAACCAATGAAGCCTGCGCTCACAGCGCTGATGGCGGGCCCAATATAGGGAATGGGATAGGTCAGCCCCGTAATGAGGCCCAAGACAAGGCTATATTTTGTGCCAAAATACAGGCTATGGATCCAGATGAGAAAGG
>CAZUOJ010000149.1:0-6871 GCA_964622325.1 uncultured Armatimonadia bacterium
TGGATTTTATCCTCCACCAGATGGAGCAGCTTCATAATGTACATCATGCCCACATTAACAGGCTGATTGAACGGCTCGCCCGTGCGTCCGTCATACAAAGTGCAGCGCCCCGTTTTCGGATCAAAGCCGCAGCGCTGATGCGCGTTTTCTACCGCCCGCTGCAAAATGAGCTCGGCCGCCTGCGCGGGCGTCGCTTTCGCCCACGCCTCTTCCTCCACGCCCAGCCATTCCGCCAGCGGCGTCAGACGCTCCTTTCCCGCCGCCTTGAGCTGCTGGCGAATCTCCTGCTGCAGCTCCGCATAGCTGCCCGTAAAGTCGCTGACCTCCACGAGCGGCTCAAAGCGATTCAGCTCCACACGCGCATAATCCAAAAGCGCGTTGCGCTCCAGCATTTCCGCCACTTCCGCCATCCCCTCTTTGATCTCCTCGATGGACACGCCTTGAAAAACTGGACTGATATAGGTGCGGCCCAATTTATAGGCAATCCAGCCCAGATGCGTCTCCAGGAGCTGCCCAATATTCATTCGCGAGGGCACTCCCAGCGGATTGAGACAGATATCTATCGGCGTGCCATCCGCCAGATAAGGCATATCCTCAATCGGCAAAATCTTGGAGATAACGCCTTTATTGCCGTGGCGACCTGTCAGCTTATCTCCCACCATCACTTTCCGCTTCTGCGCCACATACACCCGCACCATCTGATTGACGCCCGGCTTCAGCTCATCGCCCGGCAGTTTTTTCAACATCCCGCCACACCGATCACACTCCAGCGGCCCCTCCACGGGCTTGCCATACTCATAGATGGCCTCACAGCGCTCGCAGCGAAATTTGTAGCGGGAAAACACTTTCGTGGCGATGACGACGCCTTTTTCGCCATGCGGCACCCGCAGCGACACATCCCGCATTTCCTCGGCTTTTTTGCCGAAAATGGCGATAACGAGTTTTTCCTCCGCGGTCAGCTCCGCCTGGCCCTTGGGCGCGACTTTCCCCACTAAAATATCCTCCGCCCGCACTTCCGCCCCCACGCGCACCACGCCATTGGCGTCCAGATTCTTGAGCGCCTCATCCCCCACATTCGGAATATCGCGGGTGATTTCTTCCGGCCCTAATTTCGTATCCCGCGCCTCGCATTCCCATTTCTCAATGTGAATGGAGGACAGCACTTCATCCCGCACGAGCCGTTCACTGATGAGTATGGCGTCCTCAAAATTGTAGCCCTCCCAGGGCAAGAAGGCCACGAGACAGTTGCGCCCTAAGGCTAATTCCCCCTCACAGGTGGAGGCGCCGTCGGCCAGCGCCTGGCCTTTCACGAACTTGTCGCCCGCCCGCACCAGCCGCTTTTGATTGACACAGGTGCCCATATTCGTGCGCTGGAAGTTCGCCAGCGCATATTCCACTTCCCGCCCACTCGCATAACGCACCTTGAGGCGGCTGGCTTCCGCCTCGAGCACCTCTCCGTCCTCCTCGGCCAGAAGTACGGCGCTGGCATCTTCCGCCGCCCGTTTCTCGACGCCTGTTTTGACATACGGCTGCTCGGTAATCAGCAACGGCACGGCTTGCCGCTGCATATTGGAGCCCGCCAGCGCCCGCACGGCATCATCATTTTCCAAAAACGGGATTAACGCCGTGGCGACGGAGAACACTTGCCGCGCCGACACATCGCAAAAATCCACTTCCTCCGGCCGCACCTGGGGGAACTGGCCCCCCTTCCGCACGACAATCCTGTCCCGCTTGAAATAGCCCTTCTCGTCCAGGGGCTCCGAAGCCGTGGCAATATTGTATTTTTCCTCCTCATCCGCCGTTAAATACACAATCTCGTTCGTGACACGTCCGTTCTTGACTTTCCGATACGGCGTCTCAATAAAGCCATAGCTATTGAGGCGGGCGTGGAGGGCCAGATAGCCAATCAAGCCGACATTGGGCCCTTCGGGCGTCTCAATCGGACAGATGCGCCCGTAATAGGAATGATGGACATCGCGCACTTCCAGCTTCGCGCTTTGTTTCGACAGGCCCCCGGGCCCCAGGGCAGACAGACGCCGTTTATGGGCCAACTCCGACAACGGATTGATCTGATCCATAAATTGCGACAGCTGGCCGCTGCCAAAGAAACTATTCACGACGGCCTGGATCGGCTTGATACTGATAATGGTCTGCGGCGTCAATTCCTCCGGATTCGCGCTCGTCATTCGCTCCTTGGCCACACGCTCCATCCGCAAAAAGCCCGTGCGCAATTGCGTCTGCAGCAGTTCGCCCACGGCTTTGACGCGCTTGTTTTGCAGATGATCGATGTCATCCACTTGCCCCTCGCCCCGCGCCAACGCCAGCAAGTATTTCACAATCGCCACGATGTCCTGCCGCGTCAGAGTGTGCACCGTTTCATCCACTTTCAGCCCCAGCTTTTTGTTCATCATATAGCGCCCGACGCGGGACAAATCATACTTCTTGCTGTCATAAAAATACGACTTCAACAGCAAGGCCGCGCTTTCCGGAGTGGGCTGATCCCCCGGCCGCAGCTTCTTGTAAACCTCCAGCAGCCCTTCTTCGGCCGTGTGGCTATTATCCTCGTTCAGCGTGCTCCGAATCTGATGGGGGACGACAAGGACATCCAGCTCCTTATAGCCCAGGCGGAGGAGTTCCTTGGCTTCGCGCTGCTCGATGACACTGAACGGACTGACGACAATTTCGCCGTCTTCCCCCACCACTTTCGCCAGGGAATAAAACTCATCATGTGTTTCCAGGCCCGGCGTTTCTTCTTCTTCCCGTCGCGCCAGCTGGCTCATAATTTCCTTGACGGACATGCGGCGGCGCTGGCCAAAAGCGCGCAAAATTTCCTCATCGGTGCCGGTCGGGGGAACCTTGGCCTCGCGCTGATCTTGCTCTAAATAATCCAGAGCGCGCATAAAGGTCGTGACGGGGAATTTGCGGTTCTGGCCAATGCGTATTCCGATCACTCCGGAGGAGGAAGTGTCAATTTCCACCCACGCCCCATCATTGGGGATAATCTGGGCTGAAAACAGCACGCGGCCCGAACCGTCAATCGTGTCGCGGAAATACACGGAAGGGGCGCGGGAAAGCTGGCTGATCACGACACGCTCCGCGCCATTAATCACGAAGGTGCCGCGTTCCGTCATCTGGGGAATTTCCCCCATATAGACTTCAAATTCTCTAATTTCGCCCGTTTCCTTATTCACGAGCCGCGTTTTGACATACAAAGGCGCCTCGTAGGTGGCGTCGCGCTCGCGGCATTCTGCCACACTCCGCTTGGGCTCGCCGAACCAGAAATCCAAAAACTCCAGGCTCAGGGTGCCCGTAAAATCTTCAATCGGCGAAAAACTGTCGAATAGCTCGCGCAAGCCGTCGGTTAAAAACCATTTCCAGGAAGAGGTCTGGACTTCAATTAAATTCGGCAAATCTATAATATCAGGGGTTTGGCGGCGAGATGCATAGACCCCGGTGGGCCTTGTCGGTTTGAAGGCCATGCCTGGCTAAACCTCCTTGCTGTGTTCACACTGATAATTGTTTGTCGTAATCAATTTCCTCTGGCAAAATTAGGGGAAAAACATAAAGCCGGTCGTCAAGGCAACAAAACATCCCCCATTGCTCGTCAGCCTTCGCTTATCGAGTTGCCCGAAGCCCTGGAGGTGATGCTGCCTTCAACCGGATTTCCTTGTAGTATAGCTGCAAGTGCAATTGGAAATTACATTATAAAGTCTTTTGTATTTTTGTCAAGGTCCAGCAGAAAATTTTTTTACGCCTTGAGAATAATTTGTTTATGGGGCAATTCCCCCGCCCGAGGAGCGAATAATGCACATGGATTATATTAATTCTTCCCCTTTGCTTCCCCTTCAAAATTCAAAACATATTCGTTTCCCCATTAAAAATCTTTGCCTCCCCTTTAAAACATCCAAGCATTGACAGAAAAGGGCGTTAGCCAGTATACTGAAGGCATTGCGGCCTGCGCCGTCCAGATTGTTTGGAGGTGATGACATGCGCTCCTTGGGCCTCATCGCAGCACTCCTTGGGCTTATGGCGCTGCCCGCGTGGGCAAATCCGACTGTTGTGAGCGTCTGGGGCGAGGAAGCCGGAGTGGGACAGATGACAAGCTCCTGGTTTGGCAACACGGGGCTGATTGCCACCCCGACGGCCTCTGCTTTGCCTCCGGGCTCTGCCACGATAGCTGCCCACTGGGTAGATAGCCAGCCGGATGACACGACGGTCGTTACTGTCAATTTTGGCCTGGTCAAAGACCTGGAAGTGGGCGGCACCTGGATGCAATGGGGAGATGACGAATCGGAAGTGACGGCAAATATCAAGTATCGTCTGGATGTGGGCAAATGGCTCGGCGTGCCCGACATGCCTGAAATGGCGGTCGGCGTCTGGGATTTGCCCAATCAGGTGAATCGCGCCTGGTATGTCGTGCTCAGCAAGTCTGTGCCTGTGGATCCCACACAGGTCACGGGAGCGCAGATCCAGCTCCATCTGGGGTGGGGACAGTCTAAAGTGAACGGCGGGATGCTGGACGGCGTGTTTGGCGGCGTGGAGTTCAGTGCGTTTAAGTTTGGCTTGCTGCAAGCCGAATATGATGGCGACAAGTTCAATGCCGCCTTCCGCTATAATCTTACTAAAGAGCTCTCTATTGATGTGGGGCTCGTGGATGAGCGGCTGGGCGCTGGCGCCTCCTATCGGACAAAATTCTAAATCATTTCGCTCTCCGCGGAGCCCGTGGCAGGTTCCCCTGGAGAAAATGACGAAATTAAGGCGTGTCCAGGCGACACGCCTTAATTTTTTGCACGGAAAAATACGGGCAGCTTCTTCTGTGCTGCCTCCTGCACTGGCCAAAAGCGGGGGCTTTCCTGAATTAATCCCCAAAGGCCGCTAAAGACATTAAAGGCCCACAAAATACATTTATGAGACGGGAGCGTTGCCGGAGGCTATGATGACGACCTATGAACGAATGCGGCGCGTGTTCAATCACGAGGAGCCCGATCGCATCCCCATTCACGATTCGCCGTGGCCCAGCACGCTGGAGCGCTGGCAAAAAGAAGGCCTGCCGGCGGGCGTTTCCCCCGGCGCCTTCTTTGGCTGGGATTATATTGTGGGCATTTCCACCGATAACAGCCCCCGTTTCCCCATCCAGGTGCTGGAGGAAACAGAAGAATATCGCATTCACACAACCGCCTGGGGCGTGACATTGCGCGATTGGCGCCATCGGGGCAGCGTGCCAGAATTTCTGGATTTCAAAATCAACAGGGACACATGGCCCGAAATCAAAGAAAGAATGAAGCCCACGCCTGATCGCGTCAATTGGGCCCAGCTGGAAAAGCATTATGGCGAATGGCGCCAAAACGGCGCCTGGATTCAAGCTGGCGCCTGGTTTGGCTTTGATCCCATGGCCAGCTGGATTGTGGGCTTTGAGACGACGCTCATCGCGCTCGTGGAAGATCCGGAATTCTGCACCGATTTCATCAATACCTGTTTAGAAGTGAATCTGGCGCTTTTTGACATGATCTGGGAGCGCGGCTACACCTTCGATTGCATTCGCTGGCCAGACGATATGGGCTATCGCAATGGCTTGCTGTTTTCCAAGGATATCTATCGGCGTATCATCAAGCCCGCCCAAAAACGGCTCATTGATTGGGCGCATGAGCGCGGCGTGAAAACACATCTGCATTCCTGCGGCAATGTGATGGAGCTCATTCCCGAATTCGTGGAAATCGGCCTGGACGCGCTCAATCCGCTGGAACAAAAAGCAGGGATGGACGCTATTTTGATCAAACGGCAGTGGGGCGATAAGCTCGTGCTGGAGGGCGGCATAGATGTGCGCAACTGGACGGACGGCGCGGCCACAGAACGCGAATTAGCCGAAAAGCTGCCGATTTTGAAAGAAAACGGCGGCTATATCTTTCATTCCGATCATTCCGTGCCCGAAAATGTCAGTTTCGCGGATTATTGCCGCGTCATGGCGCTGGCGCGCTGGTACGGGCGCTATGAATAAATATGAATAAAGTGGAGGCTGGCTCCCTTCGCCTCTTGAAGTCGCCCTGCAAACAGGCTTATTCCTAGCACAGACGCGGCCAAAAATGCATTTTATGCTTTTATTGTTTTGACACAGGAGGGCTACGATGTTCATTGACATTCATGTCCACACACGCTATTTCCCGGGCCCAGAACGCCTGTCAGGCGGCACATACGCCACGCCACAGCAATTGATGGATATGCTCAAGCCAAAAGGCGTACGCCATGCCGTGATCTTGCCAGGCATTAATCCCGAATGCAGCTATATCCCGCAAAGTATCGGCGAAGTGCTGCGCATTGTGGAAGAATCCGAAGGCTTTTTCATTCCCTTTATGAACATTGATCCCCGCCAGGTGGCGAATTCTCCCGACGCCAATCTTGGCCATCTGATGGACTATTGGATGGCGAGGGGCTGCAAGGGCATCGGCGAAATCTGCGCCTGCTTTCGTTTTACAGATCCCATGATGGAAAATCTGTTTCGCCACGCTCAGGAGCGTCGCCTGCCCGTGCTGTTTCATATTGCCCCCAAGCCGACGGGATATTATGGCATTGTAGACGATCTGGGCCTGCCGGGGCTGGAAAGCGCTTTGCGCAAATTCCCGGATTTGATTTTCATTGGCCATTCGCAGCCCTTCTGGGCGGAAATCAGCGGGGATTTGCGCGAAGAGGAACGCAATACATATCCCCGGGGGCCCGTGGCGCCCGGCGGCGCCGTTGTGCGCCTGTTTCGTCAGTATCCCAATCTGTATGGCGATTTATCGCCCGCCGCCGGCAGCGGCTTCAATGCCATCTCACGCGATCCGGAATTCGGCTATGAATTTATGGAGGAATTTCAGGATCGGCTTCTTTTCGGCAC
>CAZUOJ010000150.1:0-6517 GCA_964622325.1 uncultured Armatimonadia bacterium
GAAATATTTTGACAGCCAGAATAAAGAAGCAGGCTGGCAAGATATGGGCGTATCCCTGCCGCCAACAGGCCATGGCTGGCGCATCCAGAATGTGATCCGCAATATGCTGGATGAATATAAGGCGGGAATAATACAAGTTTCCGCCCGCGCAGGCAAAATCAGCACAGAAATGATATTAGGCGCCTATCAATCGGCGCGAGAAGGACGGCGTATTGCTTTGCCTTTAACATCGGGATGAGCCTTTAAACATTAGATAAAGGAGTGGGAATGGAGAATTTAGGGATTGCCGTTGGCTTAACGGTTTTTGCGGGGCTGGCCACAGGCATTGGCAGCATTCTGGCTTTTTTTGCCAAAACGACAAATTATCGTTTTCTTTCTGTGGCCACAGGCTTTTCCGCGGGCGTGATGCTTTATGTTTCTTTCACAGAAATTTTGCATAAAGCCAGCATAGCTTTGGGCGAAACATTTCCCGAAAAAGCCGCTTATGGGCTGACGACATTAGGCTTTTTTGCCGGCATAATAGGCATTTTGCTGATTGATGTGCTTATTCCG
Organism: uncultured Armatimonadia bacterium; assembly: GCA_964622325.1. Lineage (GTDB taxonomy): Bacteria > Armatimonadota > Zipacnadia > Zipacnadales > UBA11051 > JAJFUB01. The sequence goes on from CAZUOJ010000150.1 coordinate 553, forward strand.
CATGCCGAAAATCCCCATGAGGCTCGTTCAAAACAGCAAATTGAGGAGCTCCATACGCCCCTTGGATCTGTTCATGCGCCTGCTCTGACGGCCGGAGCGGCGCCTGTTCAAGCAGCGCCGGAGGCAGGGACAAATGTTTTGCCCCAGCGTTTGCTGCGGATGGGACTTTTTACGGCGCTCGCCATAGGAATCCATAATTTTCCAGAGGGCCTGGCTACATTTGCGGCGGCCTTAAGCGATCCCCGTCTGGGCCTCGCCATTGCCGTGGCTGTGGCCCTGCACAATATTCCCGAGGGGATTAGCGTCTCTGTGCCCATTTATTACGCGACAGGCAGCCGCCGGCAGGCTTTCATTTATTCCTTCATTTCGGGAATTGCAGAGCCCATTGGGGCCGTAATCGGCTATCTTCTTTTAAGGCCGATCCTATCCGCCGCTGTAATGGGGGGCTTGTTTGCGGCTGTAGCCGGAATTATGATTTATATTTCTTTAGATCAGCTTTTGCCGACATCGCGCGCGTTCGGCAAAGGACACGATTCTCTCGTCGGGCTGCTCGGGGGCATGGCTGTGATGGCTGTGAGCTTGATAATGTTGAAATAAAAAATCGTTATATTGTATTGTGCGCTAAAATCAGGCGGCGAAATATTTTTTGACGAAAATATTATTTGAGAAGAAATCCTGGATTTTTTGCCTTATTTCAATAATGCCTGACACACAGCTAAGGCGTAGCGACTCCGCAGCTCTACAATTTCAGGCGCGGCGCGATTTTCTCCGGGGATTTCTAAATTGAAATTTCCTGTATAGCCTATTTCCCTTAAAGCGGAGATAATGCTGGCGAAATCCACAGTGCCATAGCCCGGCGTACGATGTTGATCGCCGCTGCCATCGTTGTCAGAGATATGGAGCGCAATGAGCTTGTCGCCGCATGCCCGGATGGCTTCGGCTTGATTGAGGCCTTGGATGTTGGCATGGGATGTGTCCCAGCAGACGCCTAGGGCCGGCGAGCCAATTTTCTCAATCAAGATTAAAATCTCTTCCGCAAGCGCGCCAAATTTGCGTTTGCCCCTCATGCCCGTTCCGCCATCGGACATATTTTCAATTGCTAAACGTGTGCCTTTTTCCTCACAAAAGGCGGCAAGCGTAGCCAAGCTTTCTAAACGTATGGCCGCCACATGCTCCAGCGTAGCCCGATCTAAACAGGCTTCCGTGCCGCCCGGATGCAGAACAATGTTTTTTATGCCCAAAGCCGCGCAAATCTCAATATCCCGCCGAATTAGTGCTATATCTGCCGCGCGACGCAGCGGATCTAAAGCAGCCACATCTGCTGTAATTGTGGCATGAGCCTGGGGGACATCTACATTCAGTCGCTTCATCGTCGCGGCGAATTTTTCAATGGCGTTGTCGCCCAGGCGAGCCAGAAGGCCGAGATGTTCACAGGATAATTCAAACGCCGGCCAGCCATGACTGGCGAGCTTTTCCAGGGCTTCAAAAGGCGTTGAAGGCCATATCATTGTTGTCCAGATAGAAGGCTTCATGCAATAGCAATTCGCCTGCCGACATTTTTTCCCTTGTAAAGGAGGAACAACAATTTTATGAGAGAAGGAAATAACAATCTTTGGCGGCAGGGCCAGAATAATGCTGGGAAAGAAAAAGGAGATTAAAGCGATGAAGTACGGAGTGATTCATTACAATACGCCCGGAGCAACGCTGGAAGAATTTCTGGATTGGGCGGCGGAAAGCGGATTTGACTGTGTGGAGCTGCAATGTCCAGATGTCTGGCCGAAAGGCTGTGAAAATCCTGAAAAAAACGCAGAAGCCGTGGCTAAGCTATTAGAAGCCCGCAATCTCAAGGCGTCAGCCGTTTCGCTGCATAATGATTTTGTGGTGCTGGCGGCGGAAGAGGTGGAATATCAAGTGGCGCGGGCGAAACGCTTCGCAAAAGTCATTCAAATTCTGGGCTGTGACACATTGCGCACAGAAGGGGGCCAGCCGAAAGAATCGGTGCCGATGGAGCGCTGGGCGGAGGCAATGACGAATTGTCTTTTGCGGTGTGCCGAATGGGCCGAGCCGATGGGCGTCAAGCTTGCCGTGGACAATCATGGGCTTGTGAGCAACAATATTCCTGTGCTGTTGCAGACATTGCGCACTGTCAATTTGCCCCAAACGATCGGATCCAATCTGGATACAATGAATGTTCGCTGGTACGGCAATGATCTTGTGGATATTGATCGCTTCTATGAGGAGATTGCGCCTTTTGTGCTGCACACACATATGAAGGATGGCTTTGGCTGGCGGGAAACATATCGGGGCCAGGCGTTGGGCGAAGGAGAAATTAATTTGAAAAAAGCTGTTGCTGAATTGAAAAAAGCGGGATACAAGGGCCCGTGGGTCGCCGAATACGAGGGCAGAGAAGACAGAAGCGTTGGCTATCGCAAATGCCTGGCATGGATGAAAGCCAATATTGATTAGCCTGCTCATGCAAACGATAGGCGACGCAGAGCCTGTTTTTCTTGCGCCTATAGTGACAGTCTTAGCTCCACAATGAAAAGGGATAGCCTCCCCTCTATAAGCACAGTCGCTTTGTCGAGGGGAGGCGAAAATTATGATGAAATGGCTCCCCTTTCCCTGTGAATCTGTGGCTGTAAATGGCCTGCCTTTTTGGCGCGAAGATGGAATATTGCGGCGGCTGCCGGCGCGCTTAAAAGATAAAGTGCCGCCTGCTGTATGGGCGCTGGCACAACACACAAGCGGCGGCCGGCTGCGCTTTGTCTCAAATACGACCGCGCTGGCAATACGGGCGCGTTTTGACAATTTGGCCTATATGAATAATATGCCGCGCTCAGGGCAATTGGGCCTGGATTTATGGATTGACGGAGAATATTGGCGGCCGCTATTTCCTACGACAAATACGGCCGATTTTTGTGAAGCGTTTTTTGTTCACATGCCGCGAGAGCGACGGGAATATTGTATTTATTTGGGGCTCTATGGGCCCATAGAGATATTGGCTTTGGGCTTTGATGAAGAAGCTTATATTGAGCCGCCTCCGCCTTTTGCTTCGGACAAGCCCATTGTCTTTTATGGCTCCTCAATCACGCAGGGCGGCTGTGCCACACGAGCTGGGATGAGCTATCCGGCGATTGTATGCCGCCGCCTCAATCTGGATTTTGTGAATTTAGGCTTTAGCGGCGCCGGACGGGGCGAGCCGGCCTTAGCCGAGGCTATCGCCGAAATTGACGCAGCCTGCTATGTGATGGATTGGGCACAAAATTGCCCCACGCTGGAGGAATTTCGCTCGCGTTATGGCCCTTTTTTGGAAATTTTGCGACACGCTCATCCGCAAACACCTATAATTTGCATCACGCCTATTTTTTCGCTGACAGAGCTTTGGGGAAGCAATGACAAATTTGCGGCCATGCGCGACATTATAAGACAGGAAGTCGCTTTACGAAAGGATGCTGGAGACGGGCATATTTATCTTGTGGAAGGATTTTCTTTGCTTGGCCCAGATGATCGCGAGGGGCTTGTGGATGCCAGCCATCCTAATGATTGGGGCTTTATAAAAATGGCGCAGGGGCTGGAGCCTGTCTTGCGAGATGTTCTGCAGCTGGCGCCAATGTAAGGGCTTATTTTTCCCATTTCGGAGCCAGCTTTTGAGCCAACGCATATTCTGCAGGCGTGTTGACATTGAAAAACAAAATCGCAGGATCCCCTAATGAAGCTATTTCCGCTTCCTTGGCCCGATAGAGGCTAATTTCCGGGAAAAAAGCCTTGAATTGTCTTTTTCCCTGTGCTAACGCACGGGCAATAGCGTTAATACAGGAATAGCGATAAACGGCACAAAGCGGCTGATCACGGCCAGCAACATGAGGCACAACAGCCTCCCGATCTTCATGACAGGCTTCCAACAAAAAACGCAAAAGCTCAGTCGTGACAAAGGGCATATCCCAGGCTACAGCAAGATATAATTCTGCTGGCTGAGCTTTCATGGCGCCATAGAGTGCCGCTAAGGGGCCGGCGCCGGGAATTTCGTCCGGCAAAATCGAGAGCTTCCATTCCGGAGGCATTTGCGCCTCGCCCAGCACAAGGATTGTGGGCGTGAGCGGACACAGGGCTTCCTGCACGCGTTGCACAATCGGCACGCCGCCGATAGCCAGCCAGCCTTTATCCTTTACAAGCCTTCGCCCCCGGCCGCCTGCAAAAATCAAGCCTACGACAGTTGCTGCCCGTCCTGATTTTTTCGCTTTCCTGTGTCGGCACATTGTCGTTGTTTTCTAAAGGCTTTGTCTATTCCCCAGAAGAAATTATAATAGATTTTATACACAAAATTCCGAAGCGGAAAGAAAATATGATAAGACATAACACGCAGAGGCCTTTGCGCGTGGCCATTCTCACAGTCAGCGACAAGGCGTATAGAGGCGAAAGGGAGGATCTTTCCGGGCCGGCCTTACGAGCCCTTGTTGAGGCTGAAGGACATTCTGTTGTGGCAACAGCTATTTTGCCTGACGAACGCCTACTTTTAGCTGATTGGCTGCGAAAGCAAGCTTGTCATGCAGATGTTATTTTGACATGTGGAGGCACGGGCTTGGGCCCGCGGGATGTCACGCCTGAAGCCACACGGGATGTCATTGATTATGAAGTGCCTGGCATTGCTGAAGCGATCCGCCAGGCGGGCCTGCGCCATACGCCCCACGCTATGCTTTCCCGCGCCATTGCAGGCGTTCGCGCCCAGACGCTTATCATTAATCTTTCTGGCAGCCTCAAAGCTGTGCAAGAGCAATTTCCTGTTGTAGCGCCAATTTTGGCTCACGCCGTGGCGCTGTTGAATGGCTTTACGGAGCATTCGCCAGAATCAGAAAGGCCAACGGAGCGCTTATGCTCGTAGATGCTTTCGGACGCGGCATCACATATTTGCGTCTTTCTGTGACAGCAGAATGTAATTTGTGCTGCCTGTACTGTCAGGCGAAAAATTTGTCAGTTCCAGATTGGCATTGGAGTCTGGAGGAAATAGAGCTCATTGGGCGTGCTGCCGTGGCAATGGGCATACGACATATCCGGCTGACAGGAGGCGAGCCGCTGCTTCGAGCAGATTTGCCCGAGCTCATAGAGCGTCTGTTGCGGATTGAAGGCCTGGCGGATTTAAGCCTGACAACAAATGGCCAGCATCTCGCCGCACAGGCTGCAGCATTGTATGCAGCAGGCTTGCGCCGTTTGAATATCAGCTTGGACAGCCTCCAGCCGGATGTGTATGCGCTCATTACGGGCGGCGGCTGCCTGCAGCGAACATTAGAAGGCCTGCAGAAAGCTCACGCTCTTGGCTTTGCTCCTCTTAAAATCAATACAGTGCTCTTGCGCGGCTACAATGATCAGGAAATTCTGTCCTTGGCAGCATTAGCCCAACAGAAAGGATGGCATATTCGTTTTATTGAGCTTATGCCTATAGGGCCAGCCGCAGCCTTGCATTCTCGTCTTTTTGTCTCTGCGGAAGAGGCGTTACGGCCTTTGTGGCCGCATCTGGGCCCCGCCCCTCCTTCTGGCCCCGGCCCTGCCCGTGTTTGGGCTTATGGAAAAGGCAGCGTAGGCATTGTCAGCACAATTTCAGAGCCTCCCTGCGCCCAATGCAATCGTTTGCGAATTACAGCCACGGGATATCTGCGTCCCTGTCTTTCCAGCGCGTTAGAATTTGATTTGCGCTCCGCTTTTCAAACGCCTGCTCCTGAACAGGCGCTCCGACACATTTTCCGAGAAGCTGCGGCGTGCAAGCCCGCCTCAGGGAGCCATTTTGGGGGAGCAGGGATGCCTGACACTGCCATGTGCGCCCTTGGCGGCTGAGAGGAGAAAGCACATTGGCTGAACGAATTCATATGATTAATATTTCGGACAAGATGCCCACAGAGCGCAACGCTGTCGCTGCAGCCGATGTGCGTATGCCGGCAGAAATTATTCAGCGTCTCCTTTGTGGCGACATGCC
>CAZUOJ010000151.1:0-6434 GCA_964622325.1 uncultured Armatimonadia bacterium
TCCGTTTCCGCAGCTTCTACAGCCTCTTGGGCCGCGCCTGTATCCCCGCCTGTGGGGGGTGACAATTCAGCCGCCATACAGCCCTCCTCAGTAGCCTGGGCCTCGCCAGGACTTTCGGCCTTTTCTACCGCTGTTTCGGCAGCAGGCACTGTTGTTTCTGCCTCTGGATTGGGCTGTGGCGTCATTTTTGCGCTTTCTGAGGCTTCCGCAATTTCCGCTCCTTTCGCGCTTTCTACGGCCTCCGCGGGTGCGGCGGCACTTGCAAGCCTGTCGGCTGTTTCCGCTGTTTGCGCCTTTTCCTGTGCCGCTGCACTTTCATCAGCCGGGGCGGGCGGCTGTTGTTCGGAATCAACGGCAGCAACTTTCAGTTGCTGGAAAACATCCCCCAGGCGTTCGCCTAAAGTCAGGCGCGCTTTTTGTTGCTGCTGCATATACGCCTGATATTCCTGCCGTTCTTTTTCCTGTTCCGCGGCAATCAGGCTCAAAGTCATGCGGCGGGCTTCTATTTTAATCTCCTGAATTTTCAAATCCACTTCCTGGCCCACACTGAGCACTTCACTTGGATCTGAAATGCGGCGCTGGCTGAGCTCGGAAATGGGAATAAAGCCCTCAATCCCTCCGGCTTGCGGCAGCTGGGCGAAGGCCCCAGTGCGGACAAGGCGCGTGATTTTTGCTTTCACCAGCTGCCCCGGCTTGAGCTTGCGAGCCGCTTCCTTCCAGGGATCGGGCATAATTTGCCGCATAGAAAGCGAGATTTTGTTTGTCTCGGGATTGATTTCCAGCACTGTCACTGTGACTTTCTGGCCCACTTTCAGGGCTTCGGAAGGATGATTAATGCGTGTCCATGTGATTTCCGAGACATGCAGCAAGCCATCCACGCCGCCCAAATCCACAAACGCCCCATAGGAAGTGAGGCTGCGCACTTTGCCTTCCACAATCGCCCCTTCCTCCAGCTTCGCCAGCGTCTCCTGGCGCCGCTTTTCGCGCTCTTCTTCCACATATTGCCGATGCGAAAGAATCACTTTCTTCGTCTGCCGATCGGCCTCCACGACTTTAAAACGCAGCGATTGTCCCACAAATCGTTCCAGATTCCGCACATCGCGCGTGCTGACTTGCGAGGCAGGCACAAACGCCGGCACACCGACATCCACGCGCAAGCCTCCCTTGACGCGCTCCAAAACCATTCCGTCCACAGGCTCGCCTGTATGCACGGCTTCTTCCAATCGTTTCCACAAACGGGCAAAATCCGCCCGCCGCTTGGAAAGCTTGATGATTCCTGCTTCCTCGTCAATTTTTACGACGCAGACTTCAATCTCCTCATCCACACGGGGCAGTTCCGCATCACTGGCGAATTCCGCCCGCGGGATGAGCCCTTCTAATTTCGCTCCCAAATCCACGCTGACGCCTTCATTGGAAATGCCCGCCACAATCCCTGTCACAATATCGCCTGGCCGCACTTCCGCTGGCCCTGCTGCGGCCAGATCAATCCATTCATTGCGGGCAACAGCCTCTTCGCCGGCTCCTGTGTCCTCATCATCATCGAATTCCCAGCGATCCTCTAAATCCTCATTGTTATTCAGTTTTTCCTCATTATTCCCATACTCTGAACGCATTGCTCACAGTCTCCTTCGTCCCAAGGCGCACAGGCCTTTGTTCCAAATTGTGGGCGATTTTTCCCCATTGCAGAATGTGAAAAATTTTTCCTCAGGATTGTTACAAGCAAAATAAAAATGAGACAGATTAAATTTTTTTGTCGCGCTGACGACGCGTTCAGGAGCGATTGCTCCCCTGAAAATTATTCTTAACAGAGAAATATTTTTTTTCTTCTCTCGCCAGAATATCACGCTCTTGCCCATTGCTCGAAAAATAGATTATCCGCTTATCCTCCTTCCACATCCCGCCAGTTCTTTCCCCACGCCACCTCCACCGTCAGGGGCACATTAAGCGTGATAATGCCTTCCATCACCTCCTTGACAAGAGCGGCCACTTGTGGGGCTTGCTTTTCTGGCGCCTCCAGCACCAGCTCATCGTGCACTTGCAATAGCAGCTTGGCGTGTGGATATTGTTCGGCTAGCTTTTGCGCCAGGCGGATCATAGCCGCCTTCACAATATCCGCGGCGCTGCCCTGTAAGGGCGTGTTGGCCGCAGCGCGTTCCGCATAGGCTGCAACTTGCCGATCGGGCGAATACAATTCGGGCATCGGCCGGCGCCGGCCCATGATTGTTGTCACATAGCCTTGTGCTTTTGCTTGCGCCACTAATTGTTCCATAAACGCTTTCACAGCCGGAAAAGCGGCAAAATACTGTTCAATGAATTTTTGTGCCTCCTGGCGGCTGATGCCCAATTCCTGGCTGAGCGCCTGCGCCCCCATTCCATACAGGACTGCAAAATTGACTGTCTTGGCCGTGCGCCGCATTTCCGGCGTGACATCCTCCGGCCTTACATTGAAAATTGTGGCGGCTGTACGCCGATGAATGTCCTCTCCTGCTTGAAATGCCCGTCTCAGGCTTTCATCGCCACAAAAATGCGCCAGCAGCCGCAATTCAATTTGTGAATAATCCGCCTTGATAAGCAGCTTGCCCGGCTCCGCCACAAAGCAGCTCCGTATCTGCCGTCCTGCTTCTGTCTTGACAGGAATATTTTGCAAATTGGGCCCCCGGCTGGACAGCCGCCCTGTGGCTGTAACTGTCTGCTCAAATGTCGTGTGCACGCGCCGTGTCTTTGGATCCATCTCCCGCAGCAGAGCCGTGACAAATGTGGAGCGCAGCTTGGAAAGCTCCCGATACGCCAAAATCTTGGCGACAATTTCATGCTCAGCCGCTAATTCCTCTAATACAGCTGCACTTGTAGAATAGCCTGTCTTTGTTTTTTTGCCTTTAGCTAGGCCCAGCTTCCCAAAAAGCACTTCTCCCACTTGTTTGGGCGAATCTATGTTAAATTCGCTGCCTGCCATCTGAAAGATTTCCGCCCTCATCTGCTCAAGCTGCTGCGTTAATTGCTGATCCAGTTCCTGCAGGCGCTCTACATCCACAGCAATTCCCACTCGCTCCATCTCCGCCAGCACGCGCGCTAAAGGCATTTCAATTTCCGAAAAAATGGACAGCAATTCCTGCGCCGCCAATTTATCCAGCAGAATGTCACGCAGCCGCTCGGCGGCCAAGGCTTCTACAGCCGGCCGCACAAGCCACAAGGGCAGCTCCGCAGGCAACAGGCCACTTTTTCCCTCTTGGCTGGCCAGGCTTTTAGTTCGCTTGCGGCTCCCGCTGCTTTTGTTCGACTCTAATTCCTCCGAGGCGGGCGCCCACCAGCCGAGCTCCGCCGCCGCATACAGCATAATGCTGTGATTTGTGCGCTGCGGCGCCAGCAAATAATCCACTATCTCGGCATCAAACTCATAACCTTCTAGTATCACATTCCAGGGCCACAGCAAACGCGCGGCTTCCTTCAATCGCACGCCGCGCTTGCCGACACTTTTATCAGCTAAAATCTCGCCTAAACACGACGGCAAGCCTGCCGCGTGCTCTCCAAACAAATTTCTTGCATTTGCAGACTTTTCAGTAGCCTCTTTATCTCCTAAAATCCACAGCCAGGCCTGCTCATAGCCCACACATAACGCCAGGGCTCTTTCGCCATTGGGCCCCACAGCGGGAGCAATTGTCAAATGGCCCTGCTGACGTGCCTTTGTGCACAAATCCTCAAGCTGCGCTTCCTGAGCTAAATGGATCTCGCCTTCCCATTCGGCCCCCCATTGGCTCGTGCGTTCCAGAAGACTGCTAAATTCCAGACGCGCAAATAAGCGGCGCACAGCCGCTTTGTGAGGCCCCCGCCAGCGCATTTGCGCTTCTGTGATGTCCAAGGGCACATCCGTGACAATGCGCGCTAATTGTCTCCCCAACAATACAGCTTCGCGGGCTGTCTCCAATCGCTGCCGCAATGACTCGGGCGTGACTTCCTCCAAACGATCGTATAATTCTATGATGCCGCCGAATTGCTGCAGCAATTTCGCCGCGCCCACAGGCCCAATGCCTGCAACGCCGGGAATATTATCTGACGGATCGCCCGCCAGCGCCTTTAAATCCGCAATTTGCTCGGGCCCCACGCCATATTGCTCTCTGACAGCAGCTTCATCATAGATTTTGACATCTGTCAGTCCCTTCAGCGTGGCGAGCAGCCGAATGCCCGGCTTAACAAGCTGGGCCAGATCCCGATCCCCGCTGACAATCAGCACTTCATAGCCCTGGGCGCGCCCCTGTTCCGCTAATGTGCCAATAATGTCATCTGCCTCTAAGCCCGGCCGCTCCACACGCAGCAGCCCCAGCGCATCCACTAATTCTTTCGCCAGCTCTATCTGGACGCGCAATTCCTCTTCCATCTCGGGCCGTGTGGCTTTATATGTGGGAGTCAGCTCATGCCGGAATGTGGGCTCCGGCGTGTCAAAAGCCACAGCCGCAAAATCAGGCGGCTCGTTTTCCAGAAGCGGCCATATCATCTGGGCAAAGCCATACACGGCATTCGTCGGCTGGCCTGCTGAATTGGACAGCGGCGGCAACGCATGATAAGCGCGATGGAGGAGGCTATTGCCATCTATCAAAAGCAATTTCGCCATACAAAGCGTCCGCAATTAAAATTTCTCATACGATAATCTCAATAATGGGCACGGACTCAGCTAGCTGCGTTTTTTCAAAAGACATAGCTTTCAGCTTCTGCCTGGCCTGCGATCCCGCTATTCCATGATGGGCAATAATGGCTCCAAGCGATATGCATAAGGCCACAGGAGCATTGGCCCTGGCACAGGAAGCATATTCCGATAAAGCTCCCCCCAGCCCTTGTTTCGGAAGAGACTTTCGGCGCCGAAAAGTTCGCTGAACAGTCCCCGCGGCTGGCCAAAATAACGCAATTTGGGCTCTCCCCGAATGCCGCCTAATTTCCCCGCTAGCTCCACAGCGTCATAAAAATTTCCCAGCTCATCTACGAGGCCAACGGCTTTGGCTTGGGCGCCTGTGTAAATCCGTCCCTGTGCCAGCTCTCGCACTCTCGCGATATCCATTCGCCGTCCTTCGGCCACGGCGCGCAGAAATTGATTGTACACATCTTGCAGCATGCCGACAATCAGCGCCCGCTCTTCGGCTGTCATTGGCCGGGCGCCGCTGCCCATATCCTTGTATTTGCCCGCTGTGATCGTTTCGTTCGTCAAGCCTAATTTCTTCATTAGCCCATAATAGCCGATATTGCCAAAAATCACGCCAATGCTGCCTGTTAAGGTGGAGCCTTCAGCCACGATTTTGTCACAGGCCGAAGCGACATAATAGCCGCCCGAAGCCGCCATATCTGTGAGGCATGCCACAACTTTTTTCTTCTGACGCAGCCGCATAATTTCCTGATATATCGCGTGGGCGGCGGCTGCGCTGCCTCCAGGACTGTTAATCAGCAACACAACAGCCTTTGTGTTGTCATCTTTGGCGGCTTGACGGATTTGTCGCATAATGCCGCGAGCGCCGGCAGGCCCCCAAAATAGCCCCCCTTCCCCCCCATCCCGGATCACGCCCTCGATTTCAATCACGCCTACATGTTCGCCCACAATGGCTGGCGCCGGCTGGAACATTGATACGAACATCGCGAAAAAAACAAAAATAACTCCGAACATCAAAAGCACAGCCAGCACTATTAACAGTGTGCGCCATATAGAGGGAGGACGCGGGGGAGGCGTGGCGGAGGCGCGCCCTTGCCAATGGGGCGGCACGCCCGCCGGGGGCGCCCCTATCCCCCACGGCGCTGGCGGAGGGGGCGGAGGAGGCGGCCCTTCATTGCGGGAAGACAGCCCGGGCCCCTCAGAAGCCTCGCCTGGTGTTTCCTGGCGGCTGTTTGATTCCGCCTTGTCTGTGCTCTCTGTTGGCGGCACATTCAAAGGCTCATGCTTCGCTTTTGTCTCTTCCAGCGCTCCAGAAGCCTCTTCGGCATTATTTGCAGGCTGATTTTCGTATAAATTGTTGTTCATATGAAAGCCCTCCCACAGGATTACGGGCTTAAGAGTCATTCCTTGCCCCGCTTTTTGCGCGAAAGCCAAAGCCGGGCAAATATCTTCTCAGGCAAAATTGTTATTTTGAGGCTTCACCCTGCTATTTCGCTGCGAGGAGTCTAACATTTCCCCCTGCAACAGGCAAGTCGTGCTGGCTATGCGTTCAGGCTTTCCCAGGCGCTATTGTTCATTCTTTAGCGCATCAATGCTTTTTAGTCGGAAATATGAGCATTAGCCGCGTCCCTTATTCTCTGAAAAGCGCAGCTTATGGGCTCCGCCAATGAAATAATGGGATATTTAGGATGATGGCTCTATATTTTTCCCATTGACTAAAGGAAGGCTATGAGCTATACTGATAATTGCGGTGCCGGAGTGGTGGAATTGGTAGACGCACGGGACTCAAAATCCCGCGGGGCTC
>CAZUOJ010000152.1:0-6370 GCA_964622325.1 uncultured Armatimonadia bacterium
TTCCAGGCATAATAAAAATACAGATAATCGCCGCTTTGCGTGCCGGAATCGGCAATGCGCAGCGCCTCCTGTTGAGGCTCCGCCACTACATTAGAGGAGGACGGCCGATCGCTTGTCCAGGGCGCCGCCGGCTTATTGGGCCCCTGCCAGACGACTTCCCAGGCTTCTTTTTCGGAAGCGGCAGGCGGCTGGAGCGTGAGGCGCACTTCATTTTTGCCTGGCTTAATCGCGTAGGGCGGCACCTCATAATGTTGCCACACGCCTTGTCGCGTAGGCGCTGCTAGCGCTGCGCCGTTAAAAGAGACTTGTAGCGGATAGGGAGCTGGACACAACAGGGCTAATGTAAGGCGGGGCTTTGCCGCTTGAATCGCTTCCGGCTGCTCTCCCAGCCATAAGGGCAATGTTACAGGCTCTTGCTGCGTGAGCGGAAGAGGATTGTCGGGCGTGAGCACAGGGAGATTCTGGAAGGCGCGCCCGCCTTTGAGATACATTTCCGGGCTGTAATTGCGCACTGTGACAAAATAATATTTATCCAGCCGCGAAAGCACATGCGGATCGCCGATTTCCCGCAGCATGGGCGAGCGGGGATTGAAGAAATTAAACAGATACACGCCATCGGCGCCGCTTTGCCAGGCTTGCGCCGCCCGCGCCCGATAGCTTTCAATGGAATTGCGCGGATACGGAGGGCCATCGCTGCGCACGCGGCTTTCATCCAGCGAGGGATATACGGGCACGCCATATTTATGCCCGAGCTCGACGAGATATTCCCAGGGATTTAGCTGAAAATAGCCGCTGCCGATGAGCAAATCGATAAGGCCATCGGCGAGCCAGCGCTCTAAATCCAGGCCGACAGCGCGGCAATATTCCACAGAGTCCGGGACGCGCACAGCCAGCAAGATCGGCCGGCCGCGCTTGCGCCCCTCGGCCTCCGCCATCTGCCGAATACGCCGGATAAGCTCTGTCATCATATTTCGTTCTTCCTGGGAGGCTTGCCCCCCATACGCCACGGACTTGAAGAAAGCCAGATGGCGGAAGAAATCCAGCTCCACGCCATCCACTTCATAATTCTGGCAGACTTCCTCAATGAAGCGAAAAGCCAATTCACGAATTTCCGGGCGCCCATAATCCACGGAGCTCCACGGGGCATAAGGGGGGCGCTTGTCCCATGAGCCTAAAAGCCATTCCGGATGCTGTTGTTTAAGCGGCGGAAACAGCGGATAGGGATTATCCGGCCTGTGGGCAGCATCATGCGTATCATTCATTCGCATGGAGAAGAAGACTTCCAGGCCATGGGCGTGCGCGAAATCCACTATCATTTTCAGGGCGTCTGTGCCCTGTTCAATCAGCTCTCGGGCGATATTGCGGCTGCCAAAAATAGGATGTTCCAGCACAGCGCCCACTTTTGTGTTATGTGTGAAATAGCCAAAGCCCGCGCTGATGGGGCAATAAAAAATGCTATCCACATGGGAGCCGACAAGCGGCGATGTGCGCTGCGCGAGCACATGTTCGGCTGTAACAGGCAAATCCCGGGGATAATAAATCACGACATTGCCATCATCATTGAGGATAATACGGCGCTGCCGATGCGCCGCCTCCCGCCGCTGCCTGACAAATGCATCTTCCTGTAGCAGCTGTGCATACGCGGCTATCAATGCGGCGCTCCCGCCGATAAATATTAGCCAAAATGTAAATAACAGGCGCATAAGAAGCCTCTTCATTATTATTAAATTATTCGCCCTGTGCCACGATTAATTGATGCCCATGCAATTCAGGCACGACAAAGGACACATAGCCGTTATTTTGCGAAAAAGACAGAGCCTGTCCCTGGGGCTCCAGCGATACTTGTGATACAGAAGAGAGGCGTAGAGAAATTTCTATGTTGTAAAGCGGGATGATATCTTCAATTATGTCAAATTCGCGTCCCCGCCGCTCCGGAATATAATGAAGCAGATGCAAAATGTAACGGCGCGCGTCCGGCTGCCAATGCAAATGTGCTTGCAATGTAGAGGGGCCTTTTGCCCGCACAAGCGGATCGGGCAGGAGCTGCTGGATGGCGCCCGCCAGCAGCTCTTTGCACCATAAGGGCGCCTTTTGTTCATATAAGGAAAAAATAGGATGCATAAAATAAATGCAGAAGCCGCGCTGTGTGGCGCCGGGATAGGAAGCAGGGCCAGCGGGCGGCGTATGTCGATGCGAGCAAAAATGCCGCCAGGAACGATTAAAATAAGGCTGCACCATGGAGGACAAGATCTGTGTCCCTTCCTCCGCCGCCACTTGCAAGCCCTGTGCGTACATAACTTGCGGCGTATGAGGGCGGCTGCCGCCGAGCTTTTCCGCCACGATGAAATCTGGCGCATATGGCGCTGGCCCAATGTAACGCACGCCTAATTCAGGCAGATTAAACGCTTGCTGCTGCGGATCCAGGCCTGACTTATAGGAAGCAATGATCGCTCCGCCCTGCTCTATATAGGCGGACAATTTTTGGCGAAGCGCTTCGTTTACGGGAATTTCATCAGGCAGAATAAGCAGACGATAGGCGCTGAAATCAGCCTGACTATCCAGAATGTCAAATTGCTGGCGCAGCTCCTGAAGCAAGCGTGTGGCGCCAATGATCGAAGAAGGCAAGCTATGCGAGCCGCTCCCTACAAATTCCTCGGGCGTAAGGACGCCCACTTCCGCCAGAGGCTGGGCATTCCGGCAAAAGGGCTCCACAGCCGCCACTTGCTGATACACATGCCCCACCAGCTTATATGTTTCCTCTTCTATTTTTCCTGTCGGATGGAGCTGATCCCCGATGGAGCAGCAGGCTCCCAAAGCCAGCATCTGGAAACATTCAAACTCTAAAGCCGCCGGATTCTTATACGAGGAGAAATCGCCCCACGATGTGTGGAATTTGCCCGTCATGCCTAATGTGGGCACGCCCAATGTGCGAGCATAGCGTTGCGCTACGGGGAAATGCATATAGCCCCAGCCGCCGCTGGGCAAGGATTCCAGCTCCAGATGTGTGAATGCTGCCAGCATTCGGCGATGGCGGGGGCCCACATGGCCGCTGTTGTAAAATATCGTCGCCTGAGGCTGTAGCTTGCGCACGCATTGACTCATCCGTTCCTGGAAGCGCTGCAAAACAATTTCGGCGAAGGCTTGCCGCTGCGCCGCATCTGCGGGATCCATTCCCGCGGCCAGCATATCCTGCTTGCAAAATTCACAGCTGCAAGGCGTCGCAAAGACAATGTCAAAGAAAAAGCCGTCCACAGCAAAGAGCTCACAAATTTCCTGGACATGCTCTTCCAAAAAATCCACATAAGGCGTATTAAGGCACAATTGCCGATAAAATCCCGCTTCATAAGGCTTTGTCCCCACAATACAGCCATTTTCGTCCACGACGAGCCATTCCGGATGCTTTCTTGCTGTGAAATGATCCCAGCGCACCGTCACATATATGGGCACGCGTATCCCGCGGGCGTGACAGGCGGCAATTTGTTCCGCGAGCAGATTGCGTGTGAGATGAGGATGGCGCCGTTCGGGGAAGCGAGCTGTGTCATAATAAATCCAGCCATGATGGCAACGGGCAAAGCATGTTACAGAATTGACGCCCGCCTGGGCTAATGTGGCCGCGAATTCTTCGGCATCAAAATCCGCCCCAATTCCCTCAATCGCTTCGCTTGTGTGGAAATCCAGATGAATTTGGCGAAATGGCAGCACCATTCTGTCCTCCTTATTTTGAGCAATGTATTTTTTGCTTCTTTAATCGAATTCATTGGGGCACTGTAAAAGAGCGTAATGGGCACGAAAAGCCCTTATTAGGCTTCCCCCATAAGGGAACGCTCACAAAGCGCCTGCTTTTTTGCGAGGAGATTTTCTCGCAAAAGCAATGTTTTCCCTCCTTCATACAATACACAGATTGAGCTGCCCTATAATGTCATTTTTAGAGCTGGGCTTGATTATCCCCAAAATTTGGGCGAAAAATGCAAGAGGGCGTCCAGGAGCTGCAACAAAAAAGCGATTTCTATACTTGCAATTATGGAGGGCTTCACGCAGCAACATTCATGAGGCCGAAGATGAAAAAGAAGCCAAAAGCACAACAAACGCCCAAACAGTCAGCCGGGACCCTCAGAGGCGCATATGAAGAATATCCCGTCAGCGTGCGCCGCTTTGTGCAGGAGGAGGCCTATTTAGGGCTCGGGGACAGCGTGTATCCCAAAATTCAGGACACTTTAAGCGCCATTTTTCGCGGCCGCTATGAAGAAGCTGTCTTATGCTGGGGAATTGGCTCGGGGAAGAGCTTTTTGTGTGCGCTGGCGCTTACTTATATGGCATATCGGACTTTGTGCTTGCGCAACCCCCAAAGCTATTATGGCCTGGCCGAAGATAGCCCCATTCATCTTGTGAATGTGGGGCCGACGGCGCGCCTGGCGGAAAAAGTCGTGTTCGCCCACATCCGGCGGCTTGTGAATAATTCTTATTGGTTTCGGGAATTTTATCCGCCTGATAATCGCGTACGCACGGAGCTGCATTTTCCCAAGAATGTAATTATCTTGCCGGGCAATTCCAGCGAAACATTCCCGCTGGGGCTGAATGTGCTCTGTGCCGTGATGGATGAAGCGAGCTTTTTTGTGGAGACATTAGATGGCGAGCGCGAGGCGGCAGAGGATGTGTATCTGGCGTTGCAGCGGCGGATTAAATCGCGCTTTGGCTCGCGCGGCTTGATGTTGATTGCCTCGTCGCCGCGTCATTGCGAAGATTTCATCATGCGCAAGCTGCGGGAAGCCGAGACAAATCCGGCCATATTTGCCTCGCAAAAAGCGACCTGGGAAATCAAAGCGGCCAAATGTTTTTGTGGGCGGAAATTTGAATACAAGGGCTGGCGGATTCCCATCGAATTTGAGCGGGATTTTCGGCAGAATCCGGAAAAAGCGCTGCGTGATTTGGCGGCGGCGCCGGGGCCTGCCTTCCAGGCCTTTTTTGTGGATTTGACGGCCTTAGAGGAGGCGGCTGGATTGCCGTTCGGCACCGTCACAGGCCCACAGGCGCTGCCGCCAAACTCTTCCTGCTCTGCCCAACAAGCGGAAGAAAAGCCGCAAAAAGCCGGAAACGTGTCAGCACTATCTGCGCCAGCAGCGACGCGAACGGAGGCCCCGACGCAGGGGATCCCGGAACGCGAGCCGCCTTTGCGGCATCCTTTTGAGGAAGGGAATAGACTGGCTGATTGGTTTCGTCCCGCGGATCGGGCGCCGCGCTATATTCATGTGGATTTGGGCTTGAAGAAGGATGCGTGCGGGATTGCAATGGCCAAAGTCGTCAGCGAACAGGGGCGGCCTGTGGCCATCGTGGAGCTGATGCAGCAATTGAAGGCGCGTCCGGGCGAGGAAATCAATCTTTCGTATGTGCGGGAGCTTATCTTAAATTTGCGGCGGCGCGGCTTTCCCATTGCGCAAGTGAGCTACGACGGCTGGCAAAGCGCCGACAGCCAGCAAATCTTACGCCGGCAGGGCATAAATGTCACGACGGTGTCTGTGGATCGGGATTTGACGGCGTATGAGACATTAAAGGAGCTCCTGTATGACAGGCGCTTACGGCTGTATTATTACAAGCCGTTTTTTGAGGAATGCCGTCGACTGGAATTAATCAAGGGCTTAAAAGTGGATCATCCGCCCGGCGGCTCCAAAGATGTCGCCGATGCCGTGGCGGGCGCCGTCAGCGAAGCCATCCGGGCCTGGGGCGGCACCGATGTTAAAAGCCGCATCGTGTAACATACGCGCGCGGCTTTTGTTTAATCAGGCCGAGCCGCATATACATCTTTCCGGAACGCCCAAAATCAGCCGCTTTGTCTGGAAAGCGGCTTTTTATTTCGTTGCTCAGAAGGCAATGAGCGTAATGAGTATTGGAAAGCGGGAGGCGGATTTATGTCCGAGCTAATTAAAGCGCAGATTGTCGGCGCGCCGCAGCGGGGCGCAAGCCAGCAATTGCCCGATACGCCGTGGGGGGAGATTTACGCCACAGGAGAAGTCGTGGAGCCGCCGTACGATTTGGAGGCCCTCGCCGCGCTGTATGAAATGAATTCGGCGCATAAGGCGTGTGTGGATGCGAAAACGACAAATATCGTGGGCCTCGGCTATCGCTTTGTGCCTGCCACAGAGGCTGGCCAGGCCTCGCGCGAAAATCTGGCCATTTTGCAAAATCTGTTTGAAAATTGCCATCCCGAAATGACTTTTACGGAAATCATGCGGGCAGTGTGGACGGATGTGGAATGTCTGGGAAACGGCTATTTAGAGTTGACGCGCAACAGCCGCGGGGAAATTGATGGAATGTATCATGTGCCGGGCACGACCGTCCGCGTGCTTGCCCATCGCCAGGGCTATGTGCAAATCCG
>CAZUOJ010000153.1:0-6337 GCA_964622325.1 uncultured Armatimonadia bacterium
GCGAGATGCTGGGCGAAGTCAGCGTCCAGGCGACCGTGTATCGGCTGGAGGGCGAGCAGAAGCGGCGGATCTGGAGCGGCACGAGCGAAACGAAGGAAATCTTTCCCGATAACACGCTGACTTTTGCGCTGGACACGGGGCGGATATTCGCCGGGGGGGAATATCTGGTCCGGGCGGAGGCGCAGAGCGGGGGCCGGCGCGTGGCGACCGGCGAGCAGACGATGAGCATAGAGGGTCCGCCGCCGACCGCCGCCGGGATGGAGGAAGTGGCCTGCAAGCTGGAGCCCGCCCTGCTCGCCATCGAGGGCCAGCCGGGCCGCGAAAGCACCGGCTTCGCCAGCTTCTCCAACACAGATGAAAGCCCGCTGCAGGTGCGGGTGGAAATCAAGCCGCCGGCGCATCTGGAGGCGCTGCCCCCGGCGCTGCAGGAGGCGCGCCGCAGCTGCGCCCTGTGGCTCCAGGCCCTGCCCGCGCAATTCGTCATCGGGCCCCGCCAGACCCGTAAAGTGCAATTGCGCTGCCGCATTCCCCCCAATGTCCAGGGGAGCTATTACGGGCGGCTGTGCCTGACCGCCACGCGTCTGGGCAAAGAAGTGTCGGCGCTGCAGGAAGCGCTCCTGCAAATCAAAACGCCGACCCAGGAGCCGTTAAAAATTGCGACAGGCATGCTGCGCCTGAGCGAAGCCGAAGGGGGCAAATACGGCGTGGCGGCGATGCTGTACAACGCCAGCCCCTTCCATCTGATGCCGAAGGGCAGCTATCGGCTCGTGGCGGCGGACGGCAGCGTCGTGCGCAAGGGGGACCTGCAGGCAGCCCAGGCGGTGCTGCTGCCGGAATGCCGGACGGATATGCTGGGGGAGCTGGACTTGAAGGACATTGCGGCCGGGAAATATGTGCTGCAGGCGAGCCTCGTGCCGCTGGAGAATGCGAGCGCGACGGAGCTCAAGGCGGAGCTGGACATCCAGAAGGGTGAGGACGGGAAGCTGCAGCTGGAAGTGCGGCCGCTTTCCCAGCAGCCAGCCGAGGAGCCCGCCGCCGAGGCGGAAAAGAAAGAGCCGCCCGGGGGCGCCCCTGCGGCGGAACAACAGCCAGCCGGTGCGCCCGCCGGCGGGGGCTAAACCAAACATATCGCCGACACAGGCGGACCGAAATGACTTTATTGGGCTTTGGAAAGACCTTACAGCCGCCAGGGAGCCACAGGCCATGCGGACGGGAATAAGCGTGGCAGGGGCGTTGCTTTTTGCGGGCGCGATTTTAATTGTCGTCGGGGCGCTGGCCCAGCCGCGGCGCAGCGCCTCCGCCACGGCAACTATCCGGCTGTATATTCCGCCGCGGCCCGGGGAGGCCGGGATGGCTCCGTCTCTCGTGTCGCCGCAACAGCAGGGGACATGGGGCGATTTTGGCGTATTCGCCGATGAGGGGGATTTTGTGCTGATGGGAGCGGACATGCGGCTGCGCGTGCCCCAGGGCGTATTTTCCAATCGGGATGTGCGCCTGGAGGGCATGGATAATCTCATCGAGGGGCCGGTGCAGGCGCGGCGCTATGTGCGCGTGAACGGCTTTGCCAATCGCGTGCGGGGGGAATGTCGCTATGGGGAGGGGGCCTCCGTGGCGAATGGATACGGGCCGCGCGCCAATGAATTGCTGCTGCAAAAAGGCCCGGCCGAGCCCCAGCCCAATCCAGCCCTGCTCAACCCGGCGCTGTTTCATATTGATTATTATTATGAGGGGCCGCTGACATTTGCGCCAGGCCAGCCGCCGCTGCGGCCCGGGACATATTTTGTGCAGGGGAGCCTGGAAATATATGCGGAGCATCAGACTTTCGGGCCCGTCACTTTTCTGGCGACAGACGCCATCCATGTTTCTGGCGCGGAAGTGCAATTCATCGCCCATCAGCACGGCGTCGTGTTTTATTCGCTGCGGGCGGGGATCCATCTCACAGGGACGCATTTGCGCTGGCAGGGGGATGTGCTGGCGCCAGGCGGACTGATCGTGCTCTTCGGGCGCGGCAATCGCGTGCGGGGGCGTCTGGCGGGCTGGGGCGTACGGCTGCTCGGGCAGGAGTGGCTGCTGGAATAGCCAGAATAAAGCCAAAGGCATTTGTATGCCATCACATTCGCAGGGGGAATTCGGCAATGAAAAAATTACAACACGCAGGATGGGGAACTGTCATTATTATCCTGTTCCTTCTCGTGGGGGCAGGCGGGAGCCGGGAGGGGATGAGCTGGGCGCAGGAGGCAGCCGAGGGAACATCTGCTTCGCCGCCGGCGACTGCGGCACCAGAAAAGCCGGCCGAAGTCCGCGTCACGAACTCATTCTTCGATACGGATCTGCGGCAGGCGCTGGCGGATTTAAGCGCGCAAACGGGCATTATCATTATTCCCACAGAAGATGTGCGAGGCGTTGTGACTTTGGACTTGAAAAATGTGCCTTTTGAGAAAGCCCTGCAGTGGATGTGCCTGCCTGGCGGCTATGTATATAAACAAATCGAGGAGAATGTGTGGCTGGTAGGCTCGCCCATGCCGGAAAGCTCCGCCTTCCGCGCGCTGGCGGAGACGGAATCAGTGGAATTGAATTATCTATCCAGCAAGGAAGTGCGGGGCCTGCTGCCGTCTTTATACGAAAGATATGTCAAAAGCGACGAAATAGGAAATGTGATTGTCGTGACTGCGCCCCGTCCGATCCTGCAAGAAGTCATTGCCATCATTCGTCAGCTGGATCGTCCGCCGCGGCAGATTATGATTGAGGCGCTCGTCGTCGAGACACAAGCGGGCAATCTGACGGAATTCAGCGACAGCCTGCAAACGAAATATTTCAGCTTTGACAGCGGCTCGGGGCTGATGACATATCGCGATATCGCCCAGCAACTGCTCGCCAAAATGCTCTGGCTCGTGAGCAAACAAAAAGCCACTATGAAGGCAAATCCGAACATCGTCGCCCAAGAAGGACGTATGGCGAAAGTGGATGTGGCCACTGAGCAATATTTTACGGTAGTGACAGGGCCTGTGAGCTATCCCTACACGACTTTGCAGCAAATCAGCGCGACTGTGGGGCTGGAAATAACTCCCTTTGTGGCGGAGGCGTCGGGCGAAATCACGATGCGGATCAGGCCCACGGTGGCGGACGCCAAAGGCCAGGGGAGCAATCAACTTCCTGTAATTATTCGGCGCACAGTGGAGGGGACTTTGCGCGTCAAGGACGGAGAAGTCATTGCGGTAGGGGGGCTCTTGCAGGAAATCGAAAACAGCATTGTGCGCAAAATTCCCGTGCTGGGCGATATTCCGCTAGTGGGAAATCTATTCCGCAGCACCGATCGGTCGCGGGAGCAGCGTGAAATTGTCATTTTCATTGTGCCCCATCTGCTCGATGAAAGCGGCACTTTTCGGGGACCGCGTATTATGGAGCGCCTGAGCGAGCTTTTGCCCCCGAAAGCCGCGCCGCCGCCCGCTAAAAACGCGAATGCCACGGGAGCGCGTTCTGCCCGCGCCCCGCGGCGCCAGCCGCCCGCTGATGAAGGCATCCAGCGCTTTGATTTCGGCGTGCTGCAAAAGCGTCCCTAAATTGACAACTCCCTCCCTGCACAAAGCCCGCCCCGCCGCGAAAAAAGGCGGGGCGGGCTTGTTGTGACAGGCCTCCGCTTCCCTGAAAGTGCAGGCGAACTCCCTGCTCCCCGTTTTCTATTCGTCGCGCAAAACTTGCTCTATGGCTGCGGGGCCGAGACCAGCTGGGCCAAATGATGCAGGGAATTCAGGCAGCGCAGCCACAAGGACATCGCCTCCCGAGCTTCCGCGGGATCGCTGAGCGGCTCTTCCACATGGGCCACGCTTTTGTTGCGCAGGCGATTGACGGCGCTCAAATCTTCATACACGGCCGCAAATTCCGGCGCGGCAAAAACTTCCGCCACATCCCGCCATACGCCGTCAATGTCTGCCCGCTCTATGTGGGCATAATAAATACAGAACAAAAGCGTTCCCATTCTTTGCAAGGAGCGCCCGTGCACCAGATTCTGCCGTAAATAGCGTTGATTGCGCTCCATTTGC
Source organism: uncultured Armatimonadia bacterium (assembly GCA_964622325.1). Lineage (GTDB taxonomy): Bacteria > Armatimonadota > Zipacnadia > Zipacnadales > UBA11051 > JAJFUB01. Next base: position 4,041 of record CAZUOJ010000153.1, read on the forward strand.
ATGCGCAGCGAATAATGCAGGCTGTTAAGAGGCGGATTAAAATAACTCTGATGCTGCGCTTCATCCGAGGGAATCCGCGGGCCCAAAACTCGCTCCACAATCTGCATCGCATAATGATCAAAAAGATACAAAAGATGATTGAAGGGGGAGGCCAGATTGGACATATTTTGCGCAATCGCGTATTCCAACAGTTGCGCGGCTTCCCGCGCCGGCTGCTCGATTTCTGCCGGCAATTGCGACAGGCCTGCCTCTTGCAAGAGCTCCTGATAAAAAGCTTCTGTTTGGGCGTGGCGAGTCGCTTCCTGCGCCATCAGGGCGTGCTGCTGGATTTCCGCCTCGGCTAATAATTGCTGTAAAGCCGGCTGACAGGCTCCGTATAATTCCTCCATGGGGCTGAAGCAAAGCTCTTGAAATGTCTCGTACGGCACATACAGATAATGCCAGGAAGCTTCCGCGCTGCTGGCGGCCTTACACCATTCTACGGCGGCCCGGGCTTTGACGGGCACTTCCTCATCGACGCGGCCCTTCAATTCCACCAAAAGATAGCGGCCATCTGCCAGCCGGACGAAAAAATCCGGGGCGTAAAGGGCGCTCTGGCCATTGGGGCGCAAATAATCAATCATCAATTTCTGGGGACCGGCATTTTTGGCAAAGGCCGCCACATCGGGCGCATAATCGCAATGCTCCACGAATTCCTGCTCAAATTCATTGTCACAGGGCACGAGATTGAACATTGTCCTGCTGGCGCCGACCGCAGGACGATCTTTCGTGGCGGTGGCCTGATACGGGCGCCATTCGGAAAGCCGATGCTGCTGGGGCAGGCGCTGTCGTTCCTGCAGACAGATTAATTTGCGGCGCAGCAGCGGCTCGAAGGTCGCCCGCACATGGGCCAGCACATCGCTGTCCTTCATTCGATGATCCACTTCGCCGGAATATAAATCCACGGGGCGCTCAAAGAGCACTTCGGCCAGGAAACGCTCGATTAGGGGCTTGAGCTTACTGGTGGGGCTGGGCAGATGGCACAGGCGCCCCAGCATCTGGGCGAAATAATCCGCCGCTGAATAGGCTTTTTCCAACAAGCCCAGATGAATTTTCAATTGGGCCACAATTTCTTCCGTCAGAATATGCCGTTCCTGATAGACAAGCTCCCGCGGGCTTTCTTCCTTCACGGGCAGCGGCTCATAATTCTTTCGAAAATAATCCCGTATCTCCTCAAAGGTCAGCTCTTCCAGCTCCGGCCGGGAGATAAAGGCTTCTGTCACTTGCGGCCAGGCGATTTCCAGCTCCTCTACGGGCTTGTGATCCCAATCCACATATATGCTGACGGTGTGTTTTGCTTTCGGATCTGTTTCTGGGACGGGATCCACGCCCTCCTGAGCTAATTCCTTGGCATATAATTTGCGGAATTTGGGATGATCGATGACAACGACTTTTTCGGGCAGTTCCTGTTCGGGGAACATGCGCCGCAAGCCCCGGCCCAGAGTCTGTTCGGGCAAAATTTCCGCCCGGGCCGAAAGAGGCCGCAGCGGCACGATAGTGGTCACATTGCGCACATCCCAGCCCTCGCGCAGCATCAGCACGGAGACAACGCAGCGATAGGGGCTGTCTTTGGCGTCTAATTCCCGCGATATGCGGCGCAGCTCCCGCAAATCCTCGGCGGAAATGCCCTTTTCATTTTCCACGAATTCCCGGATTTCCCGCCCGCCGCGCTGGACTTTTTTCAAAGAGCCCTTCAGACGCGTGTGGATGTTTAACACGCGGCCCTTCAGCAGGGGAAAAGCCTCACTGTCTAAATAGGCGGCGATGTCATCGGCGGATTTCGCATCTTCAGTCATCACAAAAAGAATGGGCTTGCGGACTTTGCTGTATTCTTCAAATTGGGAGACATAGCGCTGATAGGCAATTTGCAAATGGATGCGATAGCGCAGCGAGGCGGGCGCCTGTTTATCGCCCAGGAGGCGCAGCTCATCCGATTCGCCCAGCACAGGGACTTTCACTATGCCGGCGTCGACGGCGTCGCCCAGGGGATAATCGCTCACGATATGCCGAAAGAGGCTGCCGTCGGGATGTTTGGGCGTGGCGGTGAAATCCAGTTGCAGGCACACGCCCCTGTTGCCGCGGCGCTGGCTCTCGGTGTGCAAAGTATCAATGGCGCGCATCCAGGCGAGCTCGGGATCGTGGACATGATGGGCTTCGTCGTTGATAATCATCAGGCTGGGGTGGCGGGCGAGGCGTTCGCGCAGAGCGGCGCCGGTGTCCAGCGCCTGGGCGCGCTTGACAGAGGGCCCAAATATCGC
>CAZUOJ010000154.1:0-6261 GCA_964622325.1 uncultured Armatimonadia bacterium
TAGATCCGGAAAAATGCACAGGCTGCCGATTATGTTTGGCGGCCTGTCCTTATGGCGCTATTGAAATAGTGGAGGGCAAGGCACGCTTCACAGAAGCCTGTACGAGCTGCGGAGCCTGTGTAAGCAGCTGTCGCTTTGACGCCATCGTGATGGAAGTACAGCGCCCGCAAGAAATGGACACAAGCCAATACAAAGGCGTGTGGGTTTTGGGCGAGACGCACGAGGGGAAGCTGGCCGAAGTGTCATTAGAGCTGCTCGGGGAGGCGCAAAAGCTCGCTGGCGATCTGGGCACAGAGGTCAGTCTCGTGCTTTGTGGTCAGGAAGTCGAGGCGCTAGTGCCGACAGCCGCGGCTTATGGGGCGGACAAAGTGTATCTTGTAGAACATGAGACATTGGCCTGCTATCGCACGGATCCGTTTACAAATGTGATCTGCGGCCTTATTAATCGCTATAAGCCGGAGATTGTGCTTGTGGGCGCCACGCCCCTGGGCCGCGATTTGGCGCCGCGCGTCGCTGCCCGGATTGGCGCGGGCCTGACAGCGGATTGCACAGGCCTGGCCATTGATCCCGAAACGCGCCTGCTCATGCAAACGCGTCCGGCCTTTGGCGGCAATGTGATGGCGACAATTGTGTGTCGCTATGCCCGGCCGCAAATGGCGACAGTGCGCCCTCGAGTGATGAAAAAAGCGGAGCCAGATTTTTCCCGGCAAGCAGAAGTCATCCGGCAGCCGGTGGAGCTGAATGAGAAGACAATTTTGACGAAGATCTTGGAAGTTATCCGGGAAGAGAATGCGGACGCCGTGGATTTGCAGGATGCGGAAATCATTGTCTCCGGAGGCCGGGGGCTGCGGAAAGCAGAGAATTTTGCGCTTATCCGGGAGCTGGCAGATGTTTTAGGTGGCGCGGTGGGGGCCTCGCGGGCGACAGTAGACGCGGGCTGGATCCCCGCTTATCATCAAGTCGGACAGACAGGCAAGACAGTGCAGCCGAAGCTCTATATTGCCTGCGGCATTTCCGGCGCGGTGCAACATCTGGCGGGAATGAGCAATTCAGAATGTATCGTCGCCATCAATAATGATCCCAGCGCTCCGATATTTAATGTCGCGCATTATGGGATTGTGGGCGATTTGTTTGAAATCGTGCCCAAGCTGATCAAAGCTTTAAAGAAGGAATTAGGGAAAGAATAAATTTGTCAGTTTGTCAGTCAACAGGGACACAGTCATGATTGCATTTATTTTTCCGGGTCAGGGCTCACAAACAGTGGGGATGGCGCGGGATTTATATGAGCAGTCAGAGACAGCCCGCCGGGTGCTGGAGGAAATTGTCGCGGGGCTGGATTTTCCGTTATTATCTTTAATGTTTGAGGGGCCCGCGGAAACATTAACAGAAACGCAGAATGCGCAGCCTGCTTTGCTGGCCCATTCCGCGGCGGCCGCCGCACTTTTGGCGGAAGCGGGTGTGGAGCCATCCTTAGTGGCCGGGCACAGCCTGGGAGAATATTCTGCGCTCGTGGCGGCAGGATGTCTGACGGCAGTGGAAGGGGCCAAGCTGGTGCGCCGCCGCGGCGAAATTATGGCGGAAATCGGCGCGCAAGTGGGGGGCACGATGGCCGCAGTTATTGGCCTGGCGCAAGAGAAGCTGCAGGAAATCGTTGCCGAAGCCGCGCAGGAAGGCGTTGTGTGCATAGCGAATATCAATACGCCGGAACAGCTCGTGATTTCCGGGATGGAGTCCGCTGTTTCTAAAGCGAAGGAGCTTGCGGAGCAAGCCGGCGCCAAGCGTGTGATTCCGCTGAAAGTGAGCGGGGCTTTTCATTCTCCGCTTATGGAGCCAGCGGTGGAGAAATTGCAGGAAGCGTTGAGCCGCGTCGCACTGGGGCCCGCCCGCATTCCAGTAGTGTGCAATGTGGATGCGCAGCTCCGACAGCAGCCCGAAGAGCTACGCCAGGCGTTGCTCTGGCAATTGACGGCTTCTGTGCGCTGGGATGATTGCGTTCAGACGATGCTGCAGGCGGGCGTGCGCACCTTTATCGAGGTGGGGCCGGGCCAAGTGCTGACAAATATGCTGCGCCGCACCTATCCAGAAGTTCGCTGCTGGGCTGTGGGGGACATGGAGAGTTTACATGCGGTAAAAGAGGCTTTGCGCCAGGAAGGATAATGAAAACACATCTCTGCTGGCGCGGCCTTTGGCGTGTTTTATTATTTTTGACAATCTATGCCGCTAAAACAGAAGCGCGAGCTATAGAAAAAATTGCGAAGGGGCACAACAACGAATGATTAGTTTGGAAAATCAAGTGGCTATTGTCACAGGCGCAGGTGGAGGCATAGGAGAGGCGATAGCTAAGAAGCTGGCGAGTTTAGGGGCGGATATCGTGATCAATGATGTTGCCGCCGAGGGGGCGGAGCGTGTCGCCGAAGACATCCGGGCGCTGGGGCGCAAAGCGTTGGTGAGCATTGGCAGCGTGGCGGACGAGGCGGCCGTGGAGCAGATGATAGAGGCCGTTTTGGGAGAATTTGGGCGCATCAGCATTCTCGTAAACAATGCGGGGATTACGCGCGACGCCTTGCTTGTGCGGATGAAAGAAGAGCAATGGGATATTGTGCTGGATATTAATCTGAAGGGCGCCTTCTTGTGCACAAAAGCCGTGGCGCGCCCGATGATGAAGGCGGAATATGGGCGGATTGTCAACATTGCCTCTGTCGCGGGCGTGAGCGGCAATGCGGGGCAGGCGAATTATTCGGCCTCCAAGGGCGGCTTGATTGCGCTGACAAAAACGACGGCGCAGGAATTAGCCTCGCGTAACATCACATGCAATGCGGTCGCGCCGGGATTTATTGAGACACAAATGACGGCGGCATTGCCGGCGGAAGTGCAGGAGGGCTGGCTGCGGCGCATTCCGTTAGGCCGGGCGGGCAAGCCCGAGGATGTGGCCAATGTCGTGGCGTTTTTGGCCTCGCCGGCCGCGAGCTACATTACAGGCCAATGTGTGCAGGTGGACGGCGGCCTGCTTATGTAAGGCGCGCCGTTAGCCATAATGAAAAAGCGTCAAAACAGTCGGAGGTGACACAGTATGGCGTTGTTTGAACGCGTACAGCAGTTGATTGTGCGGGAGCTCAATGTGGAAGAAAGCAAGGTCACAGAGGACGCCACCTTTGATGGAGATTTGAAGGCGGACTCGCTGGACATTGTCGAGCTCATAATGGCGCTGGAGGATGAATTCCAGATTACAATCACAGACGAAGAGGCGGAAAAGATTCGCACCGTGGGCGATGCGGTGCGCTTTTTGGAAAGCAAGAATGTCTCGGCGTAAAACAAGTATGAGGCCTGATGCTTTGCGGGGCGGCGGAATTATTTAAGGTGATTGTGTTATGAGTGTACGGGTGGCGATTACGGGCATAGGAACAATTTCCTCCAGCGGTGTGGGTTTAGAGGCGCTGTGGCAGGATTGTCTGGCGGGTCGCAGCGGCGTCAGCTATATCACCTCATTTGATGTGTCGGAATATAAGACGAAGATTGCGGCCCAAGTTCCCCCAATAGAGGAAGAGCTTCGCCAGCATTTCGATGCCAAGCTGTTGAAGCGCACCGATCCCTTTTTGAATCTGGCGCTATATGCGACAAAATTGGCTTTGCAAGAGGCGGGCCTGGAGATTACGGAGGAAATAGCCGATGAGACAGGCGTGCTCATTGGTTCGGGGATCGGCGGAATGGAGACATGGGAAAAGCAGTTCGAGTTGCTGCGGGAGCGAGGCCCCAATCGCGTGAGCCCCTTTTGGGTGCCGATGATGATCATTGATATGGCGTCCGGGCTGGTGGCGATCGAATTTGGGGCGCGGGGCCCCAATCTGTCCGTAGTGACAGCCTGCGCCAGCAGCACGCACGCTATTGGTGAGGCAGCGGAAATTATACGCCGCGGGGCGGCTCGAGTGATGATTACAGGCGGCACAGAAGCCGTCATCCGCCCGACTGCCCTGGCGGGCTTTTGCGCGGCGGGAGCGCTCTCGGAACGCAATGAGGATCCTGCCACAGCTTGCCGCCCCTTTGATAAAAGCCGCGATGGCTTTGTGATGGGCGAGGGCGCGACGATCATGATTCTGGAGGAAATGGAGTTCGCCAAAAAGCGCGGCGCCCCCATTCTAGCGGAGCTGGTGGGCTATGGCATGAGCGGCGATGCTTATCACATCACAGCTCCCTGTCCCGACGGCTCAGGAGCCGTTCGGGCCATAAAAGCCGCGTTGAAGCACGCGCGCCTTAATCCCGAAGACATCGCGTATGTGAATGCGCATGCACCGGGCACGCCGGGGGGAGATGATATGGAGGCGCGCGCTTTAGCCCAGATATTCCCGCCCGCGCCCGAAGGCCCTCTAGTCAGCTCGACAAAGTCCATCCATGGGCATCAGCTGGGCGCCACAGGCGCGACAGAACTGGCGTTGACAATCAGAATGCTGCAGGAGGGCGTTGTGCCGCCCACGCTTAATTGTTACGATGTAGATGAGGCCGTAGTACATGAGGTAGTGCGCGAGGAGCCGCGCGAATTCCACGGAAGCTACGCGATGAGCAATTCTTTCGGTTTTGGTGGCCACAATGCTGTTTTGATTGTGCGCAGATTTGAAGATTAGCAATTGATTGAAAAGATGTACGAGCGATGAAATCTTCGCCCTCCCGTTGGGAGCAGCTGCGCGAGGCGCTGCAGCTGCCAGCTGTTCCCGATGAGCTATTGCAACAGGCCTTTTCCCACGGCTCGTATGTTCGGGAACAGGGTTTAAATCCTTTACAGTCCAATCAGCGACTAGAATTTTTAGGGGATGCGGTTTTAGATCTTATCATCGCAGATGAGCTGTATCGGAAGCATCCGGAATTGCCCGAGGGGTTGCTGACAAAATGCAAAGCGGCGCTGGTGCGCGCTGGATCGCTGGCGCGTGTGGCGGAACGCATAGGCCTGGGGGCGTATTTGTTATTAGGGCGAGGGGAGGAGGAATCGGGCGGCCGTCAAAAAAGCTCTTTATTAGCAGATGCCTTTGAGGCGCTTGTGGCAGCCATATATCTGGGCGCTGGCTGGGAGGCGACGCGCGCTTTTGTTTTAAATCATTTGCCCGTGGAAGAAATTGTGGCCGCCCGCAGCGAGCTACGCTTTGATCATAAGACGGCGTTGCAAGAGCTTTTGCAAAGCCATGCCCATCAATTGCCAGTGTATCGCACTGTATCCAGCGAGGGGCCCGCGCATAATTTAAAATTTACAGTCGAAGTGTGCTTTATGGGCCAAGTCATTGGCACAGGCCACGGCCGCAGCAAACGCGCAGCGGAACAGGAAGCCGCCCGCTATGCTCTGGAACATCAAGATGAATGGCTCCCGGACATGCTCAAACAGATGTTCCCAGAATAATCCCCATTTTAATTCTTCTTTGCCTTCTGGATTCTCTGGCTGGAGAATTTTCCTGTTTCTGCTGGCAATCTGCCCGATCTGGCTGGCGCCAATTTTCTGTTCTGCCTCTTCTCCTCTCGAAGGCCCCTTTTATTTTTGCTACGGAATGGATCAGCCGGACAATGTTTCGATTCTGAAAGAATTAGGACTGAATACGCTCTATTTGCGCGTGAAGCCACAGGATAGCGCGGATTTACAGGCGCTTCGCCTGCACATTCAAAAAGCCCAGCAACAAGGCTTGAAGGTGATTGTGGAGCTGCCCACATGCCTGACAGCCGCTTATCGCGTGAGCGCGGATGACGAGCATTATACAAAATCTGTGCAAGAATTGCTCACACACATTATTCAAAATTTGAAACAAGAGCCGGGCCTGACAGCCTGGGCGACAGGCTCCTGGCTGGAGCGCCATCTCAGCTTTAGCGACGCCGATTTTCGGCTTTTTTTGCAAAAACGCTATGGCAGCCTAGAGCAACTTAATGCGAGCTGGGGGACAAACATTCCCACATGGATGACAGTGACAATGGCTCAGGCGCGGGAATTAGAAAGTCAGGCGCCCTATCAGATTGGCCGGGCTGCTGTGGATTGGGCGGATTATCGTGCCGAAGCCTACAAACGCGTTATGCAGCTTTGGCTGGATGTCATTCGCCAAAATGACGCCACGCGTCCTGTTTTTACAGGCCGTGTGACGCTTTATCGGAGTCTTGTGTCCATTCCTGAGGGCTATGATGTCGTGTGCGTCTCCATGCCGCCCGACATTTTGGAGAATGATTTGCTGGCCCATAATCCCCAGGCGCTGGATATAGCGCGGCGAGGCGGCCGCTTTCGTGTGCTGCCCGTTTTTC
>CAZUOJ010000155.1:0-6235 GCA_964622325.1 uncultured Armatimonadia bacterium
GCAGCCGTTTTTGCAGCCCAGCGATATGGCGCCCTCAGATCATCCGCGTATCAGGCAACAAGCACAGCAAATTATCGGGGAGGAAAAACAAGCCTGGGCCGCCGCCCAAAAGCTGCTACAATGGACATATCGTGCGCTGGCTAAATTGCCGAGCGAGCCGCGGCCGCTTTCGGCACTGGAAGTGCTGCAGGAAAAAAAAGGAGACTGCACAGAGCATTCCGTGTTGCTCGCGGCGCTGGCGCAGGCCGTGGGCTTGCCCGCCCGTATTGCCGTGGGGCTTGTGTATAGCCAGAGGGCGTTTCATTATCATGCCTGGAATGAAATCTATGTGGGGGAATGGATAGAGATGGATGCGACATGGGGGCAGGAGCTTGTGGACGCCGGACATATTCAAACTGCCAGCGGGGCGCTGGATAGCGCTTCCATGGCCCGGCTGAGCCTTTCCGCCAGCCAGATGATGGGCACTTTGCAGCTGAAAGTTCTGGATTTTCGGGCGGCCCCCTAAATCAGTTTTTTCCAGGCACATATGAACGCAACAGGATTTTTTCAGACAGGAGCAAAAAAATTATCCATCTGGCGCCGCATAGCTTTATGGAGCTTTTGGGGCATAATATGGGGCGGCTGGCATGCTGGGGCACAGCAGGCGGAGGATTGCCTGCTTGTCGTGGGCGTACACTGGCCGGGACAAAATCTCGCTAAAACGCAAATTCGCGTTTTTCGCGATCCGCAGCAAAAAGAATTAGTCGCCGCTGTGCCAGCGCCAGATGCCTCCGGGAAAATCGCCGTCTGGCTCCCCGCCGGGACATATTATCTGACCGCCATTGTAGATGCCGACAATAACGGCAAGCTCAGCGCCGGGGATGGCCTGGGCTTTTATGGCGTGCAAGAGCCTGCGACACAACAGCCACAGCCTCTGGAATTGCGCGAGCCTTTAAAAGCTATCTTCGTGCCAATTGTGCTGACAATGACGCCAGAGGGCAAATTAGCGCCTACAGGCGTTCGGCTGCCCGAAACGGCTGCCCAAACAGAGACGCCGACAAAGCCTTGCCATATCGCCGGCACTATTAAGGGCGGGGCGGGAAAACTATGCGTTGTGTATCTTGTGCCGTCCCGAGGGCGTTTCTCCTACGCCACATTGCCGGATGTCGAGGGGCGCTTTTCGCTCATTGTGCCTGCAGGCGAATATTATCTTTTCGCCGTGGAAGATGTAAACGAGACAGAGGGCATTGACGCAGGCGATTTGTGGGCGATCTATGGCTATCAGGCGGAGCAGGGGCGCCTGTTTCCGAAAACGCTCCTGACACAGGATTTGATGCAGCTGGAGCTGGCTTTGGATTGGCGAATGTCGGAAACAGGCCTGCTCAAAAGCCTGGAGGACACACGCACAGGCCCCCAAATCGAGGCGCAAACGCTGCCCGCTGTGCTCATCTGTCATATTGACAAGCTGCCCGCCTCTTGTCAGGGCTATCTGCATATTTCTCCCACAGCGGATTTTTCGCACATTATTTTAAAGGCTGCCGCCCAAAACGGGGATTGTGTCGTTGCAGTGGCGGCAGGCACATATTATCTCAGCGTCTGGGGATTTTGTGCCGCGCAACGCGCGGAGCCGGCGGCGGGAGATCTTGTGGGCTTTTATGGCGTCAGCGATATTCGGAAGGCACATGGGCCGCAGCCGCTGGCACTGCGGCCCGGCGAAATACGCCAGATCTCTGTTCCTCTGATTGCCCGCCTGGACGAACAATTAAAGCCCCAGCCTGCAGAATAGGAATTAAACACAGAAAACTGAAAAATCTTTGTAAAGATAATTCGCCACAGGGAAAGCAGAAATGGATTGGACGCAAATTCGCCAGAAAAGGATTGCTGTATTAGCTGGAGGCAATACGCGAGAGCGCGAAGTTTCTTTGCGTTCGGGCAAAGGAATGCTGGAAGCGCTCTTGCGGCAGGGCTTTGATGCTGTGCATGTGGATCCTGTCAATGTAGCAGAGTTGCCCGCACAATTGCGCGAGATAGGGGCGGAAATCGCCGTGAACGCTTTGCACGGCGGAGCAGGCGAAGGAGGACATATCCAGGCGCTTTTGGAGCTGTGCGGGATTTCTTATACAGGCTCTGGCGTCTTAGCCAGCGCTCTGACCTTAAATAAAGTCCAGACAAAACGGATAATGCAGGCTGTGGGAGCAAATAATCCGCCTTTTCTGTATTTTCGCGGCGCATTTCACGCACGATGGGCGGAAGAAGTCCTCACACACATCGGCCTGCCGTGCGTCACAAAGCCCAATGCGGAGGGCAGCAGCATTGGCGTCACAATATGCCGCGATGAAGAAACTTTAATTCGCCAGATGGAGGCTGTGACGCAGGAATACGGGGATGTGCTTGTCGATCGCTATATTGAGGGGATAGAGCTGACAGTAGGCGTGTTGGGATGTGGCGAAAAAATGCGGGCCTTGCCCGTGCTGGAGCTTGTGCCGAAGAAGGAATTTTACGATTATGAGGCGAAATATACAAAAGGAATGACGGAACTGATCTGCCCGGCGCGCATATCGCCAGAGGCGACAAAAGCGGCGCAGGAGCTGGCCTTATTAGCGCATCGGGAATTGGGCTGCCACGGCATAAGCCGTTGCGATATGCATCTGGATGAATCGGGCCTATTATGGTTTCATGAAGTTAACAGCTGCCCGGGCATGACAGAAACATCCGATGTGCCTCATGAAGCCTTCGCTGCCGGAATGACATACGATGAGCTTGTTTTGGAGATTTTAGAAAGCGCCTTTGTGCCCCGGCCTTGACCAAACAGATAATACAGATAATTTATTGCGCTACAGATTTGTTCACGAAAGAGATGTGTGCGGATGACGACTATTGACAACATTCGGGCTTGTGTAGAGCTGCGGGTGCCGGAATCGCTGCCTGTGTTTTGTCTGAGCCAGGAATTTGATGCGCGCTACAATGGGCTTTCTTATCGGGAATATATCCAGGATGCGGAGACAATTGTCCGTTGCCAGTCGCATGTGATCGAAAAATTTGGCTGGGATTGGAGCTGGCTGCATGTAGATGACACATTGGAGTTTGAGCCGCTGGGCGTGGGCGTAGCTGGGGGCGAAAATGTCGTTCCTGCCACGGCTGATTATTTGCCCTTTACCCGCAAACAGCTCAGGGCGTTAAAAGTCCCCGATCCGCGCACATCCTGTCGCATGCCCCTCTTATTAGAGGCCATTGCCGGAATGCGGGAAGCTTTTGGGGATCGCATTTGTGTGACGGGACGTGTGGCCGCGCCTTTTTCGGCTGTAACCTTGATTTTTGGGATGCAGCCGGCATTTTTGACTCTGATGGATAATCCTCGCTTGTTTCGGGATGCTTTGAAATTTGCCGAGGAGCAAGCCATATCCTGGGGCCTGGCGCAAATTGAGGCCGGAGCGCATGCCATCTGGCTGGGCGATTGTAACGCTTCCACACATCTTATTTCGCCTGAGATTTACGAAAAATGGGCGCTGGAGCCCTGCCGACGCGTCTGTGAAGCCTTTAAGAAAGCCGGCGCTTTTGTGTTTTTGCATAATAGCGAAGAGACAATCGAAGGCCTGCGCCTTCAGGCCCTCACAGAGCCCAGCGCCTTAAGCTGCGGGCCCGGCATTGATCGCGCTCTAGTGGCGCAAGAGTTTGCCGGGAAAATATGCACAATGGGCAATATAGATCCGATCGGGCTTTTGCAGCTTGGATCCGCCTCGCAAGTGGCTGCGGAAACGGACAGACAAGTCCGCCTGATGGCCCACGGGGGCATGATTCTCAACAGCGGCGAATGTGTTCCGCGCGAAGCGAAAGCCCCAAATCTGCATACAATGGCGGATACTGCGCGCAAAGTCTGGGCCTTGCTGCGGCCCCGCTAAGCAAAACCGTTTAGCGGGAAAATGTGTTAGCACGCTTCTTATTTCCTCCCCAATCAGTTCCAGAACGCAAACAGGACGCGGGAAGTCGGCCGCCAGCAGCGCGATATTTTCCTGTAACAGGCAACAAGCTTCTTAAAAAATCAAATGAGTTATGAATTGTCCTAAAAACATTTTCCTGAAAATACTGCTTAGCTTTAAAGTCTCCCCTTCCTTTTTTCTTGCGCAATTCTTTCTAAATGCAGCGGGCAAAGCCGATTTAATCTGTGTTATTGTTAAAATGCAGATTAACAGTAACAGGAGTGGAAATTGCCGCCGGAAACATCTCCCACAATATCCCAATCCGAGCCATCCTCTGCCCAGCCTTATTTGCTTCGCTGGCTGGGCGCTGGCATATTAGGGGCGATCGGCCTGGGGCTAATCCTATATTATTGGGGATGGAGAGAGCTGCGCGTGCTTTTGCCCCAGGGGGAAGCTTTGTCGGGGAATGAAACGCTTATCAGTGTTATTGATGTTTTTCGTTGTTGTATTTTGACCTGGAAGGCCGTGACCGTGATGCTGCCGGCCTTTTTGCTGGGGGGCGCTATCGCCGCCTTTGCGCCGACGCATTTAATTCTGACCTATTTAGGGGCGCGCAGCCATCAAGTGCGAGCTTATGTCACAGCGGCTTTTTCGGGCTGCATTATGTCCCTTTGCTCGTGCAATGTTGTGCCGCTGTTTGTGGGCATTTATCGCCGGGGCGCCGGCCTGGGCCCTGCTTTTACCTTTTTGTTTGCTGGCCCGGCTATCAACATCGTGGCCATGATTTTTACTTTTCAAGTGATTGGCTGGCGCCTGGGGCTATGGCGTGCTGTAGGCGTGCCGATTATTGCGATTCTCACAGGCCTGATAATGACGCTTTTGTTTTATCGGGAAGCGCGCGCCCAGCGAGAAGAACAGGCGGCTTTGCCGCCGGCGGAAGGGGGCCTGGAGAGGCGGCTGTGGCTGCTTTTTGGGCTGCTTTTATTTATGGTTATCTTTGGCTCCTGGCAAAGCGATTTAGTATTTCCGCCGCCCGATTCGGAGCATCCCGCCGCTTCCCCCTATCCCCTTTTTATTGGCCTGGGGCTGGCGGCTTTAGCGCTTGTAGCGTTGCTGGCGAAAAAATTTTCCGCCGAAGAGCGCGGGGAATTTTTCCGGGAAAGCTGGGGGCTGATCAAGCTTGTCGTGCCTGTGTTGTTGCCGGCCGTGCTTGTCATTGGCGCTATTGCTACTTTTATCGATGTGAAACTCGTATATAAGCTCGTGGGACAGGCGCCGGAGGGCAGCGGGCTGTGGGGGATGCTGCGGCCCATTATCCTTAGCTCTGTGTTTGGGGAGCTGATGTATTTTCCCATTCTCACAGAAGTGGCTTTCACGAAGGCATTTTTGAAGCTGGGGATGGATGTGGGGCCTGCGCTCGCCATTCTCATTGCCGGCCCGGGCAGCAGCCTGCCAGGCTTTATCATCATTGCCCGGGCGATTGGCTGGAAAAAGGCGGCTGTGTACGAAATCGTTGTGATTACACTGACAGCTCTCTATGCGGCCGTATTTGCCAGCGAAATCGGCAAATACATTTGTGCCTGTATGATGAAATAGGCGCTGGAACTTCTTATGGGCGCAAGGAAATTCATTTAATAAGATACATCCAGCCCGCTTCAGAAAGGAGCCTTTAGGATGCGCTCACATTCTCTGGCTGTTACAGGAATATTTGTCCTTATGCTGGCTTTATTGGCGGGGACTGGCTGTCGGGGGCCCCAGCAAACGGGAGCGCCCCTTCCCCAGGGCATGCCGCCGGGAGGAATGGCCAAGGCGCCGGAGGCGCTTATAGGCGAAATTCGCGCCTATATTCCCTGCGGGCTGATTATTCCCATGCGCGCCGTGATTGACGCTTTCAAAGCCAAACATCCACAATTGACCGTGACAGGCATTTACGATAATAGCGGCATTATCGTAAAGCGGCTGGCCGAAAAAAAGGAAAAAGCCGATCTCATCGTCGCCACAGGCTACACCGAGATGAATATCCTAGAAAAGGCGGGCGTTGTGGACGCGGCAAGCCAGCAGGCGCTGGGCACCTTTGAGCTTGTGTGTATTGTGCCGACGGCCAGCAAGCTCAAAATTGAAAAGCCGGCCGATTTGCTGCAATGCAAGACTATCGCCATGCCCAATCCGGATGTTAATTCCACAGGGACATCGGGCCAGGAGGCCTTGACAAAGCTGGGCCTGTGGGAAAAGCTCAAGCCGAAGATGATTATGCCCAATCACGCCATTGATGCCTATACAATGGTCGCCGGCGGCAAAGCCCAGGCGGGGATTGCCTATCGGAATTGTCCGCTGGAGAC
>CAZUOJ010000156.1:0-1071 GCA_964622325.1 uncultured Armatimonadia bacterium
CTGTTTGGGCTTTTTCTTGCGCCAGCGCCCGTCCCTTTTCCGCGGAAAACTGCAAGAGCCATTCGGCAATCCAGCCCTTGCCGCCCTCAGGCAGCGAGCACCAGCACCATTTATCCCGAAAAGCAATCACATAAACTTTCGTGCCGCGCGTCAGCGAACCAATGACTTTGCTGTCCAGGCTGGGGCCCGAGCGCACTTTGACGACTTCCGGAATAATCCAGGCGGGCCGTGGCTTCGCTCCCCACCCCACTGACGCCATCCAGACAAAATAGATGCCCACTAAAATGATTAGCCAGCTCGCTTGCCCTCCGCCTCCCCGTTCACGGCCACTGGCAATTTTTCGTCCTAACATAGCCCTTAAGTATAAAAGGACCCTGAAGCCCGCGTCAACCCTATTGTTGAACAATTTTTTACAACTAAAGAATATATCAGACTATTGATTTTTGCCCTTTAATTTGTAACATAGAATGAAATATCGGCATTTCAATAGGAGGCAGTGTTGAAATCTTCCCCCTTATCCATCGGCTTTTCGTGCTTTTTTCTTTTTACATTCTTTTTTCTTTTATTTGCAATGCAAAACGGAGCAACGCAAAATCTTGTCGCTAATCCCAGCTTTGAAGTGGGCGACAAAAGCCCCCAGGACTGGATATTTTGGCGCCGTTCGTTCCAGGAAGGCGTGCGCTTAGGCGAAGGCGTATGGGAGGAGTCTGTGGCGCGCTCAGGAAAACGGAGCGTGCGCATTGACGGCGCCCCACACGGCAATCAACTCTGGGCCCAGCATCATATTCCCGTATCCCCTGGCTGGCTTTATCGCGCCAGTGTGTGGATGCGTGTGGAGCGCTGTTATAGCTGGGGGGCAGATTTAATCGTTTCGGCCCGTGATAAAGAAAATCGTGTTCTCGAAAGCTTTCAGTTTCGCAGCCCTACCGGAACACGCGATTGGCATTTTCTGGAAGGCTATTGTGTGATGCCGGCCAACGCCGTGCAGGCAACGATAGAATTGCGCGTGCTGCTTTTGCCGGGACGGGCCTATTTTGATGATGTCAGCTTGGAGCCTGTAGGCCCCTACAA
>CAZUOJ010000156.1:1171-6165 GCA_964622325.1 uncultured Armatimonadia bacterium
GCTCATCCCCAATATCAAACGGGAGAATATTACGACAATCTCACGCGCGAGGATATGGACGAAGCCTGTCGACGGGCTCTGGAAAAGCCCTGGGATGTGCTTGTTGTCAGCGGCACCATCTGGCCCAATACACTCTCGGAAGCCACGCGTAAATTAGTGCTTGACGCTGTCGCCAGCGGCAAAACACTTGTATACATCGGCCGCCCCCATGGAGGCGATTATCCCGAGCTGTGGAAAGCGTTGGGCCTGTCGGATGTGGAATTGAGCTTTGTGCCCGGAACGCCGCTGGGCACAGGGCAGGGGCTCTTGAGCTGCTGGCCTGAAGCGTTGCCGCCCATTCCTGTTTTAAATTGTAAGCCAGCTGGCGGGCGCGTTCTGGCTTCTGCCCGGACCCAAAAAGACAATGAATTGCCTTTGCTTGTTGAAAACGCTTATGGGCAGGGCCGCACGCTGTTTGTAGCGTATGCTGCAGAAGCGCCGACGGAAGAAGTTCGGGGGCCCGGCCTGACTCCCTTTTTGACGCCCCGCGAGACAGAAAAATTGCTCTTTCCTTATTTTGAATATTTTCTTGCCTCTGTGATGAAATGGCTGATAATGGCGCCATCGCCCCAGCGCTGGACTGTGAATAACATTGCCATCCAGCAGGATAACAAAAGCAATGTCACTGTTCGCTTGCGGCATGCTCCCGCTCTGCCGCAGATGACAGTGCAATGGCGCTGGCGGGATGCGGCTGGGCGCCTCCTTTCCCAGGGCTTCAAAGCCTTGCCAGAAGGCCAGACAGAGACAAACATTGCGGGGCCTCCTGTCTCCCAATGCCCGGCCGGCGGGCGCCTTTTTGTGGAAGCTATTTTTGCTGATCCAGGCGGCGCCTTGGATTGGGCCGCTGCCTGCACTTCAGAGAAAGGGCCTCAGCTTGATTTAGCGCTGGATAAGCCCGTATTTTCGCGGCGAGAAATCATTCGCGGCACAGCAAAATGGCAACAACTGCCCGTGCCCGCCTCTTTCCGCGTGCCATTGACCTTACGCCTCATATTGCGTGATTGTTATGGCTGGGAATGGGAGTCGCAAAATCTCGTACTGTCTGGAGCTGGGACTCCAAAGCTGTCTCTTGCTCCGACAGGCGAAATCCCCTTCCAGTTTCATCATTCACAACGACTGCAGGCCTCTGGCGGCCACATCTGGGGGCAGCTAGTGGACGCCGCTGGCCATGTCCTGGCAGAGGATGCTATTCCGTTCGTGCGACAGGCAACGAATTCCTGGGATGATTGGCATAATCTCATCTGGAGCGCCTTTGGCCGCAGCGGCTATCGCGCTTATCAACATCCCTCTTTGACAGCGTCCCTGCATACAATGGGCATTGACACCTTATTGTTCAATATCGTCGGCGAAGAATGGCGCCTGGGCTGTTTACACGATTTTCGTCTTGTCCCTATGGGCATTTTTGGATTACACGCTACAGCGAGCGGACAGGGCGAATATGCGGAGACTGGCGACCGAAAATATCTGCAGCGTCGCCCATGTCCCAACAGCCCTGAATATCTGGAAAAACAAGAGAAAACAATTTCAGATGTAATTGCAAGCTTGGAGATGTATGCGCCTGCCGCATATTGTATGTCAGATGAAAACAATTTGACATACTTTAATTCTTCTTTTGATTATTGTATGTGTGCTTATTGTATGGAAAAAATGCGGCCCTGGCTAAAATCGCGCTGGGGCGACTTAGAGGCGCTGAATAGGGCCTGGGGGACGGACTTCAAACGCTGGGAGGATGTCGTTCCGGATACATTCGAAGAGGCCCTCAAGCGCGGCTGTTTTGTATCCTGGGCGGATCATCGCGCCTTTATGGATGAATCTTTTGTCCACATATGGGCCCGCTCTAAGGAAATCATTCGTCGCAAAGATCCGCGCGGCCTTGTCAGTATTTCTGGCACGCCCGATTCAGCCGCTTATGGAGGCTATGATTGGCTCCAATTGTTGAACACTCTTGATGCGCTGATGCCTTATATGGGCAAAATAGCAGCGGAAATGCAGCGCAGCCTGGCGCCGCAAATGCCGCGCGTGCCCTGGGCGGCGGGCTACGGCAGCCGGGGCGCAGATGTCTCCTATTCGATATGGCGTGCGGCTTTGAATGGCTGCCGCGGGATAGGAGCTTTCTGGCAGCCTTCCATGATAGAGCCAGATTTCACATGGCCCCAAAGCGCGCGGGATATGGAAGCTGTATCGCGGCCTTTGCGAAATGGGCTGGGCAAGCTGTTATGGGCGGCTCAGCCCGCTGCCCCGGAAGTTGCCCTGTATCATTCTATGCCTTCTGTGCGGGCGGCATTTAAGCTGAACTTAGAACGAGAACAAACAGATGAGCTTATGGGCCTCATTAAAAGTCTGCAAGCGCTCGGCGCGCCTTTTATGATTGTAGATGGACGTCAAATCGAGCAGGGCTGGCTGCTAGCACAGAAGCCCAAAATTCTCTTTTTGCCCCTGGCTCTGGCCATGTCGGATAAGGAATTGGCGCAACTGGCGGCTTATGTAGGCGCGGGAGGGCGGCTGATTGTGGCGGGGACGCCTGCGCTTTATAATGAGCGTTTACAAAAACGCAGCACTCTGCCGGCACAATGGCAGAAGCTTTTTGCTGCCTGTCCCTATGCAGATGAGGAAATTTCCGCAAAGGATGTGGACAGGCTGCTTTCAGTGCCGGCAGATAAACTCTGGCATATGGATTACGGCAAAGATGTGCTCCATACGGAAAAATTAGCGTTTGCTCGCTATTGGCGGGATGTAAAATTCCGCGCCTGTCCAGAGATACAAAAACGATGTGAGCGCGGCGAATCCTGGCTGAGTCAGGCGTTAGCCTGGGGGCAGGCGCAGCCTATAGCGCAGGCGCACTGGGAAGACGGCTCGCCTGTGCGCGATTGTCAATGGGCGGAATGGGAATTGTCAGGCGGCAGGATTGTGGCCGTTTTGCGCGACAGATCTGCCCCCAGCGCCCGAACATTGTCCGTGTCGTTAGCTCCTCGAGGCGTTGCTTACGATGTTATATCTGGAACGAAAATGTCCCCTGCCGCTGTACGCAAACGGCTGGGGCCCGGCGAGGCGGCTGTGTGGGCTGTGCTGGCGCAGCCTTTGGGCGATCCTGTGCTTCGCGTGACAAAAGGCGCATTAGCGCCCAATAAGAGCTGTGAGCTCAGCCTGCATCTTCCCCGGGCGCCGCAGCCTGCTGTCATGCGCCTGGAAGTACAAGCTCCCGCCAGAATTATTGCGGCTTTCCCGGCCGCCTGGAACATCATGCCTTCCTTATTGGGCGCTTCACAAAGCCGTGATTCATGGCTGGCTTTGCCGGGATTATCGCAGAACGTTTTGCTGACACAGGGCCGGGCGAATGTCATTGTGCATTTGCCCGCCAATTTGCCTGTTCCTTGCCGTCTTATGATTAAAGATGTCATTTCGCACGCCGCGAAAACGCTGGCCATTTCCAGCCCCAAGCAATTAACTTTTGTCCCGCGAAATTGTTCCTCATTCTGTAATTGAGCATAATAAAAAGCGTTGTCCCGGAATAATAGGCGATTTTGGGAGCTGAAGGGCCAAAGATTTCGCTAACAGGAATGGAAGTCCCCAAAAGAATCGCGTTGTATGGAGTGACGCATTGATGAATCTAGGAGAAATCGCCAAGGGCTTTTTGAAAATTGGGGCGACGGGATTCGGGGGGCCAATGGCCTTATTGGGGCTAATTGAAGAGCAAATTGTCCGGCGTAGTCCGGAATTGACAGAAGAGGATTTTGTCGAAGGCGTGGCTTTAAGCCAGATGTTGCCCGGGCCGCTTGCCGTTGATTGCGCAGCTTATTTGGGCTATCGGCTACGGGGGATCTGGGGCGCCCTCCTCAGCACAGGCGCCCTGATTTTGCCAGCCTTTATAATGATGCTCATTGTAACGCCTCTTTATTTGAAACATGGCCGGCTGCCGGCATTAGAAGCTTTCTTTTTTGGCGTGGCGCCCGCTGTCATTGCTGTCATTTTCTGGACAGGCTTTCGTCTGGGCACGCAATTCATCACACATTATGCCGCTGGCGCAATAGCGGCGTTTGTGGCTATTGCCGCTTATTGTGGCTTTTCGCCGATCTGGCTGATTATTGGCAGCGGGCTGGCCGGAATGTTATGGCGTTCTCGCTCAAGCTATAAAGAAACAGAGGCGCAAGATGGATGATCTGTGGGCTTTAGCTTTATCCTGTTTGCGCGTCGGAACATTTGTGTTTGGCGGCGGGCTCGTCTTTATTCCGCTGATGCAAGCCGATGTAGTGGATCGTTATGGCTGGCTGTCGCAGCGAGAATTCCTAGATGCCGTGGCTTTGGGGCAGATGACGCCCGGGCCTGTGCTTGTAACGGCTACATTTATTGGCTATAAAGTCGCGGGCTTGCTGGGCGCCTGTGTAGCCACAATCTGCATCTTTTTGCCTTCGTTTGTGATGACGATTCTTGCCGCCCGTATCGTGAGCCGCTTGCGCATGAATAAGCGGCTACAGGATTTTTTGTGGGGCGTGCGGGCAGCGATTGTAGGGCTTATTGCCGCCGCTGTGGCGCAACTGGCACGCACTGGCTTAGCCAGCCTATTACAAATTGTATTGTGCATCGGGGCGCTCTGGGCGTTGTGCAAATTCAGGCTGCATGGCGGCTTTGTCATTGTCTTATGTGGCCTTGTGGGACTGCTGGGGACAAGGAGCTTCTCCTCTTTTGGACATTAAATCGTGACATGAAATGAGGCTGTTTTCCAAAAGAAGGAAGGAACAGGACATGCCCAGAAGGAAATTGCAGATATCGTGAGGATGACTAAATACAGGAGGAAGAGCCGTGAAAAAAGGGATTTATTATGGAAGCCTGCCGAGCAAATTGTCGCTGGAGGAGCGTTTTGCGTTAGCCAAGCGTGCAGGCCTGGATGGCGTAGAGATTCCCAGCAGCTTTGATACACAAGAGGAAGTGGAGCAGCTACGCGCTATCGCAGAAAAGGC
>CAZUOJ010000157.1:0-6150 GCA_964622325.1 uncultured Armatimonadia bacterium
GGGAGCGCCATTTGCAGTGCCATTGCCGGAGAGATACAATGTCGGCTCCAGCGCCGCACATAGACTGCCCCACAAAATCGCCCCTGCCAATAACATAAAACGCATTTTATATCCTCCAGATTAGCCTGAACAAGCAGGGCCTCTTGTTGTAATTTTTGGTTCTGCCTGGCTTAGAAAAAGCTTTTTATTTTTGAAAAAACATGTTGTGGCTTATGGGGCTTTTGCTCGGAAATGTATTTATGTTCATCTCCCTGTCCGATTTTTTCCGCGTGATTTGCTTTGCCCCTAAGCTAAATATATTTTTAATCATTCTTATAATCGTTCTTCGTTTCCTGCTGTGGCGAAACATCTCACATTCCCAGAACACTAACAAATAATGAATAACGCACAGGAGGCAAACAAAATGAAACGCATAACAATTTTGGGGATGGCGCTGGCACTAATGATGGGCATAATAATAGGATTTTTTTGGGGAGGATCTCCCCGAGCCGCCTTTGCGCAAGCCCCTGAGCCGCCGCAGGCGGAAGCTCCCAATATCACAGCGCTTGTCCAGCCCCCTATTGTTGTGGCCGCTTTGCCATATCAAACGCAAACGGATTATGAGCAAGATCCTTTTGAGCCTTCACGCGTGCGCCGGACGACTAGCCAGATTCGGCGTGTGCTTTTTGTCTATCAGGACGGGAAGATGGAAATCAAGGATGCCCCCTAGCCTCCCCAGAATTTTATCATAGAGAGAACATAACAATTTCAGGCATGGAAATGCGATTTTGTGAAATATAATAAAGCCACACTTTAAAAAAGCATATAGTATTGTTTTATTGTTTTTACAATTTTGCCAGGAACGATTATACGATTCTCAAAAAGGCTTGGCGGCTACAACGCAGAAAAATATCAGAAAAGGAAAAGGAGGACAGGCCAATGGCGAAAATAGAAGTTCCTTATGATAGGCACATTCCCTTGCTCTTGAAGGCTTTAGAGGGCAATGGAGCGTTGCTCGTGGCACAAGACAAAAATGGCCGCCCCAATGCCATGACAATCGGCTGGGCACAGATTGGCATTATATGGGGCCGTCCGATCATGAGCGTCTTTGTGCGCCCTTCGCGCTACACATATTCCTGTCTCGAGGCCAGCCAGGATTTTTCCGTCTGCGTGCCTTATCCGCAACAGGCAGAGGCCGTGTTGTTTTGTGGCACGAAAAGCGGCCGGGATTACGACAAATTCGCTGAATGCGGCTTTACAGCCGTTACAGAAAAGGGCTTCCGCTCCTCTTATATCGAAGAATGCGGCGTATGCTTTCTTTGCCGCGTGATGAATTATGCGGATTTTATTCCTGCCCATATAGCGCCTGAAATTTGTCGCGAATATTACAGCAGCGACGACTATCATCGGATTTATTTTGGACACATTATAAAGGTTTTGGCGGACGAGGATGTCGATGCAAAAATGTAGAGAAAAAATTTCTGCAGGGGGATTTGCGAGCAGATTATATGGCGCCTGAAATCGAAATGCCCGTTCGGCATAGCCTACAGTCCGGGCGGGCGATTTCTATTATATGTCAGTTAGCATTTATGGCTCTTCAGGCAGGGCTGTATGTCCGCGGCCTGTAGCGGGGCTGCCCGGCTTCAAACGAAAATCTCCCTGTTCGGCATTCTCAAATTGCGGATCTACGCCATACAAGCCTTCTTCTTCAGGCGAAGGCAAGGACGGCCGGCTTCGTTCAGGCCGATCCACACAATGCCATACATTACGGGCAAAACGGAATGTCTCAGGCGCTGTATGGGGGCCAATGTTACAGCCCCCTTCCGCCCATTGATCGGAGCGAAAAACAATTATATTGTCCGTAAATACGCCATGGCGACAGGGGACAAAATCAGGGCGGACTGTTTCCTGCAAAATCCGCAAGGCCCATCTTCCGGGCAGATACATTGTATTGAAGCGCACAACAGCGCCATCCACGCCCACAAAGGCGATAGGCGCCTGGGAGCCCACAAAAATATTTCCTTCCACGACGATATTTTTGGCTTCATAGCCTTCTGGACGCGGACGGAAAAATTGCAGGCCTGTACTGCCGCCAATGTTTATAGCGCGCAAGCCAGCGTGCTCAAAACGATTACGGCGAATAATAATATCTGTTGTGCCGCCTTTATTTTGGACGGCATTGTTGCCGCCGCCCTCACGGGCCCGAAAAATACAGCCCTCAATGTGTCCCCGATGACAGCCGACCATATCTATGCCCGAGCCGCCATCGCCCCAGCGTTCCAAGAGGCAATTGCGCACGACAAAATCATCTACGCCAGAAAGTTTGATGCCATCGCAATTGCCGCTGGGCCCTACATCCGTGACAACAAGCTTGTCCAGCACAATGTGATGCGAAGGCGTGTCAAAGGTGCCGCCATCATCAATATTCAAGCCATTGCCCGTCTGGCCGCTGATGACAAGCTGGCGCAGCTCCAAATACGACACATCGGAAAGATGTAGAGCCTCCGTGCCGCCCAGCAAACGCGGCGGCTGCTCCGGATTGGCCGCCTGCACAACAATCGGCTGTCCTTCCTGGCCATGGATGTTGGCTACAAAAATGCCGCCTGTATAATCGCCGGGGGCCAGCAAAATTTGTAGCCCTGGCTGAGCTGCGCGCAAAGCCTCCCGGAGCTCAGCGCTGTTATGCACTGTGATTTGCGGGGGCTGTTGAGCCGCCAGATGATAAGCCGTCAATGTTGTGGCGAGGAAGAATAAACAAAGGCTGACAAGCTTAAGCCAGGCGCTCATGGCACTTCCTCCAGATTTATCCAGCGTCGCTGCGCGGCGCTCAAAAGCACAGCGTCCATCACACGCTGTGTTTCATGTCCTGCGGCAAAATCGGGCTCAGGCGTTTTGTTTTCCACAAGACAATCAATGAAGGCGCGTACGAGGCTTGGGGCTTGAAACAAGAATGCCTGCAAAGCTTTCTGGCGCTTTTCTTCTGTGGCCACATCCCTGGGGATCATGGGCATAATCTCAGCGGGCACAGAGAGGGGCTGCAGTTGGGGCTCGCCGGCCCGACAGCCCCAAAGGCTGTTGCGCCATACATCGTGATACAGGCTCAAAGCCAGCATTCCATCCCTGCCCGCCAGCTCATGGCGCATCAGCCGATCCCCGGGCGCTGTCCAGCTGATGTGAAAAATGCCTTCACAGCCATTGGCGAATTCAGCCAGAAACGCCACTGTGTCATTGCAAATCGTTGAGCGCAGCTCATTTCCCACGGGCCGTGCAGGCACTGTATTTTTCCATGTGGCGCAAACAGCTTGAATAGGCCCATTCAGCCACATCGCTAAATCAATATTATGACAGCCTAAATCATATAAAACGCCGCCGCCCAGCGTTGGATCCGCCCGCCACATCCAATTGCCGCCTGGCCGGCCGTAGCCCGCTAACTGACATACATTGTAATGAAACGGCTCGCCAATGTATCCGGACTGAATTAATTGGCGGCTGTAAATGCTTTCCGGAATCCAGCGATTCGTGAAGGCAATCATTGTTTTGCAGGCTGTCTGTTGGGCTAAATCCCGCAATTCCCGTGTCTGCCGGGCGTTCATGCCCAGGGGCTTTTCGCAAAATACATGCAAGCTCCGCTGCAGCGCCGCCTTCGCCATCTCGTAATGCATATTATGTGTGCTGCTGATGCAAACGGCGTCCAGCTCCTCCTGCGCTAAAAGCTGCTCATAATCTGTGTAAAGCCTGCCAACGCTAAATTGCTCGCCAGCTGCACGCAGCTTTTCTTCTGTGCGCGCGCATAAGGCGACAAGCTCGGCGTGCGGATGCGACAAAATCTGGGGGATAAGCACACGATTCGCCCAGGAGCCCACGCCGATCACGCCAAAGCGAAATTTCTGCTGTGTCATTGTCGGCCTCACGAGAAATTATGTTTTCATCTGGGGATCAATTTCGTTTTCTCCCTATAGCCCATTTTTCCCTGCTATGGAGAAAACGACATCATATTTGAGGTTGAAAATGGCTTTACAATTAGCCTGAGCTCACATTGTAGTGTGCGATGAGCTTTTGGCGCACATATTCCAGGCGCGGCTCGCCTTCTTGAACAATCTTTTGGACAATGCGCTTTCGCGCTTCGTATTCTTCATCCGTAACGCCAAGCCGAGGGAAAAGCTGTGAAGGCCCATGACGACGAATAAGGCCTCGTTCATCCAGGCTAAAGGCTAAATGCGGGCCGTGCGGACTGGCTTCATAGAGCGCCGCGACACGCCGCTGCCAGCCGGGCAAAATATGAATGAACAAAATCAAATCAATTCCTGTCAGCACAGCCATC
The DNA here is from genome assembly GCA_964622325.1 of uncultured Armatimonadia bacterium. Lineage (GTDB taxonomy): Bacteria > Armatimonadota > Zipacnadia > Zipacnadales > UBA11051 > JAJFUB01. The sequence goes on from CAZUOJ010000157.1 coordinate 4,301, forward strand.
GGCACAGATAAGGGCGGAGCGCAAAGCATTTCTTGCAATTCCTCCCAGCTGTCCGCATGGAGGCAAGAAGCCACACGCTGGCCTTGCTGGCTTAAGGCTAAAAATTGCCTTACATCTTTGCCCCAGATATAGCCAGGCCAATGGCCCGGGCCAATTTCATGCGCCAGATAACAATGGCGCGGGCCGGAAACAGGGGGCATTTGGGGCCGCCAGGGGAGAATTTTCTCTCCGGGCGGCAGCAGCGCCAATAAATTGGCCAGCACAGTGCTTTTGCCCGCTCCGCTTGGGCGTGCGGCTGTCAAAAAAGAAGCGCCGTGGGCGATTGCTGTCCAGCAATGAGCAATCATTTCTTCTGTCAGCGTGCCTGCCGCAATTAAATCCACAAAGCTTAAAGTGCGCCCGCCTCGTTGATTAAGACTTTCTATTTCCTGTAGATTATGTTGCTCCACTAGCTTGAGCTCCATCTTGTCCCTCGCGTTATAATGCGCCATACGCAATATAAGCAAAAATCGGCCCACGCCGCTCTTTCAATAGCCACAATCTAAGAGAAAAGTTTAGAGGCAGAGCCTCTTTGTCATGTCATGTTATGTGAGGATTTTGCCGCAATAAGGCATAAATTAGCAGGGCGCCTGCTAACATCAACACCGCATACACAATCTGGCGAAAAACATGTTCTTGTAGCCGATAATGCGCCCGATTGCCCAGCCACAGCCCCAATAATGTCGCTGGCAAATAAGCCGCGCTCAGCTGGAGCAAGGGAGCATTCAGGCGGCCTGAGGCAATGAAACTGCTTATCAATATTGTGTTCAGCGTTAGCCAGAGCATGCATAAAGTGGCGCGAAAGACGCTTTTGTGCCTCATGGCCCGGGCGGCATAAATCACAATGATGGGGCCCCCTGTGCCGAAAGCTCCCTGAAAGATGCCGCCCAGGGGCAATAAAGCATAAGCCCATACAGGGAGCCGCTGCATATTCGCTTTTGTCAAATGTGGCGTTTCCGTTTTTTTAAAAGATGTAATCTCAGCCTCAGCGCTTCTGCCCCGCGCGCTTGCGTCGCTTAGCCCTTGAGGCGCTAATTGGCGGCTGCGCCAAAAGCCGTGAAAGCCCACACTAATCATAAAGCCAGCCAGGATCCAGCGTAACATGTATTCATCCAAAAAGCGAGCGCTCAGAAGGCCTAATGGCATGCCAAAAGCGGCAAGCCCCAGGATGCGCCAATATTCTCGCCAACAAATAAAACGATGAGATTCCAAAACGATCAGGCCGCACAAAATCCAGCCCTGGACAACAAGCAGAGGCACACTTTTTTGCAGCCCTAGCAGCAAAGTCAAAAAAGGCAGAGCCAATACTGTGCAGCCAAAGCCTGTAATTCCCTCTTGCATATGCGTAATAAACACGATGAAGCCAGCGATCACATAAGGCCAAAATGAATACATCATTGAATTCGAGCCCTTGAAATAAAAACAGAAAATAAGATGAATATTCCCTCGAATAAGTTTATTCCCTGCAGCAGGAAGATGTTTTCCGCGAAGAGAAGATTCCCAATCAAATTCATTAGCTTTTGGACAGAGGAAAATAATGGAGCTGAAAGTCTGTGTGATAGGCTGTGGACAGCTTGGCCAAATGCATGCCCGCACATGGCAGCAAGTTCCCGAAGCACGTGTTGTCGCTGTAGCAGATCCCTGGAGGGAGCGTGCTCAAGCGTTAGGCGAGGAATTAGGCTGTCAGTGGTTCGCCGATTATCGCGAGGCCCTGCAGATGAAGGGCCTTAATGCTGTGTCTATAGCTGTGCCTTCGGCTTATCATTATGAATGCACAATGGCGGCTCTGGCACGCGGCTGCCATGTCATCT
>CAZUOJ010000158.1:0-5903 GCA_964622325.1 uncultured Armatimonadia bacterium
GAATTGCGCCCCGGAATGCGTTTCACGATAACAACGCGGCCTGTAAACGGCTCAGCGCAATGTGTGTCCACAACATATCCCTATTTAGCAGAAGATGTAAATATCGGGGACAAAATTTTGCTTGATGATGGCTTAATTGAATTGCGCGTGAGGGAGAAGACATCCACAGATGTCATTTGTGAAGTGATTGTCGGCGGCACGCTCCGTGAACATAAAGGCATCAATTTGCCGGGCGTGAACATTCGTGTTCCCGCTCTGACAGAAAAAGATCGCGCCGATTTACAGCTGGCGCTAGCTTGGGGCGCAGATTATATTGCTTTGAGTTTTGTCCGCACGCCAGATGACATTTTGCAGGCGCGCCAAATATGTCAGCACGCAAACGCCGAGACGCCCATTATTGCCAAGCTGGAGCGTCCGGAGGCGCTGGCCCATCTGACGGACATTGTGGCCACGGCAGATGCGATTATGATTGCGCGCGGCGATTTAGCTGTGGAGCTTTCGCCCGAAGAAGTCCCTATCTGGCAAAAACGGATTATTGCCGAATGCGCACGGCAAAATAAGCCCGTCATTACAGCAACACAAATGCTGGAATCCATGCGTTTTAGTCCCCAGCCCACGCGCGCAGAAGCCTCCGATGTCGCTAACGCCATTTTTGACGGCACGGACGCAATTATGCTTTCTGCCGAAACATCGATCGGCAATTATCCTGTGCAGGCTGTTGCGATGATGCGAAAAATAGCCGGAGCGGCAGAAGCAGAAAAAGCCTGCTGGCGCCAGACAAAGCGCCAAACGGATATTTCTTGGCCCAAGATGTCCATTCCTGAAGCCATCAGCTTTGCGGCCGTAAAATTAGCCGAAGATGTAGGGGCTAAGGCGATTATCGCTTTCACGGAAACGGGCTCGACGGCGCGTCTTGTATCCCAACGCCGCCCCTCTGTCCCTATTTTGGCCTGTACGCCCCTGTCCACAACAGCCCGTCGCTGCAGCCTGTATTGGGGCGTGACGCCCCTGCTTGTGCCCGATGCAGCAGATGCGGAGGAGATGTTTCGATTGACGAGTCAAACAGCAAAAGAGCTGGGCTATGTTCAGCCGGGAGATTGTGTTGTGATTACAGCCGGCGTTCCTATGGGCATGCCGGGCAGCACAAATACATTAAGCGTGAAAACTATACAATAATTTATAATTTTTTTACTTTTAATCGCAATAGCCCGTCTTTGTCTCTCTATGTTCTCTGGGAAATCAATGAAGCGCGATTGGCAGCGAAAAATGCATTTGAGAATGAAGCTATCCTGGAGCGCTGTGTTCTATCCATTCTTCGCTTTAGCTGTAAGCGCGAGCGCCCCGGCCTGGAGCCAGAATTCTTCTTTGCAGCCCGTTTCCCTTCTTGTCCATCAACATATTTGGCCTGCTGCAACGGCGTCCGCTTTGCTTGTCGAAAAAAATCTGTATTTGTCCACGGAAATTTTGCCCGCAGCGCTGGGCGTGCAAACATTCACGGAAAAAGGTATCTGGCGCCTGCGAGCGTATGGGCGCGAATTACGCCTCCGCCCCGGCGAACGGGAATTTTTCTTGAACAATGTTTCACAGCTGTCGACAGCTGCCCCTCTGTTGCAGGCGAAGAAATTATATGTGCCCTTTGAACTGCTACGAGCATTGATGCCCATAGAAGCCGCTCAGGAAGAGGGCCAATGGCGCATATCTTACACGCCGGCGCCATTGCTCGCTGTCCGCCAGGGGAGCCATCCCGATCGTGTCCGTTTTGTTTTTGATTGGGCTTCTCCTGTGGCTTTTTGTTGTCTTCAAGAGCCTGGAAAAGTCGTTATTGAAACAGCTGCGCCCCCGGAGCAGCCAGAATATCTGCGGCTGCATCAATTTGAGGAGCCACTGGCGTCACAAGTTACGGAATCTATTAAAAATGGCCTGTTGCGCCTTGTGATTAGCCATGAGAGCCCGGAAGCGCCACAAATCTTTACATTAGGCGATCCTGCGCGGATTGTTGTCGATTTATTGCGTGCGCCGCTCCCATGTGAGATTCCGACTGTGCCCCCAGTTTCGCCTGCGCTTGCCCGTCCTGCGCCCCAGGATATCTGGCGCATGCACATTTTCCCGACGAGCAAGGGCCCTGTGCGCGGCTTCGTCATTCGCTTTCATCCGCAGCAATCGCCGTGGCGCCTTCGGCCGGCGCTGGCGGGCGAAACTATTATGCAGCGCCGCCCTGTTTCTCGCATTGCGGAAACACATGGCGCTTATGCCGCTTTAAATGGCGGATTTTTTGCCAAGCAGGGGCCTCCTTTGGGGATGCTCGTTATTGCCGGCGAATGGATTAAAGCGCCCCTTTATAGCCGTGCTGTTTTAGGCATAACACGCACAGGACGCTGCGCGATTGCCAATGTGGATTTTGAGGGATGCGTGGAATTCGAAGGCCTGGGAATGCTGCCGCTGGATCGAATCAATGAAGGCCATGCGGCAGATAACACTGTCGTGCTGTATACGCCGCGCTGGGGGCCTGTTGTGATTGGCGCGCCCGATAAGACACGGCTGGCCGTAAACGCAGAGGGCCTTGTGAGCGCCATTTATCCGCCGCTTGTGGATGCCCCTTTGCCGCCAGGAGGCTATGTCCTTTCAGGCAATGGCTTGCGGGCGCAGACGCTCGCCAGCATTCCACAAGGGACAAAAGTGCGTTTGCGGCTGGAAACAAATCCACGTTGGCCGGATTTATGGCATGCCCTGGGCGGAGGGCCGCTGCTTGTGCGTGAAGGCAAAATTTGCGTTAATGGCCAGACGGAACGCTTTCGCCCGGATGTGACACAGGGCACGCGGCCTCGTTCGGCAGTGGGCTTAACGCCAGAAGGGGAGATTATTCTCGCTGCTATTGAAAAGCCCGGCATGACTTTACACGAGCTTGCAGCCACAATGCTTCGTTTAGGGGCTGTGCAAGCCATGAATCTGGACGGCGGCGGTTCTACAGCCATGATTGTCAACGGAAAGCTCTTGAATGTCCCCGAGGAGGGCTGTGAACGCTCTGTGTCAAATGCCTTAATTGTTTATCAGGAGACGCAAAAGTATTGAAACAGGCGGGCATTTTCTGCTATTGTATTAGGCTTGTGAGAAGTGGCAAAGGAACTGTGCGGAGGCAAAAGGAATTATATTAATTTGTTTGGCAATGGCTGACGAGCGACGCCTGCGATTTTCTCCAAAACGGAAATTACACAGTGAGGGTGAAGCAGATGCCGATAGTGAATTCGCAGACAGGAGAAGTGCGTGTGGATTATTCTCTGGAGGAGCTTCAAGAAAAAGTTCTGGAAATGCGGGCCTGGAATATGATTGCCCTGACGGCGGCGGGCTCAGGGCACAGCGGCGGAACATTATCCATTATGGATATCGCTGCCGTGCTATATCTGAAATATGCGCGTCATGATCCGAAAAATCCCACATGGGAGGAACGCGATCGCATTTTTTGGTCCACAGGCCATAAGGCGCCGGCGTTGTATGTGGCGTTAGGAGCAGCTGGATATTTCGATGAACGTCCTGTCACATTTAATGGGGAGCCTGTGCCGGAGCTGGCGCATGTGCGGGGCATAGAACAAGTTGTGTTGCTGCGGCGGCTGGGATCGGGCTTTGAGGGCCATCCCAATCGTCTCAAACTGCCCGGCGTGGAGCTTTCTTCCGGCTCGTTGGGGCAGGGCTTTGGCGTGGCGCAAGGCTGCGCCATGAACGCAAAATTAGAAGGCAAAAGTTATCGCGTCTATGCGATTTTGGGAGACGGGGAGCTGGATGAGGGCTCCATGTGGGAAACAGCGATGGCGGCGGCGCACTATAAGCTGGATAATTTGTGCGCCATTGTGGATCGCAATCGGCTGCAAATTGATGGCTTCACATCGGAAGTAATGGAAATTGAGCCGCTCAAAGACAAATTTGTAGCTTTCGGCTGGCATGTTATCGAAATTGACGGCCATGATATGGAGCAAATTTTGCGGGCGCTGCAGCAGGCCGAACAAATCAAAGGCCAGCCGACATGCATTATTGCGCACACCATAAAAGGAAAAGGCGTCACATATTGTGAGAATGTGTGCGCCTATCATGGCATTCCCCCCAAAGATGGCGTCGATAAAGGCCCTGAGTCCCTTGTGGCGGCGTTAGAATGTCTGGGGATGAGAGAAAAATTCAACGAAGCGCGGCTTAAGGAGCTTTTCGGGATTGTGGAGACATATCAGGCTTTTGTGGATAGAAAAATCAATAGCCTGATGCCCAAATTCAGCCGCGATTATTGGTGGAATGCAGAAGAAAAGATGCAATGCAAGATGGATGCCACGCGCAATGGCTTTGGCTGGGGCGTGGCGGAGCTGGGCGCCCGCCCGGATGTTGTGGCCTTTGGCGCGGACATCACAGCCTCCATACGGATGGACTTTTTCTATAAGCCCGATGGCAAGACAGCAGATCCCGAACGCCAAAAGCGCTTCTTCAGTATGGGCATTCAGGAACAAAATATGACGGTCGCGGCGGCAGGCTTTGCCAAAGAGGGCAAAATCGCTTTTATTGGCTCGTATGGCGTATTTATAACGGGACGCAATTGGGATCAGCTGCGCACGACTGTAGGATATAATCAGTATAATGTTAAAATCGGTGATGCCCATGGCGGCATCTCCGTGGGCCCCGATGGCGCCACGCATCAAGCCCTGGAGGAAATCAGCGTTATCACATGCATTCCGGGCTATCGGATGATTGTGCCCTGTGATTCGGAAGAGACGCGCAAAGCCACGCTGGCTCTGGCGTCGTTTGAGGGCCCCGGCGTCGTGCGCTTTGCCCGCGAAGCCACGCCTCTTGTCACAAAGCCAGATACGCCCTTTGAATTGGGCGTGGCAAATGTGATCCGTTTCCGGGGCGTGCAGGATAATTTCGCGGACGCCTTTGAGTTTATTCTGGCGCCCGAATACGAAGACGAAAAGGAAGATCTAGCGATTATTGCGTGTGGGCCGATGATTCCGGAGGCCATGCGCGCGGCATATATTCTTAAAGAGGAACATGGTTTGGAAACACGCATTGTTAATGTGCACACTGTCAAGCCGATTGACAAGGCGGCAATTTTGCGCGCGGCTAAGGAATGTGGCGGCAAAATTATCACAGCGGAGGAGCATCAAGTCGGCGGATTTGGCAATCTCGTAGCGGGAGTGCTGGCGCAGGGAGATCTGGACATCCCCATAAAGGTGCGCATGATTGGCGTGCCGGATAAATTTGGCGAATCCGGGCAGCCCTGGGAATTGATGAAATTTTTCGGACTCACGGCCGAACATATCGCCCAAAAAGCCCTAGAAATTGTGAAATAAGTTACAGCCACAATTCTGCGCAATACATTTAAGGGGCTGCTCGTCTGATTAAGGTTGGGCAGCCCCTTTGTGCCCTGGCTGGGCACGAGGGCCTATGCGCTATCAGATATTGGAACATGCGGCGGATCAAGCTATACGCGCCTATGGGCATGATTTGCGCGAGCTGATTGAAAATGCCGCGGCGGGCATGCTGGCAGTGCTGTATAGTTCGCTCCCCCAAGCGCCGCAAAAAGAAGTGTGGCGCACAGTAGAGGCAGATTCGGAAGAATTGCTGCTCCATCATTGTTTGCGGGAATTGCTGTATCTGTGGGAAGACGAAGAGCTGGCGCCTGTAAGCGTGAGCGTGGAGCGGCTGGACAATTTACAGGCTGTGATGCGAATTGGTGTTGTGCCAAGGGCAGAAGTGACGCCCTATGTGCGGGCGCCGATTAAAGCTGTGACACGGCATAGCCTGCAAATAGAACAGGAGAATGATCTGTTAGCTATTAATGTCGTTTTTGATGTTTAAGGCAGCCCAAAATCAGCCAGCGAAAGCCTTGACGAAGTGGCTAGGCTGCTGTAACATAACACACAACGGCG
>CAZUOJ010000159.1:0-5679 GCA_964622325.1 uncultured Armatimonadia bacterium
CGCAAATGCCATTGCTCATTGGGCGCCTGCAAATCAAAATACTCCCGATCCTCCCGATACGCTCGATTCAGGGCTAAAATATCATTGTGATAACGCTGGGCCAAAAACTTTTGATACAGATGCGCCCCCATCAGGCTGATGCGCGGCTTTGTCACGGAATTGCCGTGCAGCATTATCGTGTATGTTTCCGGCAAAGTCCGCTTCCATTCATCGTAATCCCGCACCTGTTGCTCGTTGATATGAGCCGGCGCCTTGACATCCTTGAAATCGCCGATATCTGCGCCCACATTCACATAATTGTACAGCGTGGGATCCTCGTTGTAGGCGCTTTCCACATATTTACGATACAGCGCCTCATCATTATACAGATATTCTGGAATGAATTTAAAATCATGCGAGTCCACTTGACTCGTGATGGAGGTGCTCAGCATCAGCCAGAAGGGCACCACCATAGTGATGCCCCCCAGCGAAAGCACAAGATATATGCTCCAGATTAATAAGCGCGTCTTCAGCGCGCGGCGTCCCACAACGGCAATATGGGGCATAACATGCACTCCTTACCCGTTCACATACTTACTTAATTATTTCCCTGTGATCTGCCCTCACTTCGGCTGGCGCCCTGTGCTGGGGCGTCGGAAATTGCATTTGCCATCATTATCCGCCTGTTCTTTTGCCAGCCTTATTTCGTCTGCACAGTCCGGAACTGCAGCCGCGATAGCACGCGCAATTGCAGCACCGTAAAGCCGATGAGCATGGAGCCCAGCACCCAGGCCATAGCCACGGCAAAGCCATACTTCAAATACACATAGGCGTTAAACCATATCTCCAGCCCCAGCACTGTTGTTTGTTTCGCGGGCCCTCCGGCTGTCATTAAAAAGATGGCGTCAAAGGCGCGAAAAGCGCCAATAAACGCCCCTACAAAATTGATGATAATGAGGGGCTTCAAATTGGGCACTGTAATGCGCCAGAATTTGCCCCAAAAGCCACAGCCATCCAGATCCGCCGCCTCATAGAATTCCTCCGGAATGGACTGCAACGCGGCCAGATAAATGATGGAGCCGGGCCCAATATGCGCCCAGATTTGCGGCAAAATCACGGAGAGCATCGCCACGGACGGAAAGCCAATCCAGCCAAACAAATGCGAGGGATCTTGCAGCCATTTTTGCGGCGGCAGATGAAAGAGGGCCAGCACTTGATTCAGCATCCCTTGGGGGCTGGGATCATAGAATTGCTTCCACAGCATATAAATGACAACGCCTACAGTGACGGCGGGCAAATAATAAATCACTCGATAGAACATCTTGCCTTTGGGCACTTCGTGCAAAAGCAGCGCCAGAATAATCGGCGCGGCAAAGCCCAGCGCCAGCATTAAGCCCGCATATTGAATTGTCCGCAGCATTGTCAGCCAGAACTCTATGTCAAAGAAAGCCTGACTGAAATTGCTGATGCCGACCCATTTAGCGCCTAACAGAATTTTGTAATCCTGAAAAGCCATCAGAGAGCCCACAATCAGGGGATAATATTGCCATACGGCGATTGTCAAAAGCGCCGGGGCCATAATGATCCAGGCATAAATAAACTTGCGTCGCTTATGGCCGCCCACTGTGCGCGTCTGGGCGCCCGAAGCGCTTGTCTGGATCTGACGGGAATAATGCGCCAGGCTCGCCCGCATAAGCAAAACGAAAGCTGCGCCCATTAAGATGACGGCAATTGTCGTAATAATGTCCCGCCGCCGCTTTATTTCCGGCGGAATGCGCCCCATCAGCTTGATATTTGTGGCTTCCACATTCTTCTTGAGAATAGCGGGAATGTCCGGATTATCCTGCGCAATGGCCTCATCCAGCGGATATTGCATTTCCCGATAAATGAGCTGACAATTCTTGCCGAAGGGCTCCGGCCGGGAATTGCGAATGGCAATTTCAAATGTTTCGGCCCAGCCCTTAGGCACATCCCGCAAATAATCTTCATAGCCAAACATCTTCAGCCATTTGGGCTGCACGAATTTCGCAAAGCCCGCTTCCACAAAGGTTCGCGTGCGGATTTCACGCGCTTTCAGCGAAGCAAAAAAGCGAATATATTCCCACGCGAGATCCCGCACTTTTGGATCTTTGATAGTGGCGTTAATTCCCAGCATCGTGGCATTAATTTCCGAGCCGCGATGGCCGCCGGGCCCCTTGGGCACAGGGGCAATGCCCACTTGATTCGGATTCACATCCGAAATAAATGTATCGCGCAGATACTGAAACATCATGGCAATTTTGCCGCGCGCCCAGCCCCGGCTCGCCGCCGGATCGCCGTCCACAACGCCCTCGTATAATTTCTTATTGGCTTTGGCTTCCTCAATTGTCATGGGCTTATGGCACACTTTGCACACGGCGCGATCCTTGCCCCAAAAGACTATCGGCTCGCGCCGCCCGCGCCGTTCGCACAAATCGCATATTGTCCACAAGCCCCGCCGCAATTGCCAGTAAAATTTCGTCGCCAGCACAGCCCCCTCATCATCATACGCCGCCCGCCAATCCCCGTTTTCGTCCTGCACAACTGCTTCAGAGCCCGCGGACCACAAAAGGCTCATAAAGTTCCAGGCGGCATCTTGCTTTGTGTACAGTCCCAGGCCCCAAATGCCTTCTTCCGGCCATGTAGTGCGCAGGGCATAATCATACAGCTCATCCCAATTTTCCGGCGGATGATTGGGATCCAGCCCTGCCTTCTTATACAGATCTTTCCGATACATCAGCGCCATCACGACAACGCCATACGGCACAGCCCAGATGTGCTCTTTGCCATCTCGGCCCAGCTCTATTTCGCCTGTATTGGGCCCCTTGCGTTTCATCACGGCCCACACTTGCGGCGGGATCAGCTCTGTTTTCAAGACCTCTGGCTCTTCCTGCAGCCATTTTTCCACATATTTATCCAGCGGATATAAGAAGCCCTGGGAAATATATGTTTCGGAGATGCGAAAATTGACATAGAGAACTTCCGGCGCAATCCCCCCGGCCATTGCCATCAAGGGCCCAGAGTCCATCGCCGCCATCCCCTCGATTACAAGCCCCTCAAATGGCACAAGCCGCACATTGGGATGCGCTTCACGGAACGCATCGGCAATGGCCAATGTGGCTTTCGCATCAGGCGTGACGGCGCGATCCCGCGAGGGCAAATTCGCTATTTTTAAAGTAATGATTTCTCCATTATCTGCTGCGGCTGCGGAGCCCGCCGCTTCTGCCTGCAGGGGCAAAAACAGGCATATCCAGAGAATTGACATGCAAACAAAAAATGAAATTGAACGCACGCGCCCTTGCCTCCTGTGTAATTCCTTTTCGCTTAAACGAGGATTATTTGTGGCCTGAGGCTCAATGAACGAGATATTATAACACAGCACGCTGAGTCTGTGTAGAGGCGCTGCACAAGCGATACATACAGCTGTTGTCTTTTCTGCTCGCCTTACACGAATAGCTCCGTAAAGGCAAAGCGTTCCCCATCAAAAAGCCCACGATCTGTCAGACGCAATTGCGGGATTACAGGCAAGGCGAGAAACGAAAGCGTCATAAACGGCGAGGCGAGCCGACAGCCCAATTCTGCCGCCGCCTTCCGGAGACATTGCGTCCGCTGCGCTACTTCCTGCGCTGGCAAATCGCTCATCAGTCCGCCTAAGGGCAGAGGCAGCTCCGCCAGAATATGTTCTCCCGCCGTGACGATTTGTCCTCCCCGAAGACGCTTAATGGCTGCGGCAGCGGAAAGGATGGAAGCATCATCTGCCCCGACAATAAGCACATTATGCGAATCGTGGGCAACAGTTGTGGCCAGGGCTCCCTGGCGCAGCCCAAAGCCCCGGACAAAGCCCATCGCGATATTTCCATTTTTCCCATAGCGTTCTAACACAACAAGCTTGAGCACATCCTGGCTGGGATCTGCCCCGACATTTCCTTCCTGCACAGGCAGCCAGGCTGTAGCGGCTCTTGTCACAATGGAGCCTTCTTGCGCTTCAATGACACGGACAGGGGCGCGCGACGCTTTTTGGGGCGATCGCACACGAAGCTCCTCCAGCTGGGGAATCTTCAATCGAACAGAATCACATACGCTGTCTGGAACTTCCTGATCTGTTTCCTCGGGAGCTGCTCTATTTTCCTCGATTGCTCTCTTCTGAACGATAATGCGCCCCCGCTTAATCACTGTCTGCACATTGAAGTTTTGCAAATCATCCACAAGCACAAGATCCGCCACATAGCCCGGCGCCACAGCCCCTTGCCGCGGCCAGCCAAAACGTTGGGCGACATTCAATGAGACAGCACGCACAGCATCCACAGGCGCCACGCCCAACGCTACAGCGCGTCGCAGCACATAATCCAGATGGCCTCGGCCGAGCACATCTTCCGCCCCCACATCATCGCTGACAAGCAAACAACGGCTTTTCATATGTGAATGCAAAAGGGGCGCCAAAGCCGCCAGATTTTGGGCCGCGGAGCCCTCCCGAATCATCAGCCACATCCCCAGCTTCAGCTTTTCTTCCCCCTCAGCAAGCGCCACACATTCATGATCCGATTGCGGCCCTGCAGAGATATAAGCCATCAGCTCTCGCCCTGTTAATCCGGGAGCATGGCCATCAATAGGGCGATCTGCCGCCACTTCTAACTTTGTCAAAACATCTTTGGCGCCGGCAATGACGCCCGGAAAATTCATCATCTCGCCCAGGCCTATCACACGCGGCCACGAGAACAGCTCTTTTATTTCGTCCACGCCGATTTCCGCGCCCGCTGTTTCAAATGGCGTAGCCGGAACACAGCTCGGAGCCATTACATACACATCCAATAGCTCGGCAGGAATGGAATTTAAAAGAAAGCGGATGCCCGCCAGTCCCGCCACATTCGAGATTTCATGCGGATCCGCGACGATTGTTGTTGTGCCATGCAGCAAAACTGCCTGGGCAAAATTGCGAGGCGAGAGCAGGGAACTTTCTATATGAATATGGCCCTCACAAAATCCCGGCAACACATATTGTCCTGCCGCCTCCAGGCACTTTCTCGCCGGATAATCGCCAAAGCCGACAATTTTTCCTCTGGCAATCGCCACATGTTGCTGCTCTATCTGCCCATTAAATACATTGAGCACGCGTCCATTTGTGATAAGCAAGTCTACAGGCTCCATCAGCGGCCCTGCCTGCTCCTTGCGGAAATTCCGCTCGTGTTCTTTGCAATATGGGACATCTCATCCACAGATAAAAAGCACTGTGGCCATTGCAAGGCGCGACGAATAAAGCTAATCCTGATGATGGCACAGGCAATCAGGATCATTTTGCAGCCTGCACAACGCTTCGTGAAGAAAGGCCTGCAGAATCTTTTCTTGCTGCGAAGCAATTTGTTCAATTTCTTTTGCTGAGAGGCGAGCGCCTCCTAAGCCGGCGGCACGATTTGTCACAAGGCAAATAGAGGCATAGCACATTCCTAATTCTCGCGCTAAAACGACTTCTGGCACGCCTGTCATCCCCACGACATCTGCCCCCCATTGCGCGTAAGCGCGAATTTCGGCAGGCGTCTCAAAGCGCGGGCCTTCCGTACAGATATAAGTTCCCGCGGGATGGAGCCGAATGCGTTGCTGCTCGGCTAAAGAAATTAATTGCATACGCACATGCGGGCAATAAGGCTCTGTCATATCAATATGGCGCACACGTGCGAATTCCTGCGC
>CAZUOJ010000160.1:0-5672 GCA_964622325.1 uncultured Armatimonadia bacterium
CTGGAAAAAACAGGACGAGAAATTCAGATGCCCGTTATCGCCCGCGTGAGGCCGCGGCTGGCAATCTCCTTGCATCCCAATCATTTTTCTGTATTTCCCGATGGACGCCCTTCTCAGGGACAGGCCATATTGCGGCTTAAAAATCATTCTCGCCAGCTTCTTCGGGGCTCCATTTTGCTACAAGCGCCAAAAGGCTGGAAAATCACAGCAAAAACAAAGGAATACAATGTCGCGCCCGGGACGCAAACAGAAATCCCGTGCACAATTCAATGGCCTGAATTCCGCCCGGAGAGTCTGTATGATTTGTGCGATGCAAAGATAATCTGTCGGACAGCTCAGGGCCAGACGGATTTGTCCCTTCGGCTGCATATGCCAGCTACGTGGCTCATATATTGTCCGCTCGGGACAAAGCCACGCGATATTGTCCGCAACGGCGCCAATCCCGAGAGCGGCGCTCCTGTGTCCAGCGTGATTATGACTGTCCGGGGGCACCCTTTTGTTATCAGTGACGCCCAGCAAGCCATTCGGGAAGCGCTTATAAGACAACGAAAAGGCGAACAACGAGTCGTTTTATGGTTCCGAACAGGCAGCGGCCAAAGCAGCCAGCAGCTTGCCGATCTGCGCCTGCAGGCTCTGCTTCAAGAATTTTTGCATTCAGGCGGCGGAATAATTTGGCAGGAGAATGTGTTTCGGGATTCGGAGGCGCATCGCACAATGCTGTTGACGAGCGACATTTGCCCGATTGGCGAGGCTTATGAGGCTTTACAGGAGCCCGGAGGGGACTGGCTTGTTACAGAGCCGACAGCGCCGGCCATCCGCCGCTTTGCTCGCTTGGCTTTGGAAGGCCGCCCGGCCTTTGGCTTGCCCAAAGCCGCACAGCCATTGCGCGTAAAATTCTCTGTTAAGCCGTGGGCACAGATTGTCGCCTGTAATGAGGCTGGCGATCCTGTCATTGTTGTTTCGCGGGATTCACAGCGTCCCGTGGCCTATCTGGCGGGCTCTCTGGAAGGCACATATATGGACAATCGTTATGGAATAGGGGATTATCCTGAGCAGATGTCGTCATTGCTATATTTTTATGCCGAATTAGCACGCTGGCTGAGCGTGTTCGGGACACATTAGGCCTGTGCGAAGGCCTCCCCTGATGCGCCGTGTCAATTTAGCCAGGGAACTGCTCATTCGGCTAAAATATTGGGCCCGGAGAGATTTTATTAAGGCTCAGCTAATGAGCAGAGCCAAATGCTTCTTTGTGCCTTATGATTTATTTTGCGGCGGCTCTGGGCACTGGCAGGGAATGCTCTGACATTTGGGACAGCCGCAGCTGTATTTGCTTTCCACGGCTGCTTGCAGATCAATGCCAGCGATGGAGGCCAATGTGCTGAGCCAGGCGGCGCAATCGGCGAATTCATTCGCCAGGGCCTCCCGGCTTCCCCGGCGTAACGCGCGGGACAATTCTCCGATTTCTTCAACAAGCCACATAAATGTCGCTTCCGCCCCTCGGCTGTTATCTTTATCAAAATAAATGCGTTCGATAAGCTGCTGAAAGGCGCGAATTGTCATGGCGCCCCGCCTCCTGCGCTTTCGCCAACGGGCCGCGGAGTTTTGCCGTGTCCTGCTGGCTTTTCTGCTTTGCTTTCGCCGGCGGGCGGCTCCGTTTGTTCATTTTCTTTTTCGGACGGCTTGGCAGAGGCTGAAGCGGGAGCTGCTCCTTTTTCTTCGGAAAGCGATGGCCTGGCTGTTTTTGCTTCTGTTAGGGGCTCGGAAGAAGATGTTCGTCCGCCGGCTGACGCTCCGTATGGCGTGCGGGAAACACGCCGCAACATCACAGTGACACGCGCCGAGGCCGCCCCTAAGACGCGAACGCCCGTTGGCAATTGCAGCGAAGCGAGATATTGTGTTTGGCCTACGTCTGCCAAGACCTCTATAGGCTCTGTAGCAATCGCCTCCAGCCCCTGCAATTTTTCCGGGGAGCCTGTGATTGTCACAACGGCCGGCCTTACTGTCACAGCCACAATTTCATAGCCAGAGGGAATCTTATTGATATTCGGAGCCACAGGCACTGTCCGGACATTCACGAAGCGCATCTTTACAGTGACAACAGCCTGAGGCGGCTCCACTTTCACGCCTTCGACATACAGGCTGCCCGCATCCAGAGGCATTAAATCCACGGCAATTTCTTCTGTTTGATTGCGCCCTGAGATATCCACAGCGGCAAGCACGCGCGCCACACGGCGCACTTTTGTGCTGGGGCCGCTCACTGTCACTTCCGCGGGCCGCACAGAGCTGCCAGCTACTGTAACGCCAGGGGCAGGCTCGCCACGCGTCTGGATGAAAATCGGCCGTGTCGCCGTAACGATAGCGTCCAGCGTAACTTTGAGCGTAGGACTGGACAGATATTCTAATTGCACATGCCGAGGCAGATTATATGGCTGGGCGGCCAAAATGTATGTGCCGATGTCTTTGCCGCTCGCATCCGCTACAAAATGAAAATCCACATACGGAAGACGCTCCACTACAGAACGCCGCCCCCGCACCACAGCCGTAATCTGGGCGGGAACAATCTCCGCAATGGCGAGATTTTGCGGCACATTGATTGCCTCCACACGCACTGTCAATTGGCGTGTTTCCAGCGGATCGGCTTGATTGTGCACAAGCCCCCAAATCACGAGAGCAATCAACAACGAAAGAATTTTCAATCCTAAATTGTTTCGTAATCGTTCTGAAAAAGACATTAATCGTTTCGCCCTATAAAGAAAAGCTTATTTGCGCCAGAAAAAGAAGCGTGTCTGCTCGCGTTCCGATTCGAAAAGCGCCATAAGCCGTTCCAAAAGCTGCATTTTTTCCAGATGGGGGCTGAGCGTTCCCTCCACGGCGAGCGAAATGCCGCCTGTTTCTTCAGAGACAACGATGCAGACAGCATCTGTGCGTTCGCTTAAGCCTAACGCGGCGCGATGCCGCATGCCGGTGCTGGCGGAAAGGCTGGGATTTTCGGAGTGGGGCAGGACACAGGCGGCCGCCACGATAATGTCGCCCCGAATCACTACGGCGCCATCATGCAGGGGGCTATGGGGCTCAAAGATCGTGGCCAGCAATTCGGCCGAAACGCGGCCATTGATTGTTTTGCCCGTTCGTGTGATGTCTAGCAGGCTGGAATGCCGTTGCAGCACGATTAAGGCGCCGATATGACGGCGCGAAAAATCCTCGACGGCATCCACAACTTCATTAATAATGGCCTGTTGCTCATCTACAGCCACGCGCTCCAGCATACGCGTAAGCCAGCCGCCGCGCCCCAAGCGCTCCAAAGCCAGCCGCAATTCGGGCTGGAAAATCACAACAAGAGCGATGACGCCGGGCAAAAGCAAACGGCTGAGCAGCCAATTGAATGTGGGCAGCCATGTCGTGATGAGCACAATGCACAAGACAAAGAATAAGCCTTTGACTAGCGAAATGGAGAGTGATTGGCGCAATACAAGCAGCCCATAATACACCACTAGCGCCACTAAAACGATATCAATGGCGTCAATCCAGCGAAAGCCGTGAAAAATATCAACAAAGCTTGTGAGAATGTCCAGCATGGCGTGCATAGATTGTGTAAAGTTGCCATAAGAATACAGCACATCGCCCCAAAGGAGCAAGATGGCAGGAGCTCTTATCCAGATTTCTCTGCTGAAAAGGCGTGTTGGCCTGGCCATTCGGCTCCTGCTTTGGGGCCAAGACAAATAGCAAATATGAAAACGCCCCCTGCGGGATATTTTCCCGGGCGGCTCGCGGGCTATCCATACGCCGCCACTGTTTCAATCAGCGCCAGATAGTTGCGCACGGTGTGTTCGCTTAATACGGCCGTGTGGGGCGAGGCCGTGGGGCAGACAATATAGCCGCGGCGGCCCATAAGCGCCAGATTGTGGCGCACTTGCGCCACAATCTGTTCTGTCGGCGCGGCATACAAATCGCCAATCTGGATGTTTCCTTCCAGACAGATGCGATGGCCAATCCGCTGGCGGGCCTCGGCCAATGTCACATCGCCCAGCGGCGGCGGCTCGAGGGGATGCAAACAATCCGCTCCCAGCACAAGAAAGTCTTCCAGAATCCGGCTCAGGGGGCCATGACAATGAATATGCAGCAGGCCGCCGGCGCGATGAATGCGAGCAGCTAATTCACGTTCTGGCTCCACGACAAATTCCTGGAAATCGTGAGGGCCATGCAGCGGGGGCGTCACAAATTCTTCGCCGCTCATGGCAAATACAGGCCCCACGCCCTGGGATAACAGATATTCCAGCAGATCGCGGCAGCGGCGATGGAAGGCCCACAAAAGCGCGAGCAGGCGGGGCCGTTCTGTCAGACTCCACAGCGCCAGCCGCTCCGAGCCCATCAGATTGTGCAGCATAGTGATGGCATTGGGCAGGCTGACCATTACAAGGCCGCGTTCGCCCATTTTTTCGGCCTTCGCGAAAAAGCCGCGGCAATCGGGCTGGAGGGGCACATAAGGCACAGAGAGGACTTTTTCCAAATCCTCCAGTTCTTTGACAAAATATTCTCGTTGCATTCCGGGCAGGCCCCGCTTACTGGACATAAACATGCTGCGCAGTGTCCCGCCGGGCGTATGCAAAAGCGTGTATGTGGCTATCCAATCGTCGCCTTCTTCGGCGAAAGTTTCTGTCGGTACAGAGGCAGCGGAATAAAAGAGGCCGCTGGCGGGGCTCCAGCTATCCACATAATCCCCATGCGCGGCGACAGCGGCAATCAGCGGGGCATAGCTGGCATCGCGGGTGGCTGTCCATTGTTCATCCCAGGGGCGCACGCCGCGCACATGCAGGGGCGTGCGATCCGTTTCCTCCAGCCGCATAGCCGCTAACAGGCGCTCCCGTGAAGTCATTTTTGCTCCTTTTTCTTTCTCTTAATCAAATTTTATTTCTCAAAATTTTTTGTGGCTCCTTGTCTGTAAGAAGAAGGAACTTATTTACATTTAAAGAAAACTAAAATGTTGTATTAAGAAAAAGCATAAAGGAGGCAAACACTAAACAAATGAAAAGACAGGGATTTACATTGATTGAGTTGCTCGTAGTCATTGCGATTATTGCGATTCTGGCGGCCATTCTTTTCCCCGTGTTTGCCAAAGCGCGGGAAAAAGCGCGGCAATCTTCGTGTTTGAGCAATTTAAAACAAATTGCGCATGCGACTTTGATGTACTGTCAGGATTACGACGGCCGCTGGTGTCCCACGCCGGCGGCGCGGGCGGATGTCGTGGGCTGGAATCCCCAATTAGCCGCTCAGGCTCCGCAAGCAGTGATTATGCCTTATGTGAAAAATATCTGGGTGCATGTCTGTCCATCCCGCACTAATTTTGTAGGATGGTACATCAGCGGCCATCCCTGTTTTGGCGCCTGGGCGTATCCAGATGAGTTTGCGGGCGTTCCCCTGGGCTATGGGCCCGGACAGGTCAGCGCCACAGGGACGGATATTTATAGCCTGGACAGGCCCGCCCAAACTATCTCCTGGGCTGACACCACTTATCCCGTCTCCCTCGGCGCTAATCGCTGTATGGCGTATCCCAAGCTGACTTATCCCAATGCCTGTAATTATGCGAATTTTGTCTCGAGCGGCGATTACACGGCGCACAACGGCGGCAGCAATCTGGCTTTCTTTGATGGCCACGCCAAATGGCGCAAAGCCGA
>CAZUOJ010000161.1:0-4232 GCA_964622325.1 uncultured Armatimonadia bacterium
TTGCCCGGACCCGGGGGGATGTTTTCCATTACTCAGCGCCACCTCTGGGCAAATCCAGCTCGCTTCGCAAAGCCAGTTCCGTCTTCCGCCTTCCCCTGAAAGGAACTCGCCTTTTATCCATCCGGCAAATTCGGTTCGCCAGGCCACGGCGAAACATCTTTTGGATATATGGTTTTCAAGGAGGGGCAAAAAATGACGAATAACGCACCGCCCTCGGCTCACTCCCTCAGCGATCTCACCTATAAGATAAGAGCACTTACTCCCATCTGGACGGGGGACTACAGACGGCGAGGCGGGCGGTTGATTCCGACTGGCCTGCTCGGGTCGCTGCGCTGGTGGTACGAGGTGCTTGTGCGGGGGCTGGGCGGCTATGCCTGTGACCCCAGCGCCGAACAGAAAGAATGTAAAGGCACGGATCATTGCGTTGTTTGTGAGCTGTTTGGCTGTACGGGCTGGGCACGCAAATTCGCCTTTGCCGTGCTGGATAGAAATGGGCAGATTCAGCAGAAACAAATCGCCGCCAATAGTATTTTTCAGCTGCGCTTTACTGAATTGCGCCCCATAAAGCCAGAAGAATGGACCCTGCTGGATGCCACCCTGCGCCTCATCGCCCACTACGGCGCCATCGGCGGCAAGACTGTTTTAAAACCTACAGATGAACCAGATCCTGAGGATAAAGATGAACGACAAAGAAAAGAATTGCGGCATAAAGACTACGGCTTAATCAAAATCGAATGCCCCCTTTCGTTTTCAAAATGTAGCCGAAATGATTTAGAAAGTTATTTAAAAGAGAAAGAGTGGCGAAAAGCAGACCATGATGATTTCGCCTGGGCGTCTTTGAAAAATTTCTGGTTTGTCAATAAAAAATATTTGGCCAGGAAAGATGCGGAACACAGCACCTTCAACCGTGTAGTTGGAAGAGAAGAATCCAAAGATAGAAGTCAATTTTTAAGCGAAAACAACAAAATAAACCGCTGGCTTTCAGGCTGGCGACCAGTAGGTAGGCGAAATGCTGCGAACCAGGAACAACAAAATGAAAGCAAAAAAGTTTTCAGCTTCAAAAATCCTGCGCGGACTTTCGGTTTTGTCAAGCCGGGATTGATTGAGTTTAAGGATATAAAAAAACGGCTAAAGGATGCTTGGAGTGATTTTAGCGATGATAAATTCCAAGTAGGAGAGCAAATATTAAACGAGCTATTGCCTTAAAAATAAGCCGATAGGCGGGAGGGAGAATATGCCGATATTAGATTATTATGCCCGTTTGGATGACCTTCAGCAAGCTCTAGGGCAGTTGAATTCGAAGGACCTTAAGAATGCTCTAAAGCAGCTGAATTTGGCGGACCTGCAAAAAATTCTAAGGCTGTTGAAGTGGGAAGACATGCACAAAGCTCTGAGCCAGTTGAATAATTTAGTGGCCCCGCACAAACCTTTGAGCGAGTGGACTTTGGAGGACCTGCAGGAAGTTCTACAGCAGCTGGCTCCGGAGGACCTGCGCATAATTCTACAGCAGTTACCTCCGGAGGACCTGTGCAAAGCTCTGACAGAGTTGAATTTGGAATACTTGCACAAAGCTCGAAGACGGTTGGATCCGGAGGACACGCAGAAAGCTCTGAAAGAGCTGAATTTGGAGCACCTGCTAAAAGTTCTAAAGCAGTTGAATTTAGAGGACCTGAAGAAAGCTCTGAGCGAGTTGAATTTAGAGGACCTGAAGAAAGCTCTGAACGAGTTGAATTTAGAGGACCTGAAGAAAGCTCTGAGCGAGATGAATTTGGAGGACCTGGA
This sequence comes from uncultured Armatimonadia bacterium, assembly GCA_964622325.1. Lineage (GTDB taxonomy): Bacteria > Armatimonadota > Zipacnadia > Zipacnadales > UBA11051 > JAJFUB01. Next base: position 1,783 of record CAZUOJ010000161.1, read on the forward strand.
GAAAGTTTTCATGCCGTGGAATGATTGGGGGCTGATTGCCGGCTTTGTGGATGACTGTACCGTGCGCGGTTGCCGGGGAAACGAGCGTGATATTTCTCGAGAATTCTACATTATGGAGGTTGCGGACAAAGATTTCACAGAAATAAAACATTTAATAGAAGAAGACAAAGAGATAGAACTTAACTTAAGGCCAGACTTTACTTCGTTACCAGTGGATGATTGGTTTGGCCTGGAAGTGAATTTCACCTTACAAACTCCCCTGTATTCCAAGGATGATCGGCCCTTTCATATTCTGGACAATCCGATGCGCAAGGAGAAGGTGTTTGGCCTGCCCTATATTTCCGCTTCCTCCTGGAAGGGGATGCTGCGCTGGGCCTGCCAGATGCACGAGGGCTTGCGGAAGCATCTAAAGAATAACAACATGCAAATGGAGGGCTGGCAGGATCCGCCCTGGATTCTCCATTTGTTTGGCAATCCCAGGGGCGAAGCGAAACACTTCCGCTCCGGTGCGCTGGTGTTTTATCCCACCTTCTTTAATCGCCTCAGTTTCGAAGTCATCAATCCGCATAGCCGGGCAAGACGCGCGGGGATACAGCCCATCTTTTATGAGGTGGTGCCGGCCGGGGCGCAGGGGACCCTGTGGCTGCTGTATGCCCCGGCGCCAGGGGCTGCCGAACGCGACAAAGTCAACGCCGAAAAAATCAAAGACAATTTAAAAAATAGCATTGAAGCGCTTCTCGAAAAATATGGCATCGGCGCCAAGCACACCGCCGGTTGGGGACTGGCAAAAATTGATAAATATGATTCATATCCCAAAAACTAGCGCTGTGAAATTCCGTGAAAAAGGGTTAGGCTAATTGAATTTTCATCAGGCTAAAAAGTGTTCCACAGGAGAGCGACATATGAATCAGGACACGAGTCTGGAAGTTCTGCGTGATTATCGGCCTTTGCTTCTGGCCTGTGAAGCCATCGGCTGGCTGCACATGGCCGGAAAAGCCAACATCAAGTTTTTACAAAAACACGGCGGTTACAGTCAAGTCAAATATGATGACCGAAGATGGTATGAAGAGCTCGCTCAAATCTCATGTGATTGGGATAAAAGGCTTTACTGGGTGAGGGAAAAATTTGCCCATTCTTGTCAATGGCCTGATTCGCTGACAAAGTTTTTAAGTCAGCACAGGGACACGGATGCTGGGCTGCTGGGGTTGCTGCAGGCGGGGCACGGGGTAGTTTCCGGTATTGAGAAAAATCTACCCCCAGAAAGATATGTAAAATACTTAGAGCAAGATGTGACGAATATGTGGCTGTCCACCGCTTTTGGCCATCCAGTGCGAAATCTCCTCGCCGACCCGCCCGATATTCTCACAGAAGAGGGCTGGAAAAAGCTATTGAATAAAATATATTGTCTTCTGATGAGACTTGAAGTGCTGGGTACCCGAATGCCCTGCAACATTGCCCAGTGGTGGAATTGGCGCGAAAAGGCGGTGGGAAAAGATGGCTGGCTGCGCAAGGCATTTGACCGGACTTTAGCGGAAACGCGCCTGCCCAATAATGAGGTGACCCTGTTTGATCAGTCCTATGTGGCGGCCGCGCTGTTCAAAAGCGCTGTCGCCGGGGCGCTGCTGGAGGGGGACTCGTTTCCCTGGGATTGTGGAAAGCTCAAGCAAAGGACTTGCTGGCGGCTGCTGACCGTGGGGCTGGGGATGGATCATTTTGAGGCGCGGGCGGTAAAAATAGGCGACTGGACCGGAATACAGCAGGCCGCGGCAAATTTCTTTGCTATGGTGCGCCAACTCGTCGAAGTGGAAATCCCCGTCGGGGCGCTCTTGTATCAAGACAGTTCGCTTTGCGTCTTTTCCTTTCCTGGGGAACGATATAAGTGTCCATTCCCTGTGAAAAAAGGTAATAATGAAGCCAATGAATGTCTTGATGATAAACAGGGCAAGAAGAAAAAAGAAGAAAGATGCCAATGGTATAAAGGGAGTAAATTTGAATGTCCCTTCCTAGAAAGGGAATACCGATTGTCAGATGTTGTTTACCCCGTTGAGCAATGGCAAAAAGAGTTTCAAGGGAAGATAGATGCACTCGCAATAGAAATGAAGTTAGAACTGCCAGTTTATGTCCATATAAGTTCCCCGCCCTCACGTTCCCTGGCGAAGATTTGGCAGGAAATGAAAAGCGCGCGGGAAGCGCTTGCCACTCCGCATTTTCGTTACTGGCAAGTCCCCTGCGCCACAATTTCCCCGGAAAATTCAAAGGGCCATGTGTGCTCGGTCTGCCAGGTGCGTTTAAACCATAAAGAGACGAAAAAAGCGGAGCCCTGTAGCGTGTGTAAGGAGAGACGAACGCACCGGCTGGAAGACTGGCTGAGCGGTAAAACAGGGCTGGACACGATATGGATCAGTGAGGTGGCTGATCACAATGACCGCCTGGCGCTCATCACCATGCAC
>CAZUOJ010000161.1:4332-5636 GCA_964622325.1 uncultured Armatimonadia bacterium
GCGTGGCTCACGCATCAGCTTTTATGCAAGCTTTCGTCGCCCGGGCGCCTGTATCGTTTCTGGCGCCAGAGCGAAGCCTTCTTCCAGGAGCTGTTGAAGGAATTCCGCGGCATTGTGGCGCGGGACCCCAACCGCTGGCGCGTCAAGCGTCTGCGCATTATCCCGGATAATAATGGGGAGGCACCGAAAGATAAACAGCCCTATAATGGCCGTTTGCCGGCAGGGCCTATCAGTTTGCTCTATCGAAAAGATACGGGCGATTTTCTGACGATTTGCAATCTGGCGCGGCTGTTAAAGCCGGAACAAAGCGTGGAAGATTTGCCCAAGACGATTACAGTGCAGGAAGATGACAGTCAAGAGACTTTAACCTTCACAGTAAAAATGTTAGACGAAAAAGAAAAAGAAAAAGCAAAAGCGGGTGTTTATTATCCCCTTATCCCGCTGGAGCTTTCCCCTGTCCGTTTTCGCGTGCTTGTGCCGCTGGCCGCGGCCAATGAATGTGTGAATACTGCCCTGGCGGCCTGGCGGGAGCAATTCGTCCGCGTGTGGGATCGGCTCCCGCTGCGCATCGGGGTCATTGCCTTCTCCCGACTGACGCCCTTCCAGGCGGTCATTGAAGCCGCCCGCAATGTAGAAGCTGCGCTGGCAGCGCAGGAAGATGCTGAAGAGTGGGAAGTTGTCAAGTGCGAAGTGGAAAACGGCGTGGCGAAACTGCAGCTCCAGAAAGCAGGCCAAGCTCTCTCTGCAATTCGCTTTGATATGCCCATTCAGTTGCCGGATGGGCGGGAAGATGTGTTTTATCCGTATTTGCAGGTGAATGATGAGCTAACGCGCTTCCCGCATGATTTCAAGACGCCGGAGGGGAAGATATACCGGCATGTGAAGAACTTGCAATACGGCGATGTGGTGTATGTGTATCCGGCGCAAATCGCCACAGTGTATCTGAGCAGTACGACGCTGCGGTTTGAGCCTGTGGCGGTGCACTCGCTGGCCGAATGGGAAAAGATGCAAGAAATCTGGCAGGAATACATTGTGAGGCGAGCGCCGAGCGAAACGGCGGTGCACGGCGCCTGGGAGGAGATGAGGCAGCGCTGGGAGCAATGGCACGGGCCCGAGGGGGACTGGCTGCCCGGAGGCCAGGAGGCGTGGCAGGCATTTGTGCGCGCCACTCTCGCCCGGCTCTTCAAGCGGAAGAGCGACCGCGAAAAAAGCGAAGAAATCAACTGGAAACTTCTCACAGATGCCGCCGTAGCCGGTCTTCTGGACTGGAGTTTAGAATGGCATCTGCGGGTGCTGAAATTATC
>CAZUOJ010000162.1:0-5374 GCA_964622325.1 uncultured Armatimonadia bacterium
ACGGCCTGGAAGTTGTGATTGTGCCCCGCGAAGCCAGCGGCACAGGCGAGGATATTGTTCTGCGCGATTATGAGATTGAAAATTTGCTGCGCTCCAAAGCCGCCATTTATGCAGGCATCTCTTCTTTGCTTAAGGCGCTGGAATTGCAGCCGCAGGACATCCAGAGGCTGTATCTGGCGGGGGCTTTCGGCAATCGGCTGCGTGTGGAGGAGGCTGTCACAATCGGAATGCTGCCGGATATTCCGCGGGAGCGCATTGTGTTTGCCGGCAATACGAGCCTGGCCGGCGCCTATTTGGCTTTGTTGAGCCGAAAGGCGCGGGAGCAGATAATTTCTATTGCGCGCCAGATGACATATTTAGAGCTCAGCATGCGTGTGGATTTTATGGAGGAATTTATGGCGGCCATGTTTTTGCCGCATACGGATTTAAGTCGCTTCCCCTCCCAACAGGGATTGCCGCGCGTATCTGTTCAAAATCTGCTTTAGCAAGAATTGGGGTGCACGGCCATGTCCGAATTCACAATGCCAGTGGAAAAATGGAGCAGCTCTGTATTAGAAGTCACAATTGGCGCCAAGGCGGAGCAAGGCGGCACGCGCCGTTCCACTGTGACAGTGGGCGGAGCCGCCACATTGCCCTTCTTAAAATATGAGGGGCCAATAGGCGCACGCCCTGTCATCGCTTTTGAAGTCCTGGATCGGCCCCGGGAGAGCTGGGCAGAGGCCCTAGAGAAAGTTTATGGCGATGTCAAGCATGATCCTGTTGCCTGGGCGCAAAAATGTGAACAGGAATTCAAAGCGGATCTAATTTGTTTGCGCTTTGAGGGCGCGGATCCGGGCGATCTGGATCGCAGTCCCGACGAATGCACAGAAATTGCCAAAAAAGTGGCGGAAGCCGTCTCAGTGCCCCTGATTATCTGGGGCTGCGGCAACGCCGAAAAGGACAACAATATCTGGCCTGTGCTGTCGCCCGCGCTGGCAGGCGAACGCGTTGTGCTGGCCTCCGCCACGGAAGATAATTATCGCACAATTGCCGCGTGCTGTCTTGCGGACAAGCATATTTGTCTGACGGAAGCGCCGCTAGACATCAATATCCAAAAACAAGTCAATATTCTCGTGAGCGAAATGGGCGTTAAGCCGCAAGATATCATTCAATATCAAACAACAGGCGGCTTGGGCTACGGCATTGAATATGCTTATTCTATTTACGAGCGGACACGGCTGGCGGCCCTGGACGGCGATGCGATGCTGCGCTTCCCCATGCTTTCCGTAGTGGGGATGGAGGCCTGGAAGACAAAAGAGGCGACAGCCGGGCCGGAGGAAGTGCCTGGCTGGGGGGATCTGGAACGGCGCGGGATTTTGTGGGAGGCGGCGACGGCTGTCACGCTGCTGCAAGGCGGCACCGACATTCTCATGATGTGGCATCCGAAAGCCGTGGAGCTTGTGCGCGCCGTGATAGATGAACTATATGGCAGCTAAAAGCTATAGAGGCCAAAGCCTGTCGCTATTGGAAAAAGAATTGGGCGCGTCGGGCGAGCTCTAGGCACAAATCTGGGCGCAGAATTATGGCGCCAACATGAGGGAGGCTCACGATGATTGTCATAGGCGAAAGAATCAATGGGATGTTCAAGGATGTCCGTGCAGCTATTCAGCAAAAGAATCCCGAGCCAATACGGGATTTGGCACAGCGCCAGCAGGCCGCCGGCGCGGATTATCTGGATGTAAATGTGGGGCCGGCCGCAGAAGATCCCGTCGCCGCGATGCAATGGCTTGTCAGCACAATTCGCGAAGTCAGCTCTCTGCCGCTCGCCATCGACACCACAAAAATAGAAGTGATGCGGGCGGGCATTGAAGCGGCAGAAGGGCAGGCGATGATTAATTCCACAACAGGCGAGAAAAAGAAATTAGACGCGCTGATGCCGCTCGCCGCTGAATTTAACATTCCCATCATTGCATTGACAATCAATGAGCAGGGCGTGCCACGGGACGCCAATGGGCGGGCGGAAGTGGCGCTGAATATTTTAGCCGCCGCCATGGAGCATGGCGTGCCGCCGGAAAATGTGATGATTGATGCTGTGATTTTGCCCGTCTCCGCCCAACAGGAAAATCCCGGACATGTGCTGGAGACGATTCGGCAGACAAAGCTGCTGGCAGATCCGCCGCCCAAGACAGTGATTGGCCTGAGCAATGTGTCGCAAAATACACGCTATCGCGAGCTGATTAATCGGACATATCTTGTGATGGCGATCGGGGCGGGGCTGGATGCGGCTATTGTGGATTGTCTGGATGAGGAGCTTATGGACGCCATGATTACAGCTGAATTGCTGCTGAATAAACAAGTGTATTCGGCAGAATATCTGAAGGCGTGGCGTGCGAGCCGCTGTGCTCGTTAAAGGAAAGATAATTTTTTAGGGCGGCACGGGCGTTCTCCCTTTTGTCAACATTGATTGGGGAGAAGTTCCGTGCCGCAATCGTCAAACAACAGCAAAATCTCATCACAGGCTAATTTGTTTAATAGCGGGAAAAATGAATGTCCGCAAGCGATAAACAAAAAGTGGCCATTGTCCACAGCGGCGTGCCTTATGCGGAGCGTGTGGAGGAATATTTGCGTGCACATCCAGGAGCGCGTGTGGAGGCATTTGTCGTGCCAGCGGATGTGCCTGTCTTTGTGGATGAGGAGGAGGCAGCTGCGCTGCTGCCGCCCGCAATTGCCTCGGCGGAAATTGTCATTGCAATTGCGCTGCCGTATGTGCTGTTGCGGGAATTGCCGTATGTGATGGGCCGAGGGCATGGGCGGGCGCTCATTGCGCCCCGGGAAGAGCCGCAATGGATCCGCCCGGGGCAGATGCGTGAAGTGACGCGGGCTTGCGGGCGCTTCGGCCTGGAAAATGCCTTTCCCAAGCCTTTTTGTGCGCTGCAGCCTCACACGCCAGTGCTGCGGCAATTCTGCACGGATTACAAAGTGGGCCAGCATGCCATTGTTCTGGAATGCATAGACGGCGTGATTTCGGCGGCGCATTGCCCTACGAGCTCAGCTTGCGGGCTGACAGCGTGGGCGGCGGAGCAGCTTGTGGGCAGGCCCTGTGATGAGACAATTCCCCGGGCGCTCGTGGAGCTTTTGCATGTGCGCCCCTGTCTTGCCAGTATGGCGCTGGATGAGGAATTGGGCGATACAATAATGCATGAGGCCATCCGTCTGATTGAAGCGGCGGGGCTTCAGGCTTTACAGGAAGCGAGGGGCGAAAGCAATGACGGAAATGCGGCGTCCTAAATTAGCCATTGTGGGCAAGGGCGGCGTGGGCAAGACAACAATCGCAGCCGGCCTGGCGCTTGTGTTGCAAGGCCGCGGAGAGCCTGTTTTTGCTGTGGACGGAGATTCCAATAGCTCGCTGGGCTATGCGCTGGGCTTTCCGGAAGAAAAGCTGGCGGGGCTGAAGCCGCTCGTGGCGCTGCGCGAAGAGCTGGAAAAGCGAGCCCAGCCCGAGGGCACAGGGATGTATCTATTAGCCCCTCCCGTGGCAGATTTAATAGATAAATACAGTCTGCCGCAGGATAACATCCGGCTGCTAGTGATGGGAACAATTGGCGAGGCGGGCAGCGGCTGCGCCTGCGCGTTGAATGCTGCGTTGCGCGAGATTTTACGGCAGCTAGTGAAGCGGCCGGAGGCGATCGTCGTGGATATGGAAGCGGGCGTGGAGCATATGGGCCGGGGGACGGCAGCGGCTCTGGATACAATGCTCATTGTGACAGAAGGCGCCTCCGCCAGCCTGCGGACAGCGCAGCGGCTCAGAGAATTAGCCCAGCAGTTAGGCGTGCAGCATCTGGGCGTCATTGGCAATAAAGTGCGCACGAATCAGGAGGCACAGGCGATTAAGGAGGCTTTCCCGGAGCTGCCTGTGCTGGCGTTTGTGCCTTTTCTGGAGGGCCTGGCAGAGCCGCTTGAGCGGAACAATCCCGCCACACAACAGCTTTTGGGCCTTATGGAGGAGGCTTTGCAGCATTTGCCGCAATAAAATTATAATAATGATAGGGAAATAAATGGGCAAAGTCATCGCCGTAACAGGAAAAGGCGGCGTGGGAAAAACAGCTGTGGCGACAATGGCAGTGCGCGCCCTGCTGGATGTGGGGGCCAAGCCAATTCTGGCTGTGGATGCTGATCCCAATGCGAATTTTCACACGGCTCTGGGCGTGCAGCCGGAAATGACATTGGGCTGTATACGGGAAGCGGAATTGCGTCAGCCGGGCGCTCTGCCGGCCGGGATGAGCAAGCCGGAATATTTTGCTTATCGCACACAACAGGCGCTCGTGGAGGCGGAGGGCTTTGATTTTCTGGCGATGGGACGTCCCGAAGGGCCCGGCTGTTATTGCTTTGCCAATTCCCTGTTGCGAGATGCTTTAAGCCGCCTCGAGGCTTCTTATGCTTATATTGTGGTGGATTGCGAAGCCGGGCTGGAACATTTTTCCCGGCGCACTGCCAGCCATATTGATGTGCTCATTGTGCTGGCGGACATTTCGCGGCGAGCGCTGGAGACTGTCAGGACAGTGCTGGAGCTGGCGGCCAGCTTGCATACGCCCGTAGGCGAGACTGTCGTCGCAATTAATCGCGTCCCAGAGCCTCCGCCCGCACAGTTAATACAGGCTGTGCAGGAGCTGGGGCTACAAGTGCAGGCGTATTTGCCGGATGATCCCTTAATTGCGATGTTAGATCTTCAGGGACAGCCTTTGTTACAGATTTCCGCGGAAAGCGCGCTGCGGCACGCCGTGCGGCAATTGTTAGCCCGCACACAGACGCTGGCCAATATATTTGTCAACGCGCAGGGCTTATAATATTTCTATATCTCTATAATGAATCCTGGGCCGCCGTCGGAGGAGGGCGACAATGAACAGCACAAAGACTCCCATCTTATTTATTGCAGGGACGGGGCAACACAGCGGCAAGACGCTGGTCGCCTTAGGGCTTGTAATGACATGTCGGGCGGCGGGCCTGCAGGCGCGTTATATGAAGCCGGTGGGGCAGCGCACAGTGGATATGGGGGGCAAACGCGTGGATGAGGATGTGGCCCTGCTCATAGAGGCGTGCGCGCTGGATATAGAGCCCACAGCCGCGAATCCCGTGACATTGCCTTCCGGCTTCACGCGTGAATTTTTGACGAAGGGCGGCAATGCCAAAGAATTAGAACAGCGCATTCTGGCGGGCTTTAAGGAAGTGGCCGAGGGCGCGGACATTGTGATTGTGGAGGGCACGGGCCATGCAGGCGTCGGCTCTGTGGTGGAATTGAGCAATGCCCGCGTGGCCAGCCTGTTGGGCGCGGAAGTGATTATTGTGACAAGCGGCGGCATTGGCCGCCCCATTGATGAATTATGCCTGAATGAGGCGT
>CAZUOJ010000163.1:0-5276 GCA_964622325.1 uncultured Armatimonadia bacterium
GGAAGGATGTGGAGCCTCCTGGAGAGATTGTGGCGGGCGGGGACGCCCGCCCCACGCGTTGTGATATGATGTGGCGCCGGCGTCCTCGCCTGCGATAATTCCTTCCATGGGCCTGTGGCAAGATAAAGAAGGCATTGCGCCCGGCAAAATGTTTCTTTTGCGCGCGGCTATCAGGGCAATAAATTGGAGGGGGGAGCCTCTTGGGGAAAAGATGTTGGCGGGCGGGGACGCCCGCCCCACAACTAGCTAGATAATAAACGCGGAGCGCAGGCGTCCCCGCCTGCGGCAATTCCTGCATGCGCCTGCTGCGGAGGAGGGAAGGATGTGGAGCCTCTTGGGACAATGTGGCAGCGATTCCTTGTGGGGAAAGATGTAGCTACATGGCCTTTTGGGAGGAGATTGTGGCGGGCGGGGACGCTCGCCCCACAACAAGATTAATTCGCGCCCGCCCTCCGCGTTGTTTTGGATTGTAGCGCCGACAAACATTAATTCAAATGTTGTGGCGCAGCGCCGGCATTAATTTAAATTGTTGTGGCGCAGGCGTCCCCGCCTGCGATAATGCCCTCACGGGCTTCCCCTCTCCCCTATCTGAATGTATGCCACGATCAATAAAGCCACGACAAGCGGCAATGTGATAAATAGCCCCACGCCGCAGGCAAAAACCCCTAACGCAATCAGCGCGCCCATAAACAGTAGCAGCCCCCAGAGGCGCAGCCAGTGGGGCTTCACGAGCCGCACGGAGAGCTGGAGCGCTTCCCAGGCGCTGAGATCCTGTTCGGCGATCAGCGGCAGGGCAAACAGGGCGGGCACGGCTAAAAACGACAGCCCCAGCAACACAATCAGCACGCCGACAGCCGGCCCGGGGCTTTGCAGGCTGTGGAGCCACAGATCCAAAAGATGCAGCGGCAGCGCCGCCAGCAAGAACAGCAGCCACAGAGTGAACGCCGCGGGGAAATAATGAAACAGCCCTTCCCAAAGCTGGCTCAATTCGGGCCGCCGCCCCCGTCGTCTTTCCAAAAACATCCCGCAGAGCCCCACGAGCAAGGGGAAAAACAGGATGAAGGCGCTGATCAGCGACAGCGCTGTAATCAGGCTGGCGGCGAGCACAAAGAGGGGCAAATCCGCGCCGATAAGCGCCCAGGCCTGGGACAGCCCCGCCCGCAGCCGCATCGCTTAGCCCGCCCCTCCGCCGCCAAAATGCCGCGCCAACGCCTCCACATCCTCCCCCAGCCGCTGGATGGCATATTCGGCAATCGCGGACTTGGATAATTTGATGTTGTATTCATTCAGCAAATGAAAGCGCAACGCCTCGAGGCGCTTCACGGCGGCTTCGGAAAGATAAATCGTCACTTGAATTTTGTCCTCCACAGCGGCACGCCCGGCGCGTCCGGGCGCTGCCGGAGGCGGACTGTCCGCCGCGGCTTCGCCAAAAAAAATGTCCCGGGGGATCTCGGGCTTTCTACGCACGGCGCATCACCTCTTTGGCCATTTGAAGGTAGGCTTGGGCGCCAGGGCTGTCCGGCCGATGCAGCACTGCCGGCTCGCCGGCCACGGTCGCATAATCAAAAATCACGCTGCGGCGCACCGGCATCGGAAACACCAGCGCGCCAAAATGACTCCGCAGACGCTCCTCCACCTGGCGCGTATGCAAAGTGCGGGGATCATACATCGTCAGCACGACGCCCAGAATTTGCAAAGCGGGATTGCTGTGGGCGCGCACCGCCTCAATCGTATCCAGAAGCTGCCGCAAGCCCTGCAGCGCCAGATAGGAGCATTGCACGGGAATGAGCACATAATGCGCGGCGGCCAGGGCATTGAGCGTCAGAAAGCCGAGGCTGGGGGGCGTGTCGATGAGAACATAATCATAGGGCAGCCGCCGCTGCAATTTTTTGCGCAGGCGCAGCAGCCGATCGTCCTGCTGGGACAGCTCAATTTCCGCCGCCGCCAGCCGCACATCGCTGGGCACAACGCCGGCCTGCCCCCACGGCGCCCGCAACGCGCATTGCTCCACCCGCAGCTGCGGATCCAAAAGCAAATCATAACAGGTGGGCATATCCGCCGCGGGGGGCGTGCCCAGCGAAAGTGACAAATTGCCCTGGGGATCATTGTCCACGGCCAGCACGCGCTGGCCTAAACGCTCCAGGGCCGCGGCCAGATTGGCGACAGTGGCCGTCTTGCCGACGCCGCCTTTTTGATTCGCCACGGCGATGATTTTCATGGGCGCCTCCTGCTGGCAAAATATTATGAAGTCAAAAATGTATGCGGGGAAAATGTTAAAACACTAAAAAGACAATATGTTTTGCTATTATAATGTTTATACATTTTAAAGTTTTGCTGTAAAAATGTCAACAGGCGCCACGCCGTTTTCCGCCTGCCTCGCCTGCTGGCTATCCCTCTCCCCTATCTTGCCGCTTCGCCCGCCTGAAAATCAATCCTGACGCAAAATACAGGCCTTCGCGTGGGGGGCGTGGCGCTGGCTAGCGCCGCTCCATCCGCAGGGCGCCGTGTGTATGCCCTTCTATGTGCCATTTTGACTTTATAATATCAAAATGTCTTTAAGGCAAAATGTTATTATGTAAAAATTAAAAAACTTTTTAACTGCAAAAAGTCATGCAATTTTTTTCTTGCCGCCCGCCCCAACTTGTGCTTTAATGAAAACTAGCCGGCGGAAATTTCCCCAATAAAGGAGTCCTTTGGCGATGAAAACGATTGTCGCGCTGAACGCCAGCCCCAATAAAGATGGCCTTACGGCCGCCTGCGCCGTTGCTTTTTTGGCCGGCGCTGAAGAGGCGGGCGCGGCTGTAAAGCTCTTGCATCTGGCGGATTATACGCTTTTGGCCTGCCAGGCCTGTGAGCGCGGCTGGGGCAAATGCCGCGCCGAAGGCGTTTGTGTGTTGACGGATGATTTTGAAGAAATCCGCACGCAAATTCTTTCCGCCGACGCCTGGGCGCTGGCCACGCCTGTGTATTTTGGCGAGCCCAGCGAGCGCGCGCGGGTGTTTCTGGATCGCCTGCGGCGCTGCAACACAGCGCCGTCGGCCAGCCATTTGCGCGGCAAGGATTTTGTCGGCATTTGCGCGGCAGGCGGCTCCGGCCGTGGCATTGGCCTGTGCGCTGATGTCCTCGAGCGCTTCAGCCATCATATGGGATTGCGCGTGGCGGATCTTATTCTCGTGACACGTCGCAACAAGCTCTATAAAGTGGACACGCTCAAGGCGGTTGGGCGCGCGCTCATCCAGCAGCCCTGGGACGAATAGCTTTTTCTCTGGCCGCAAATAGGGGAGCGCTTTACATGGGGGCGTCTGTGCCGCCGCCTGCAAAAATCGCGCCTTGCCACATCAAGGCCGCAAGTGGCGGAATAACGCGTCCCGATACATTGGCCATAATGAATCTGCCGGCCGCTCACGGCAGAAAACAGCAGGGCAGAGGGGAGGGGAAAAAGGAAGAGGGAAGAGAGAAGAGGGGAGAGGGGAGAGGGGAAATCAAAATCGCATTGCGCGAGCGCGCCAGCAGCTTTTTCCTTTTCAGGCGACGGGGCCCCGTAGCATTTCTTTTTGGCGGCAGGCGCTGAGAGAGCGGGCGTCCTCGCCCGCCACATTCTCCTTCCTCCGCGTGGGGCGGGCGTCCTCGCCCGCCACAATATCCTCCATGAGGCGCCCCATCCTTCCCTCTTCCGCTACAGGCCCATGCCGGAATTATCGCAGGCGGGGACGCCTGCGCTACAACATTTAAATTATATGCTTGCGCTCCGCGGGAGGAAAAATAGGCGGGACGCTGGCGCAAAGCGGGGAAGATAATGGCGGGGACGCCTGGGCTACAACAATTTAAATTAATGCCGGCGCCACAACATCTGGATTAATGCTCGCCTGTGCTCCGCGGGAGGAGATTTGGCGGGAGGCGCCGGGGCTGCAACATTTTGATTAATGCCTGCCGGCACCACAATCCCACAACAACGCGTAGGGCGGGAGATGGGGCGGGGGCGGGGGCGCCGGCCCTGCGCTACAATCCAACATCCACGCGTGGGGCGGGCGTCCTCGCCCGCCACATCTTGCCCAAAAGGCATCGCGGACGCATTTTGCCATGAGGCTTTCCGTCCTCCCATCTTCCCAAAAGGCTCCAGGCTCCTCAGCCTTCAATCCTCCGCCACAGGGACATGCGCGAAATTGCCGCAGGCGAGGACGCCTGCGCCACGCGGAAGGAAAATGGGCGGGAGGCGCCGGCGCTGCAATCCCAACATCGACACAAAGGCAGCGCCCTCTCTTGTTAACGCGATATTGGCGCTCTCTTGTTAACGCGTGGGGCGGGCGTCCCCGCCCGCCACAATATCCTCCATGAGGCGCCCCATCCTTCCCTCTTCCGCTGCAGGCCCATGCAGGCATTATCGCAGGCGGGGACGCCTGCGCTACAACATATAAATTATATGCTTGCGCTCCGCGGAAAGGAAAATGGGCGGGACGCTGGCGCTCCGCGGGGGAGATAATGGCGGGGACGCCTGCACCACAATCCCACAACAACGCGCAGGGCAAATTTCTAGATTGTTGTGGGGCGGGCGTCCTCGCCCGCCACAATATCCTCCATGAGGCGCCCCATCCTTCCATCTCCCCCCGCAGGCGCATGCAGGAATTGTCGCAGGCGAGGACGCCTGCGCTCCGCGGAGGAGATATTGGGCTATGCGCATGTGCCACGCGGGAGGAATATGGGGCGGGGGGAGCCGGCGCTGCAATCCCAACATCGACACATAGGCAGCGCCCTTTCTTGTTAACGCGATATTGGCGCTCTCTTGTTAACGCGTGGGGCGGGCGTCCCCGCCCGCCACAGCTCCTCCCAAAAGGCCATGTAGCTACATCTTTCCCCACAAGGAATCGCTGCCACATTGTCCCATGAGGCTCCACATCCTTTCCATCCTCCACAACAGGCACAGGCGAGGAATGTCGCAGGCGAGGACGCCTGCGCCACAACATTTGGATTTATGCTCCCCTGCGCCACATTCACATAACAACGCGTGGGGCGGGCGTCCCCGCCCGCCACAGCTTGCCCCAAAGGCTCCGCCGCCACATTTTTGCCCATAAGGCGCCCCATTCTTTCCCCAAGAAGCATCGTAGCCCCATTCTCGCCCAGATGCCGTGCCGAAGAGAAATATCCGAGAGGCTTTGTTTGAAAGGAAAATCCTGCCGGCCCGCCATCGCCTTCTTTTTCTTGCCACAGGCCCATGCGGGAATTGTCGCAGGCGAGGACGCCTGCGCTACAACATTTAAATTTATATTGCCTGCGCCACG
>CAZUOJ010000164.1:0-5235 GCA_964622325.1 uncultured Armatimonadia bacterium
TCGGAAGGCAATATCCCGAGCTGAAAATCGTGATGGCGCATGTGGGCGGAGATTGGCGTTATGGCCTGCGCGCCGTGCGCGATGTTCCCAACATCTGGGCCGACACGAGCGGCTCCATGACGGATAATGGGCTTGTGGAAGGCTGGATTAAGGAAGTCGGCGCTGAACGGCTAGTTTGGGGCACAGATATGCCCGGCGCAGATTTGCTGCTTACACTGTCAAAAGTGCGCGACGCCGCTATTAGCGAAGAGGATAAAGCGCTCATATTAGGCGGCAATGCCCAACGCTTATTGAAATTGAACACATGAAGTGCCCGAAATTATTGGGAGGACAAAGGCGTAGCTTTTGCTTCCAGCGCCGAATCAATTCTTTTTGCTGAGGGATGCTCAGAAGGAGAGGGAAAATGGCTGGGATTGTGGATTTTAATTGTGATTGCGGGCCTTACGCTTTCCGCGAATATCCGCAAACAACGGCGGAGGAAGTCGCACGAGAATCGCAGCGCTGGGGCATCAGCCGGATGATTATGGGCTCCGCCCGTGCGATTACATTTTGCAGCCCGCAGCCGGCGAATGAGCTTTTAGCCGCCGAATTAGCCTCCTGCCCAGGGGCCTTAGCGCCAATGGAGGCTGTGCTGCCTGCGGCTGTGCTGAATCCCGTGTATCCGGGGGCGGAGCGAGATTTGGCGCGTTGTGCCGAGCTGGGCTTTCGCGCTCTGAAATTATATCCCACATATCACGATTTTGTACTGAACAGCTATGAAACAATTAAGCTGGCAGACAAAGCCGCGGAATGGGGCTGGCCTGTTTTAATTGCCGTGCGCGTGGAGGATGAGCGCCATCATCATCCGCTGATGAAAGTGCCGCCCTTGCCCATAGAACAAGCCATTGCCTTTGCACGAAATACGCCCGCAGCGAATGTTGTGCTTTGCACAGCCACAGCGCCAGAGATTACAAGTTTTCTGCAAAATGTGTCCCGGGATAATACCTTTGCCGAGATATCCTATGTAAAGAGCCCGCTGAACGCCATAGAGGATCTTGTAAGCCGTGTGGGCTATGAGCGGCTCCTGTTCGGCAGCCATGCGCCCTTTTCTTATGTGCAGACAGCCGTCGCGAAAGTGTGCGAGGCGTGTATTGCGCAGGAGCAAAAAGAGGCCATCTTATGGGGCAATGCCAGGCGCCTTTTAGTCTTGTGACAGCTGTGCCTCTTCGGCCAGATTTTCGCTTCTTCAGCGGATAAAGCCTCTTTGATGTATTGCTGTAATATGAATATCAGCTGTGGCCATGCATAAGGCTTCTGTCTTCACAACAAATACAGAGCGTTTCTTCCCTCTCCAGCCGGGAAAAAATGACATAAGCCGTTAATCCAAGCAGATACGAGAGAAGAATTCAGGGCGGCCCTGGCCCGCCTTGCGCACGCGCCACAAGCAGCCAGCGCCAAAGCCTTCCTCCGCTTTGTTCTGCCCGCCGGCTGTTGTCACATATAAATCACGATAATCGTCTCCGCCAAATGTGACGCTGGATACTTTTTTCGCCGGAAAATCAATTTTCTGGACAATTTGTCCCGTGGGATTATAACGCACAACACAGCCGCCGTCCCAGCGCGCGGACCAGATATAATCTTCTGCATCCACAGTCATGCCATCAGGCACGCCCTCTTCGGGAAGCGTTTGGGCAAAAAGGCGTTGATTGGAGAGCTGTCCTGTGTTCTCATCATAATCAAACAAATAAATCGTTCGGGCTTGTGAATCTGTAAAATACATACGGCGCCTGTCCGTTGAGAAGCCCATGCCATTAGGGCAGCCTACATTCTCTAAAATCGTATGTAAGCTGCCATCAGTGTCCAGGCGATACAAACAGCCGGATTTTTGGGGGCTGCTCATTGTGCCGCAAAACACGCGGCCGCGCGGATCGGCTATAACATCATTAAAGCGTGATTGGCGTTCAGCGGGAATTTCCGCCACAATTGTTTTCACAAAGCCCTCTCGCCAGACGCGTATCGCTCCGCGCGCCATAAAGAGCAATAAATCTCCATTGGCCTGAATTGTGAAGCCGCCGATAGGCTCATCTTGCCAGCATTGCTCATGTGTGTCAGAGGCAGGATTGTAACGGAAGAGGCGGCCTGTGGGAATGTCCAGCCAATACAGGCATTTTTCCAGGGGATGCCATAAGGGCCCCTCGCCTGTTTGACAAGCATAATCCGCTATGCATTCTAATTGCATTTCGGCATTTCTCCTATGGGATAATGTGTTCGTTCCTGTTCATTTTCATTTCTTGCAAGGCCCTTACGTTCCTTGTTGTGTCGGCAACATAAAGCTGCTGCCTGGCTAATTGCAAATTAGCTTTAGCAAAAGGCAAAGCAAAAGCAAAGCTGAACAGACCGAGAAATGAAATCCTGTCCTGCCAGGAAAGGAATTTGGCCCTGATTACTGAATAAGATTATTTTCAGCCACTGGCTTTCTATGATGTCCTCTTGGATGTTTCCGAAAAGCAGCAGGGCAATAAAGAATGAAGGCAAGGCTTTAAATTGGCGCTTTTCAATAGCATAGCGCAGACGCTAATTTTTCGGATAAAGTTCAAATTAACGCTAGCCTAAAATCATTTCCCCATCGCTAGAGGAGGCAATCATGCTGGATTTTTCTGTCCACGAAACAATTCTGGAAAACGGCCTGAAAATTCTTTTAGTGGAACACAGGCTGGCTCCTATAACGAGTGTATGGATATGGTATCGCGTAGGCTCGCGTAATGAAAGCCCTGGCATTACAGGGATTTCTCATTGGACGGAGCACATGTGCTTTAAGGGCGGAAAAGAATTCGGCAAAGGAGAGATTTTTAAGGCTATTTCACGTGTAGGGGGCTATAACAATGGCATGACAAGTACAGATGTCACTGTATATTTTGAGACAGTGCCGGCAGCACATGCGGAATTAGCTCTACGGATTGAGGCGGATCGAATGACGAACGCTCGTTTTGATCCTCAAGAAGTGGAAGCAGAGCGGACTGTTATTATTTCAGAACGCGAAGGCGCCGAGAATTTCCCTCAATTTTTGCTCCAAGAGGAATTGGCATTGATGGCGTATCGCGTGCATCCCTATCGCTGGTCCGTTATCGGCTGGAAATCCGATTTGAAAGCCATCACGCGGGAAGATTTATGGAATTATTACAAAACATATTATGCGCCCAACAACGCCGTGCTCGTGATTGTGGGAGATTTTGAAACGGAGCAGATGCTTCAGGAAGTTCAGCGCTATTTTGGCGCCATTCCCGGACATCCTATTGACAAAGAGGTGCGCTCACAGGAGCCGCCTCAGGAAGGCGAACGCCGATTTGTGCTGCAGCGGCCAGGCACAACGAGCTATGTAGCGATAGCGTATCACATTCCCCAGGCGGGGCATCCCGATGAGCCCGCCTTAAGAGTATTGACATCCATTTTAAGCGGCACGGGAGCGATAGCCTGGCTGGCGCCCAGTGCCGGAGGCTGGAAAACATCGCGCCTGTATCGGGCGCTTGTGGAAACAGAATTAGCCACAGAAGCCGCCTGCACGCTCATCCCGGCGCAAATAGATCCCGGGCTGGGATATTTTCAGGCCACAGTGCGGACAGGCGTTGCGCCTGAGCGTGTGGAGGAAGCCCTGCTTAATGTGATTGAAGAGGCTTGCACAGCGCCTCCAGAGGAAGAGGAATTGGAACGCGCCAAAACACAAATTCGCGCGGCCGCAGCTTATGCGGGCGAATCGGCCACAGGCCTGGCCAGCCTGCTGGGGCGCGCTGAAATGACGGGCAGCTATCGCGCCATATATGAGTTGTTGCCGCGAGTAGAAGCTGTAACAGCGGAAGATGTTTGGCGCGTGGCGCAAACATATTTGCAGCCTCATAATCGCACAATCGGCGTGTTTATCCCTAAGAACGCATCCGACAAAAAAACAGCGTCTGGCGGCGGCGGAAAAGATACAGCCACATTTGCAGCTCAGGCGCTGGCTGCACAGAGCGGAAGCCTCCCGGCGTCTCCCCAAAGCCTATTGGACACAGGAATGGAATCTCGCCATGATGTTTCTTTGGGCGCTAATCCTCCCTGTTTCTTTTACACGGGGCTGGAAATTTTTCGGCGAGCGCAGCGGGCAACTTTAGACAATGGGCTGCGTGTTGTGGCATGTCGCTTTGGCGTCACGCCGGCTGTGACATTAGCGGGCGCCATCCGTGCCGGCGGCTGTCTGGACACGGAAGCACAAGCTGGCCGCGCTGCCTTTACGGCCGCTACGATGGAACGAGGCACGCAAAAGCGTACTTTCCGCGAGATCGCCGAGGCTTTAGATGGCATCGGAGCCACATTTAGCCTCAGCGCCAGCTTGGAATATGTGAATTTTGGCGGCACAGTGTTGAGCGAGAAAGCAGATTTGCTTCTGGATGTTGCGGCTGATATTTTGCAACATCCCATATTCCCGCCAGATGAATGTGAGAAAGTCCGGACAGAAATCCTGACATCTTTGCAGGAAGCCGAAGATAACACGCGTGTGGCAGCTGTGAAGGCAGCGCGGAAATTGCTTTATCCGCCAGGGCATCCCGCGCATGTTTGGGAGGCGGGGGAGCTTTCCACAGTGGCAGGCCTCACACGAGAAGATTTAATGGCTTATCATCAGCAAGCTCTGCATCCTGAACAGACTATCGTTGTCCTAGCTGGCGATATGGAAGAGGCGCAGCTTATTGATCTGGCGGCAAAACATTTTGGCGCCTGGCGCAGCACAAGCAAAATTGCGTTGCCGGATCTGTCCGCCTCGCCGCCAAAAGAAGTTTTGAGCCAGGAAATCCTTATGCCCGCTAAGAGTCAATGTGACATTGTTCTTGCCACAACAGGAGTGCCGCGTCTTCATGAAGATTATCTGGCTTTGGATTTTGCCACGCGGCTGCTGGGCCAATTAGGATTTATGGGCCGCCTGGGCAAAACAGTACGGGATGAATTGGGGCTGGCATATTATTGTTTTGCGGATATGTCTGTCAGCCGCGGGAACGGAATGTGGCGCACACAGGCGGGCGTAAATCCGGCTAATGTCGCTTTGGCCATCGAGACAATACGGCAACAAATACAAAAGATGCAACAGGAGCTTGTGAGCGAGGAAGAATATGAGGAGCTGCAGGCCAATCGGCTGGGATCGCTACATATGCTATTGGAGACAAAAAGCAGCGTAGCCGCCAGCCTGCTCAATATTGAGCTGTGGAATTTAGGCGCGGATTATTACGAACG
>CAZUOJ010000165.1:0-5108 GCA_964622325.1 uncultured Armatimonadia bacterium
CGGAATTCGGCTATGAATTTATGGAGGAATTTCAGGATCGGCTTCTTTTCGGCACGGACATCTGCGATCCGCGCAATCCGCTGACTTTAATTGATTATCTGAATAACGCGGTCGCCCGGGGCCATATCAGCCGGATGGCTTATGAGAAAATCTGCTGGCGCAACGCCGCGCAGCTATTGGGGCTTAATGTCGCGCCCTAACTTTCCTGGAGATACAATCAGGAGCCCGCAAAAAGCGCCCTTTTAGGCGTATGCAAATCGTTTTTGGGAGCGCATTCCTGGGCCGCACGCAGCCTGTAAATTCCCGCCTGTATTATAAATAGCCCTGCAGCCGATACATAAGCAGCCCCACATATTCTCGTATGGCCAGAGTCGTGGCCGGCAGCGCAAAAGCCGAGGGGATAAAATCCAGAAAGCTGTGTTGATGGGGATGGCTGCGGAAATCCACAGGATAAGGCGTTGCCGACACACCGGCTCTGCGCAGGCAGCCCAGCGCCCGGCGCATATGAAAGGCGCTTGTCACAACGACAACATGCCGGCCGCCGATGCGTTGCAGCAAGCGCTTCGTCTCCTGCGCATTTTCGTATGTGTTGCGGGATTGCGCTTCCAGGCGAATACGCTCTGCCGCAATCCCCAGGGCCTGCGCCTCGGCTTGCAAAAGCGGGGCTTCTTTTTTTTCCTGATTGAATAAATCGCCAGTGCCCCCGGAAAACACAAGCAGCGCATCTGGAAATTGCCGTGCCAGATGCAGGGCCTGCACAAAACGATCCGCCGTATCCACAAATTCCAGCCGCCCGGGCTGCGAACGCCCTAAATCCAGCATCCCGCCCAAAACAAGAATGATATCGGCTTTCTGCGGCGGGGGGACATTTTCATAGGGCCCCTCCAGTGGCCGCAAAAGCAGATCCGCGAAAAAGGGCGTGCTGCAAAGCCATAACAATAATAAAGAAAGCCAAAACAGCCCCCATAAGGGGCGCGAGCGTTTGCGGCTGGCCAGCCCAAAAACGAAAAGCCCCACACAAATCAGCGTCAGAGGAAAAATGAAATAGGACAGAATCTTGGACAGGACGAAAAACATCGCCGCGCCGCTTATGGAATCTGGCTGATTAAATTATACAATTATACTATACACACAGAGTCACGGACTGTGCTCAGGCGAACAGGGGCGAGACTTTTTGGCTCGCCCCTCTCGCCTCGTCTTCGGCTAAACTTTTTGCCCTAATTTTTGTTATTCCAGAGTCTCCAGTGCCCGGGCGGCTTGTTCCCGCCAGCGATACAACTTCAAGGGCTCGGGCAGAATGCTCATCGAGAAGCGCCCGCCGCGGCTGGGCATATCCACGAGCTGCAGCCCAGCAGCCAGGGCTTCTTCCGCGGCGTGGACATTTTTGCCCGCACGCTTGCCTGCCTCCATCCCCTGCCGCAACAGCCACAGATATTCGTAATCCTCCATTCCCTCCCGCGCCTGCTCCAGCCGCACGGAGCTAATCGGCCCCGGATGGCCGATGGGCTGGCCCGGATACGCCAGATAGCCGTCCCCGCACGGATAACGCACACAGATGATTTCGCCGGGCTTGCCGCTTTGCTTGATGAAGCTATGCCAGCCGAATTCATAGGGATTGTATGTCAGCCAGTCTATGCCCCAGAATTCATACGCCTTTGCGCCATATTTGAAAGCATAATGGGGCAGCAGCCGTTCAATGGCGCAATAGGGCGTGTCTGTGCACATCTGGCCGTCTGTCGTCCACCAGATAATATTCCCCGCCGCCTGCAGCTTTTTGAGCTTCTCTTCCGGCACAACGCCAAAATGCCCCACGCCCCACACATTGATGTAGCCGCCTTCCCATTCGGGCTGCTCATGCCAGTTGCTCACATAAATGGGGATGGCGGGATCCACTTCGTGGACCATATCACATAATGCCTTCATTTGGGCGCGGATCTCGGGCATCCCGTCATACGGCTCATCGGACATATACAGCACAATCCGATCGGCCCAGCCTTTCGCCTTCATATGCTCCCAATAGGCCTTCAACACAGCCTGATACGCGCGTTTATATTCGGGCCGCAAGCGACTGCGATCCGCGTCCTTATAGGGATATTCGCCCTCATAGGGCTTCTCGCCGAATTTGTTGACTGGCAGATGGCCCCAGCCAAAACAATAAAATACGCTCGGCGCATAGCTGTAAGGCAGCTTCAGGACATTAAAATAATATTCTGCGGCTTTATCGTATTCTGTAAAATCCGCCACAACTTGTCCATTCTTATAATCCAGCTTGGGCTCGGGCAAAATGCGATCCGGGCACAGGCGCCGTTGCGCCATAAATTTCCAGAAATTCTGCCGGACTTCTTGCGGCGTTTTGCCGGGAATGCGCCATAGCCCGCCCGATTGGCGCACATCGTATATGGCTGCGCAATGCCCTTCTTCGGGCAAGGCAAAGCGCCGCACATGGATTGTGACGCGTCCCTGCCAGAGCGTGCGAGCGCCCTCGCGCAGCTTCACTAGGCTGCTGTACGCGCCCGCCGTAGCATTGGCCGGCGCATAAAATGTCAGCCACACGGGCTGCGTCTGCTGGGGGGCTACATTGAAGGGCCGATTCGGCAACAGCGGATCGGGCCACATCCCGGCAAAGCCATCCGATTGGCCCACGCCGGTCGGAATATGCCGCTGCCAGTCTTTGCGCGGGCTCCAATAATATCCGCCGGCGTGATCTATGGGCACATAGCCCACGACATTGATTTCGGGCGCGGGGAGCGTCCGCCCATTGGGCCCCACAGGCGCACTGGCTTCCACACGCAGCTGCTCGAGAGCTCGCGGCGAGCGAATGGCAAGCTGCAACGGCTCATATTCATTGCGCGCCAGCGATATAGTAAGGGAGGTCGGCCAGGCCCCTGTCGGCACATCATGGCGAAAGACTTTCACGATGGCGGGCACAGGCCACACTTCCAGGCCTCGCGCCGCTCTGCCCTCGGGCGGGCCGATAATCCCGCGCTCTGTCTCTGTCAAAAGCACGCCATCATGCCAGATTGTGCCTGTCGTAAACATGGTCAGATGCAGCTGGAAGAAGCGGCAATCCTCGGGCATTGTAAAAATGCCTGCCATCAGCGTCCAATCTTTTGTCCCGCTGATATCGGGGCCAGCGGCCACATAAGGCATTTCCTGACATAATTCCCCTGTAGCGGTGCGCTTATGGGCGTGCAGCTGCGCGGATCCGCGCAAATCGGCGCATTTTGCCCAGGCCGCATACAGATAAGTCCGGCCCGGCTCCACAGGGACATTTTGGCGCCAGCCCGTCCAGGCCTTTTGTGCCTCATGGGGCACTTGAATCTTGACACAGCGCTTGCCGAACAGGCCCGGCTCATCAAAGCCCAAAATGGCGCCAGCGGGCTTTTCGCCTTCGGCGCCCCCAGGCCAATCCGCCGGCAATGTCTCCCCTATTTCAAAGCTGGGATTTTTCGCCAGATTCAAGGGGCTGTGGAGCAGCGCCTCATAATTTTCCGCAATGCTTCGGGAAGCGCCTTTTTTGCCAAAAAGCAGCCAGTATGTCACGACACTGCGCGGCGGCAAATCCGCCTCAAAGACAAACAAATGGCCGATCAGTCCACAGGCCGCCTCTTGCTGGCCCCGCACTACGCGCAGGCCCGCCGTGGCGGGATCCTGGCGCAGGCGCTGGATAAGCCCGCTTTGTTCTATCGTGACAAGCACGCGCCGCGGCTCCGAAAGCCAATTCATCACGCGCACAGGCGCCCGCACCGCCCAATCCGTCGCGCGCAGCGGCTCATTGTATTCCTGCAAAGGCAGCCGTTCCCCAGGCCCTATCTCTGTTCGCAGCGGCAGCTGGCTGGGGGCTTCCACAAGCTCCAGGCTCACATCATCAAACCAGGCAGTGCCTGTGCCCCACAGCACTGTCCCCAAATCCGCCATATACGCCTCTTTCGGCGCCGTGAATTCCGCCTTGACTTCCTTCCAATCGTATGTCCCGCCTCCGCCATACAGCATAGGCGAAATAATCATTGGATTGCTGCTATTGCCCACATGGATGTACCAGCCGGCTTCGCCTTCTACATTTTCTGCCCGCACCCACCCCCTCATCACATATTTCGCCCCCGGGATAATGCGGATATTGTGCTGGCGCGTGGAAATCCAGCTTTTGGGCGCGCCCGGCGCCACATAAAGCTTCAAACAACGCTGTCCGCTGCGCGGATTTTCTGTCGTCCAGGAGGCCTTGTGATACTCGTCGCCCCAATCATGCGTCCAGTCCGTCGGCGTATCCCCCTCCCCAAATTCCACGCTGGGATTGCGCACGCCAAATGTGGCTGTGAAAAAATCCGGCACCGCCCAGGCCGCCGGATTGTCCCAATACACATAATATCTGCTTTCCCCCTGGGCCGGCACATCCACCGCAAAGACTAATTTGCTCCCGGCGGCTATCGGCCCCCGCCGCACCAGCTCCCCCTGCGGCGAAAATACGCCGTACAGATATTCCACGCCCGCCTCATTGCAGACCCGCAGACTATCTACATATGCCCCGGCCAAAGGGAGCTGCCCCGCCTCTTTGCCAATGACAAATTCCACTGGCTCCCCTTCGCGCGCCTCAGCGCTGGCATTCCGCACTGTGATGACAATCCTCTGCTGCCATAGCCCCCCATTGCCGATGTACAGCGGATGATGCCATTCCGCTGTCCAGGCTAGCGAAGCCACAAAAATAAGGCTGATAGCCCGCAACTGCCGCATAATAAGCCTCCTTGAAAACAAAAAGCTGGCGTTATTTTCGCCAGCTGAACACCGAATTCCTGCCTGTAAAGACACCTTTTCGTTTCTCCGCCTCCTGTCGCTTTCAGCCCTCTTTTAAAAAACGCTGGCCACTACTGTACACACGCGTTCCACTTGCTCCTCCGTCAGCTCCGGATACATCGGCAACTGTATGACTTCCTCGGCACATTGCATTGTCACGGGAAGATAACTCGCGGCCAGATCCCATTGCGCGCAGGCGGGATGCAGATGAGGCGGCTTTTTGTAATGCATGGCGAAGCCGATGCCCGCCTCCTGCAGCGCGGCGGCAATCTGATTTCGCTTGGGCGTGCGGATTGTGTACAGATGATACACATGTTCGG
>CAZUOJ010000166.1:0-4961 GCA_964622325.1 uncultured Armatimonadia bacterium
AATGAGCATCCTCAGGCCCAGCTGGTGGCAGTGTGTGATATTAATCCAGCGGAAGTAGAACGTGTGAAAGCGGAATTTCCCGTCAAAATTGCCACGACAAATTATGAAGAAGTGCTGGCCAGCCCAGAAGTGCACATTGTGTCTATCACAACGCCCGATCATTTTCATCTGGAGCAAGCGCGGATGGCCTTTGAGGCAGGAAAGCATGTGCTGGTGGAAAAGCCGATGGCGCGGACGATCGAAGAATGCGAAGAGATGATTGCCCTTTCCCGCAAATATAATCGCAAGCTCATGGTCGCCCATGTGTGTCGCTTTTACAAATTCTTCCAGGATGTCAAGCGCTGGACAGAGGAAGGTACATTAGGGGATATTTTTTATGTAGAGACAAGTTATATCCACAATTATGAAAATATTCCGGGCTTTGATGGCTGGCGCTTTGATCCAGAAAAACGGCATTTTTTGATAGGCGGGGGCTGCCATGCGATTGATCTGGCGCGCTGGCTGGGCGGCGATATTGAGGAAGTAAGCTGCTATAGCAATCATTTCAATATCCCGCAGCAGAAATATGATGATCACTGGATTATTAATGCGAAATTCAAATCCGGCGCCGTGGGGCGAATTATGGCTTCAGATGGCTGTCAGCGGCCTTACAATATTGAATGCCGCGTTTGGGGAACGAAGGGCACTGTGGAAGGCGACAATACAAGCCCGGAATTCAAGCTGTGTCTGCGCGCCATTGATCGCCACAAATGGATTACATTGCCCAAAGAAACGATGGCCAAGGCTGTCGGCAGCGAAATCGCCCACTTTGTAGATTGCGTGATCAATGACAAAACGCCGCTGATTGATGGCGTCGATGGCGCCAAGACAGTAGCCACGGGCTGGGCGGCCATCGAATCCTCCCGTCGGGGAGGCCAGCCCGTAAAAGTGCGCAATGAATTCTAATGGGCTGGCGAGAAAGCCCGAAAACAGAGATGGGGATTGCCATCGAGGAAATTCAAGCCAAATCGGCGCTGACGGGCTCCGGCGCACATTATCGGCTCAATCCCTATGTGGGCTGTGAACATGCCTGCGTCTATTGCTATGCCACATATCTGGGACGCTGGCGCCATCAAACAAAGCCCTGGGGAAGCTGGCTGCTTGTCAAAACAAATTTGCCGCGCGTGCTGGAACGAGAGCTGAGGCGTAAGCAGAACATCGAAGTTTTTCTCTCGACGGCCTGTGATGCCTATCAGCCGGCAGAAGAAAAATATTGCCTGACGAGGCAATGTTTGCGCGTGCTCGCTTTAGCGGCCCAGCATCCCGAGGGGCCAAGAGTTTTTGTGCTGACAAAATCCGCGCGTATATGGCGCGATGTGGAGATATTGCAGGCTTTTCCGCGGGGCCGAATAAAAGTCGCTTTCTCACTGACAACGCCGCGGGACGAGGTGGCGCGTGTGCTGGAGCCCTATTCCTCTCCCCCCTCACAGCGCTTCGCCATAATGGCGGCTTTAAACAAGGCGGGCATTCCAGCCGGAATGCTCATTAATCCAGTGCTCCCCTACATCACGGAACGCGATTTGCCAGAATTGCTGGATCAGGCGGAAGCGGCAGGATGTGCTTTTGTGGGCTTTGATATGTTGCATTATCTCAATCGTCATATTTCGCAGAAAATGGAGAGAGCCTATCGGTTCTTGGGCGCTGAAGCGCAGAAACGTTTGCAGGAAGCACGATATAATGCTCAATATGAGCCGCAAGTGCGTGCCTATATAGAGCAGGCGCTGGCGGGCAGGCATTTTGGCAATCGCGAAAAAACATAAAGCAACACACATGAGAATTTAAATTTATTTTAAAGATAGCACAGTGTGCGAAAGCCTTGTGTAAGAAAATGTAATCTGCTATAATAGGATACGGCGATGGAGTTCGCCACGGCTTAAGCCGAAAATGTCGTTGGGACTAATGACTCCTACTCATTAGTTTGAGTAGGAGTTTTTTTGTTGCCCGGGCCTGGATAGGCTTGCATTATTAAACAAGAAAAAGTTTTGCACGGCAGCGGAAGCCGTTTGGCGGAGAAACGGAGAATAGCGCTATGGAATTGAATCAGTGGTTCGTCGCAGCGATCTGGATTGGCCTGGCGTTTCTGGCCAGTTTAATTTCCATCCGCACAGCCATATCAGTGGCGCTCGTGGAAATTTTAGTGGGAGCGCTCGCCGGCAATATTGCGTCCGTCCCGACTGCGGAATGGATTATCTTTTTAGCGGGCTTTGGCAGCATTTTGTTGACATTTATGGCAGGGGCAGAAGTTGAGCCAGAGATCTTGCGGCGCTATTTGAAAGAGAGCCTTGCCATCGGCTTTTTTTCCTTTCTTATGCCATTTTTAGGCGCGGCGGCTTTTTGCTATTTTGTGCTTCATTGGACGCCGGCCGCGTCCTGGATTGGCGGGATTTCATTATCCACAACCTCAGTAGCGGTTGTGTACGCCGTCATGCTGGAGTCTCGGCTGAACGAAACAGCTTTGGGCAAGATTCTTCTGGCCGCCTGTTTCATCACGGATCTGGGCACAGTCCTGGCACTGGGCGCCATCTTTGCGCACTTTAATATCTGGCTGGCTTTATTTGCCGCCGTCACAATCCCTGTGTTATGGTTGGCGCCGCGCCTCAGTGAGCCTCTTTTTCAACGCTATGGGACGCATGTTTCCGAGCCGGGCGTAAAGTTTATATTTTTGCTTTTATTTGCGCTGGGCGGGCTGGCTTTACAGGCGAACAGCGAGGCGGTCTTGCCCGCCTATCTCTTGGGGCTTGTAGTCGCGGTCGTTTTCGCTCGCCATAAGGATGTCGTGCGCCGGCTGCGGACGACAGTGTTTGCTTTTCTGACGCCTTTTTATTTCCTCCGGGCGGGCATGCTGATTTCCGCCCAGGCGATATGGACAGGAATAGGGCTGATTATCGCTTTGTTATGGGTAAAATTAATCTGCAAATTTGTAGGCGTATGGCCGCTGACAAGGGCGTTCCATTTTTCTAATAAACAATGCTG
The DNA here is from genome assembly GCA_964622325.1 of uncultured Armatimonadia bacterium. Taxonomy (GTDB): domain Bacteria; phylum Armatimonadota; class Zipacnadia; order Zipacnadales; family UBA11051; genus JAJFUB01. Next base: position 3,013 of record CAZUOJ010000166.1, read on the forward strand.
GTACACGACTTTATTGGCTTCAACCGGGCTCACTTTTGGCAGCATTGCGGCTTTGTTTGGCTTTAATCGCGGCTATATTACGCAAGAACAGTACACAATTCTCGTTACAGTTGTCATTGCCAGTGCAATCGTGCCTACGCTAATAGCGCAGGCGAAATTCCGTCCGACACGAGAAGAGGCGCTTCAATTCGGCGCCAATAGGGAAAGAACGGACACAGGAGGCTAAAAATGTATAAGAAAATTTTAGTGGCAACAGACGGCTCCGAAGGCGCAAAAAAAGCTACAGCCGTAGCGATTGCCCTGGCGGCGCTGGCACAGGCTGAACTTTATGCGCTGGCGGTGGAAGAAGATTTGCCCAAATATGCGGCCACGATAGATGAAGTGGAGGAAGTTAAAGCGCAACGCAATGGCTTTTTTGCGCAAATAATGAATGAAGTGAAAGTGATGGCGGCTGAACAGAACCTTACAGTGCATACAGAAGTGCGCCCGGGACATGAAGTGGAGACAATTATTCATTACATTCAGGAACAGGGCATTGATCTTCTTGTGATTGGCTTTATGGGCCATTCGGCCATTTTTGGGCGCGTCTGGGGCAGCACATCGCAAAATCTCACGCGCCTGGCGCCCTGCAGCGTCCTTGTTGTAAAATAAATTTTTTTAAGGCTTGCCCTACACAACGCAATAAGCCCAGGCCAACACGCAGAAGGCTTTTGAGCTCGAGGCGCTTCAGCCCTAATTTAAGCGAGGCTTTATATGGACAGCGCAGAAGAGATCTTCTGGCAAGAGGAATTAAAACATTTCCTGCCTCAGCCCCAAGAAGCGCTACAAGAGGCGCTGGATTATGTGTGCTGCCCTATTTGTTATGTGCTCGCCAAGCTGCCGTTTGAATATTTTCGGCTTTTGCCAGCGCGCTGGACAGAAGAGCCCGAGCTTCGCCAAATTGTTTGCGCCGCCGGCGGCTTCTGCAATGCGCATAGCTGGCGCTTCAATGCGATGCAAAGCCATACAGCCATTGGGCGCGTATATGTGGATATTCTGGCCACATTGGCAGAACAGCCCGACAGGCCTGTGGCTCCCTGCCCCGTCTGCGTTCTGGAAAATCGAGCGGCAGAAATCCTTTTACAGCTGATAAAAGAAAAATTAGCCTGCGAAACAGAACGGAAGCGCTATAAAGAACTTCTGGGATTGTGCTATCCCCATTGGCGCAGGCTATGGCAACAGGAGCTGGCGCCGGATTTAAGGCACTTTATGTACGAAACACAGAAAGTTCAAACAGAGCGCTTACGCATTCATTTGCAAGGCTTTATGGATAAAGCCTCTGTGGAATTGAAATGGACGCGCACGCGGGACGAAACATACGCGCCGCGGCGCGCCCTGTTGAAAACAGCCGGCAATGAAGGCATTTAATGAATATGTGCGGGGAAAAGAAGGGACAGCGGCAATGTTCGAGGGAGAAAAAATTCAGCATTTGCACAGTCTCTTAACAGAATTAGCCGATTTTGCCCAGGAGCGCGGCAACGAGGGCAATGTGCAGAGATTACAGGAGCTGATTGATAAGCTCCACAGCCAAACATTCAATCTTGTCGTCTTTGGGGAATTCAAACGGGGCAAAACGACATTTCTGAATGCCCTGTTGGGACAGGATTTATTGCCCTCTGCCGTTGTGCCTTTGACATCCATTGTCACAATTCTGCGATATGGCGAAAAGTTAGAGGCAGAAGTGGAATTTCTGGATGGCCACAAGGAAATCATTCCGCCTTCACGGATCAAGGATTATGTTACAGAAAGAGGCAATCCGCAAAATAAGCTGTGCGTCAAAGTTGTGCGCGTAGCCGTGCCCAGCCCCTTATTGCAAAATGGCCTACAGCTTGTGGATACGCCGGGCGTGGGCTCTGTATATGAACACAATACAGAGACGACGCGCGAATTTTTGCCGCATGTGGATGGCG
>CAZUOJ010000167.1:0-4958 GCA_964622325.1 uncultured Armatimonadia bacterium
AAGGATGTGGAGCCTCCTGGAGAGATTGTGGCGGGCGGGGACGCCCGCCCCACAATCTTTTCATTATTTATGGGGACTCCCGCCTCACAACAAGATTAATTCACATAAGCGCCCGCCCTACGCGTTGTTTTGGATTGTAGCGCCGACAAACATTAATTCAAATGTTGTAGCGCAGGCAAAATAAATATAGATGTTGTAGCGCAGGCGTCCCCGCCTGCGGAAAGCTGTGGCGGGCGGGGACGCCCGCCCCCCGCGTTGTGATATGAATGTGACGCCGGCGGGCATTAATTCAGATGTTGGCGTCCTCGCCTGTGCCTATATGGGCTTTCGTCTTTGTCCGAAGGAAAGCCGACGTCAACAACTTCTCAGAAGATAAGAAAGCACAGGATAATGTTCCCCGCCCACATCCAAAAAGGGAACAGGCACGCTACGGCGAATGTTTGCTCCAGGCCCCAGGCTTCTGCGTGCGCTTCATTTACAGGGCCCGCGCTTGCTCCCGCAGCCCTCTGCCACGGAGCGCAGCGCGCGGCCGCAGCACGCAGCCGCGGATTTTCGTCATAAAGGAGAAGAAAAAGGAATGTATCTTGTGCATGCGGATCAATGGCCGGCCGAGGCTGTAACGGAAGCAGGCGCGGAGGGCGTGCAGATTCAATGGCTGATTGCCGCCCAGCAGGGCGCGCCCCATTTTGCGTTGCGCCGTTTTACGCTTTCGCCCCAGGGCCATACGCCCAGGCACGCGCATCCCTGGGAACATGTCGTCTATATCCTGCGCGGCCGCGGCACGCTGATCACAAAAGAAGGCGAAACGCCCCTGCAGCCAGATGATGCCGTGCTTGTGCTGCCCGACGAGCCACATTCGTTCCGCGCAGGCCCGGAGGGAATGCAAATGTTATGCCTTGTGCCTTTGGGCGAAGCCACACAGGGCCGTTGAGGGCTTTGGGGGCCGCCAGAGGAGCGCCTCGCGTCGCGCCGTGTGATATTCTTTCTCCCCGCAGGCAGGCGCTCCCCTGTTAATTTGCGGAGGGCAGCAGCCCCTGATAATCGCTCGCGAGGCGGGCGCCTTCCGCTCCAAGGCGAAATAATCTCAATTATCCAGATGTTCTAGATGTAGGGCGGGCATCCATGCGAAATAATATAGAAGTTGCAGGGCGGGCGTCCTCGCCCGCCACAGCTTTCCGCAGGCGGGGACGCCTGCGCTACAACATTGAAATAAAATTTTGCCTGCGCTCCGCGGAAAGAAAATTTGGCAAGACGCCCGGGCTACACATTTGATTTATGCTTGCCTGCGCTGCGCGGAAGGAATATTGGGCGAGGCGCTGGCGCCACAATACATAACAACGCGTAGGGCGGGCGTCCTCGCCCGCCAACATCTTTTCCGCAGGCGCCACATTCTTCCCCCCCGGAGGCATCGCAGCCACATATCCCCATGAGGCTCCCCAACCTTCCATTCTCCGCCGCGGGCCCATGCAGGCATTATCGCAGGCGGGGACGCCTGCGCTACAACATTTGAATTTATGTCTGCCCGCGCCACAATATCTTTGGATTTATTTTTGCCGGCGCTGCGCGGAAGGAATATTGGGCGGAGGCGCCGGCGCCACAACATACAACAACGCGTAGGGCGGGCGTCCTCGCCCGCCATATTTTCCCATGAGGCTCCAAATCCTTCCATCCTCCAAAACAGACAAGCCCATGTAAGGATTATCGCAGGCGGGGACGCCTGCGCTCCGCGTTTATTATTCTAGTTGTGGGGCGGGCGTCCTCGCCCGCCACAATCTTGCCCAAAAGGCATCGCGGATGCATTTTCGCAGAAGACTCCACAGCCTTCAATCCTCCGCCACAGGGACATGCGCGAAATTGTCGCAGGCGAGGACGCCTGCGCTACAACATATAAATTATATGCTTGCGCTCCGCGGAAAGGAAAATGGGCGGGACGCCTGCGCTACAATAACACATCCACGCGTGGGGCGGGCGTCCTCGCCCGCCGCAGCTTTCCGCAGGCGGGGACGCCGGCGCTACAACATTGAAATAAAATCTTGCCTGCGCCCCGCGAAAGGAAAATTGGCGAGCAGGCCGGGCTACAACATTATGTGATGTGCGCGCAGGAAAGGAGGAATTGTCGCAGGCGGGGACGCCGGCGCTGCGCGGAAGGAATGTTGGGCGGAGGCGCTGGCGCCCCGCGTTCATTATCTAGCTAGTTGTGGGGCGAGCATCCTGTGTGAGCGCTATTCTTTAAAGACAAGATACGGATAATATTCAAACAGATGATAGCTTTGCCAGGGCAAAGGCGCGGCGGCCGACAGCTCCACGCCCTCTTCTAAATACACGGAATAATCGTAGCGCGAGACGAGGAAGCGCCAATAATCCCCTATCTGGGGCTTGCCGCCGGCGCGGGCAAAAGCCGTCCAGGGCACGCGCATTTCGGCCATCCATTCATTGTCCCGATCCTCCCAATGATCCAGCGTGCCCGAGAGGCTGACCGCCGCCTGCATCCCTGTGTCATATTTTATAAAGCGGCGATCGCTGCCCGCCCCGCGCCGCGCAAAATAATAATCCCGCGTGGCGCCGCTGGGCATAATATGCAATTCCCAATAGCCTGGCTGCGAGTCGTGCGGCTTCAAGAACAATTCAATAATATCATCGGCGCCAAAGGGCGCATCATGGCTTTTGGGCGTGACGCCGTACAAATCGCGATCTTCCATTTCCGCGGCGAAATACAGATAATGGTCATCCCAGGCGAGCCAGGCCCGCGTCAGGGAGCGCGCCGGATAGGGACGCGTGACGGCAAAATTAATCCAATCCATTTTGGGCGGAACGAGGAAATGTTCGATCCGCTGCGCCTGCGCCCAAATGGCATCATTCAGCTGGCCATCGACAACAACAGGCGTGCGGGCGCGGACACATTGATAGGCGGCGCTTTTTTCGAGAGAAAAGGGCGGCCCCCAGGGCGGAAGAGATTGGGCCCCGGCGCCGCCGCCAACAATGATAATAGCAAGCAGCCAGACAAGCCGTTGCATCCCACGCTTCCTCCTTTATATTTTTATAAGATTTTTTGTTTTGTCCTCAGGGCCGGGCTGTGGGGGCGCCGGGGAAGAGCGCGGCGGCATCTTCCAGCAACAGCGCGCGCGCCGGCGCTGCTTCGGCGTCCTTAATCCGGAGCGGCAGACAAAGCAACAGATAATCTCCCGGGGGCACCTCGGCCAGATTAATGCCTTCCAGGATAAGCAGCCCGGCGCCCAATAAAATCTGATGGGCCGGAGCTTCGGGCGCCCCGTAGGGATCCACGCTGACATAATCCAGGCCCACGAGCTTGAGCTTCCGCTCCACGCACAGCGCCGCCGCCCCGGGCGATAAATGCACATAGCGCTCGCTGAATTGGCCGCTGATGGCGCGGCCGGCATGCGAATTGCCCGTGCGGAATAACACGGCGTCGCCGGGCGCCGCCGGCATGTCCTCAATGTCTTCGGCTAAAATAATCTCCGGATGAAAAATTTCCACGACATGTGCGGGCAGAATGAAATCCGCCGGGGCAAAATCATCCAGGCGGCGGCCCGGCGGGAAAAAATGCGCCGGCGCGTCCAGATGCGTCCCGCTGTGCAAACTCATCGTGAGCTGCAGGGGCTCTTTCGCCTCCGCCGTGGGCTTTTCTCGCCGAAAAGCCGGATCGCCCGGATATGTGATGTCCTGCTCCCCTAAAATGACAGAAATATCGTAAAGGCGCGCCATAATAATAGAGGAATTAGTTCCCGCGCGGCGAAATCCTGCCGGCAGAAAGGGAAATCGCATGCCCGAAGTGATGCTGCGCCTGATTGACGAATTGTGGGCGTTGCCGCGGCATATTGTCAGCGACGCCTATGATGAGGCGTTGCGGCGGCTGCAGGAATATCTGCCGCTCACGATCCACGAAGTGCCCTCGGGCACACAATGCTGGACATGGCGCGTGCCGAACAAATGGGGCTGCCGCGAAGCCTGGATTGAAGCGGACGGGCAGCGGCTTGTGGATGTCGCCTGGCATCCTTTGCATATCGTCTATGGCTCCCTGCCCTTTGAGGGAATCGTGGCGCGGGAAGAATTGCTGCCCCATCTGCATTTCAGCGACAAGCGCCCCGATGCCATCCCCTTTGAATACGCTTATTATGAGCGCCGCTGGGGCTTCTGTATCCCTAAAAATTGGCTGAGCCGTTTTACGGCGGCGCACTATCGCGTCAAAATTGATGTCGTGGACGAGCCCGGGACATTGAAAATTGGCGAGCATTTCCTCCCGGGCCAGTCGCCGCGCTGTCTCGTGATTGTGGCGCATCTGTGCCATCCCTGTATGATGAATGATGACATCGCGGGCGTGGCTGTCAGTGTGGATGTGGCGCGGCGGCTGGCCGAGCGTATCCCCAAGCCCTATTATTCGTATCGCTTTTTGTATCTGCCAGAAACAATCGGCTCCGTGGCGTATCTCGCCCAGCACGAAGAGCTGATTCCGCAGCTTGTGGGCGGAATATTCCTGGAAATGCTCGCCACGGCCGGGCCCCTTGTGCTGCAACATTCCTTCGCGCACAACACACGGCTGGACAAAATGGCTTCCTATGTGCTGGCCCAGCATCAGCCGGGCTTACAAGAAGGCGCCTTCCGCACGATTATTGGCAATGATGAGCTTGTGTTTGATGGGCCCGGCGTGCGCATCCCCATGATTAGCCTCTCCCGCTGGCCCTATCCGGAATATCATACGAGCGATGACAATCCCGCCATCCTCGTGCCCGAAAATCTCGTCCAGGCGCGGGAAGCCGTGTTGGATTTGCTGCGGCATCTGGAAGCCGATTATGTGCCCGTGCGGCAATTTCGGGGGCCCCTGTTTATGTCCGGCTATGGCCTGTGGGTCGACTGGCGCGTCAATCTCCCGCTCAATCGCGCCCTGGAATTCGTCATGAATCATCTGGAAGGCGATTATAGCGTGCTGGAGCTGGCCCAGC
>CAZUOJ010000168.1:0-4877 GCA_964622325.1 uncultured Armatimonadia bacterium
ATCTTGCCCCAGGAGGCATCGCCGGAAAGGAATATCCCAAAAGCCTGTTGTGGCCCCTTTGTCTTGCACAGGGACATGCGCGAAATTATCGCAGGCGGGGACGCCTGCGCTACAACATTATGGGATGTGCGCGCAGGGCAGGAGGATTGTCGCAGGCGGGGACGCCGGCGCTCCGCGGAAGGAAAATGAGCGGGGACGCCGGCGCTGCAACATTTTGATTAATGCCTGCCGGCGCCACGCGGAAAGGAAAATTGCGGGGATGCCGGCGCTACGCGCTTTCCCCCTGCCTGCAAGGGAAAATCGCCCATTAGGACGCTTCCTGTGCGCGCCCCGCCTTTTTCTCTGCCTGCCAGGGAAAATCTCTGGAGGAATAAAAAATAACGAGAAGAATATAGGGAGGGGAAATGTGGCGCTAAAATCTCGCTGCAGGAGGGGCGCGATGCGATATTTGGCTACGCTTTTTTGTGTGCTGTTGCTGTTGTCTGTGGCGTGCTGTGAGCCTGTGGAGATAGGCGGCGTGCTGTATGATGAAATAGATCCGGGCGATCCTTTTACGGCGGCGCCTGTGCCGGCGCAGAATTGGCGGCCGCCGAGTCCGACGGCGGCGGAGAAGGCGGCGGGGATGCTTGTGTTTGTGGCTGGGGATCCGGGCGAATATCGGCCTTATCGGCTGCCCAGGCCCGAAGAGCATGTGACAAGCCTGCAGGCGGCGTTGACGCCCGGGGAGGCGGAGCCTGTGTGCTTTGCCATTCGGACGCTGCAGGCGCTGCAGGGCCTGCGCGTGTCCGTGGCGCTGCCCGCCGGGGCGCCGCTTTCTGTGGACATCCGCCACATGCATTGCTGGCCCCAGCGCACGGGCTGGCGCTCGCGGCAATTTTACATCACGCCAGAATTGCTGCTGCCGTGTGCCGAGGGGCGCAAGCTTGTGCCGCATAAGCGCGGCGTGCTTAAGGAAGCGCCGTTTGATCTGCCGGCGGAACAGACACAGGGCTTCTGGCTGACATTGCGGGCGCAGAACAACGCCCGCCCGGGGCTGTATAAAGCCGATGTCATCCTGCGCAGCGCCCAGCTTCCAGCGCTGCATATTCCGCTGGAAATTCGTATCTGGCCCTTTGTTTTGAAGCGTCCGCCGGATCGGCACTGGCTGCTGTATTGTGATGCTTTTTTGTGGCGCAATATGAGCGATGAACAAGTCCTGCTGCTCCTGCGGGATTTTGCGGCGCACGGGATGAACGGCCTTGTCGAGTTCCCGTTTGGGCAGCCGGATTTGTCGCGGCTGAGGACAGAGGGCCGCGTCAGCTTTGACGCCAGCCGTTATCGCAAATATGTGGGGCTGTGCCAGCAGGCGGGCTTGCCGGGGCCCTTTGTGATTGGCTCGGCGGGCCCGTACGCCGTGGCCCAGGCGCTGGGGCTGAATGTGGATTTGCAGAAGGGCGATTGGCCGGCGGAAATCAAAGCCGGCGTGCGGGCGATTGCCCGGGCGGCCGTGGAAGCCACGCAAGGATTGCCTAGATGGTATTATTACGGCGTGGATGAGCCCCATGGGGACAATACATACGCCATTCAGGATTATCAGGCCTGGCATGATGGCGGCGCCCCGACTTACGCCACTTTCTATATGCCCAGCTTTCTGGAAAAAGCGGCGGCCTTCCTGACGGCGCCGTGCTTTGTGGCGGGGCTTGTGAGCACGGAAAAGAATGCCCGCCTGGCGCGCGAGGCGTGCGAAAAATACGGATCTGAATTCTGGTGGTACGGCACGGGGAGCTATGTCAATCCCTTCCCCCAGGAGGGCTTTATGTTTCATAATCGCTACGGCGCCGGGCTGCTGTTTTGGAAGACGGGCGCCCGGGCGGAAGTGTCGTGGACCTTCTGTCGTCCCCATCAGGATATGTTCAACGATTTTGACGGCAGCCGCGCCAATTCCGCCGAGCCCAAGGAACAATGTACGGCGTATATGCATCTTTTGCAGCCCGATGATTATTCCACATTCCAGGGGACAATTCCGACGATTGCCTGGGAGGCGTTGCGGGAGGGCGTGGAGGATTATTGTTATCTGTATACGCTTTCGGAGCTGATTAAGCAGGCGGCGGCGAGCCCGCAGCCAGCCGCGCAAAAGGCCGCCCAGGCGATTGGGACGGAGCTGGAGGGGCTCATCAGCAGCATCCCGTGGGCTAATCCCATGGGCGAGCCCATCTTTGAGACAAAGCGCCTGCAGCAAGTGCGGCAAATCGCCGCAGAACGGATTGTATCGCTGCAGCAGGCGCTGGCGGGGCAGCAGGCGGCGCTGCCGCCAGCCGTGGCGCCGCAGAAGCTGACATTGCGGCTCACGACAGCGGCGGCGCCGTCCCGGCAGCCGCTGCCGCTGCTGGAATTGCCCTCCGCGCCCGCCGCCCCCCACATCGACGGGCACATCCGCCCGGAAGAATGGAAAGGCGCCGCCTGCGCCACAGGCTTTCGCCACATCCGCACGGGCGCGCTTGCGGACATCCCCACGCGCGCCTTTATTATGGCGGATGAGCAGGCCCTGTATGTGGCGTTTGATTGCGCCGAGCCGCGGATGGACGCCCTCGTCGTCAAAGAAAGCCGCCATGACGGCACTGTGTGGCTGGAGGACGGCGTGGAAGTTTTTGTGAGCGGCGCCAGCGCCGAGCCTTATGCGCATCTTATTGTCACGACGGCGAATGTCGTGCTGGATGAGCGCAATCAGGACACGCTCGCCTGGGAGCCCCAGCTGCAGACGGCTGTGGGCAAGCGCTCCGCGGGCTGGAGCGTGGAAATCGCGATTCCCTGGCCAGAGCTGGCCAAAGCGGGCGTGCAGCGGGCGCCCCTCATGCGACTGAATCTGTGCCGCAATCGCTATGCCGGCGGCACGGCCTCCGCCCATACAGCCTGGGCCGCCACATACGATGGCTTCCATCAGCCCTCCCGCTTCGGCTTTTTGCTGCTCCCGACAGCGCCTGTGCAGCTTTCCGGGCTGCAAGGGCTGGATTTTCAATGGGGCCGCCAGACGCTGACGGCGACGCTTCTGAATGTCAGCCAGGAGGCTGTGCAGGCCGAAATCCGTCTGGGACGGCAAAACATCCAGACACAGCTGGCGCCCCGGCAGCGCTTTACAGCCTTCTTCCCCCTGCGTCTGACACAGCCCGGCAAAGCCGAGCTGGCTTTTTCCTGGGGGCCCGCCGGGCAGCCGAAAGCGCAAGCCCTCCTGCCCCTTGAAGTCCCCGAGCCTGTGTCTGTTTCCTACACGGGCGGCATCTTCAGCCCCAATAGCCTCGTGGATGTGCCTGTGACATTGTATCTGGGGGCGACGGAGCAGCAGAGCCATAAGCTGCAATTGCGCCTGACGCAGGCGGACAAAACACAGACGCGGGAAATCGCCGCCCGGCCCGGCCAGATGCTGCGCTGGCCCCTGCGCCTGACGGGAATGGCGCGCCTGCAGCTCGCGCTGCTCAATCCCGTCGGCCGCGCCGTATGGGAAAGCCCCGCTTATAGCTTTATTGTGTTGCCGGATTAAACGCTAAAAAAGCATTGCAAAGGAGGCGAAGGCATCCATGCTTGCCGCCGTTGTGGAACGTCCCGGAGAGCTTGTCGTGCGCGAAGTGCCCCTGCCCGAAATCGAGGACACGGAATGCCTTGTGGAGATTCTGGCCTGTGCGATTTGCAACAGCACGGATTTGAAGATTTTGCATGGCCATTTCCGCTACAAGGGCCCGGACGCCTATCCGGGGATTCTGGGCCATGAGTCCGTGGGGCGCGTTGTCAAATGCGGGGCGGCTGTGAAAAGCTTTAAAGAGGGCGATATCGTGCTGCGGCCCGGCGCCAGCTATCCGCCGGAAACGGGGCTTTCCTCCATGTACGGCGGCCTGGCGGAATATGGCAAAATTCGCGATCCGCTGTATGGCGGCAGCCCCATGCATCAGCTCGTGCCGCCGGAAATGGATCCTGTGGACGCCACATTGCTGATTACGCTGAAGGAGACGCTGTCATGGCTGCAGCGCTGGGGCGTGCAGCCGAATGAAAGCGTTGTCGTGCTGGGCAGCGGGCCTGTGGGGCTGTCGTTTGCCTTTTTTGCGCGGCTTTTGGGCTGTTATCCCGTGCTCGTGCTGGGCCGGCGGGATGAGCCCCTGCAGCGCGCCCTGCGGCTGGGCGTGGACGCCGTCATTAACACACAGCGCGACGATCCCCAGGAGATTGTGCAGCAATGGACATCCGGAAAGGGCGCGGATCGCGTCATTGAAGCCGTGGGCGATGACAGCCTGATTGAATTGGGGCTGACGCTGCTGCATCCCCAGGGCCGGCTGGGCGTGTACGGCGTGGCCCCCACGCGCGCCCCCGGCGATATGGAACGGCGCCTCATTGACATCAGCCTGGCGCGCAACGAATGGCGGCTGGAATTCTTCGGGCCCGAGGAACATAAGCCCCATCCGCAAATGCTGTGGCTTGTCCAGCAGGGCATCATCCGCCTGGCCGATTGGCGCAGCCATGTCGTGCCGCTGGCCGAAACGCCCCGCGCCTTCGCCATGCTGGAAAGCAAAGAGGCGTTTAAAGTCGTCATCAAAATCCGCTGAGAAAGGAAAGCGTCCCCCCGCCGGCGTCCCCGCAATTTCCCTTCCGCGTGGCGCCGGCAGGCATTTATTTTAGATGTTGTAGCGCAGGCACGCATAAATTCAAATGTTGTAGCGCAGGCGTCCCGCCTGCGACAATTTCGCGCATGTCCCTGTGGCGGAGGATTGAAGGCTGAGGAGCCTGGAGCCTTTTGGGAAGAGGGGAGGCCGGAGAGCCTCATGGCAAAATGGGGCCGCGATGCCCTTTTGGGCAAGATGTGGCGGGCGGGGACGCCCGCCCTACGCGTTAACAAGAGGGCGCTGCACACGTTT
>CAZUOJ010000169.1:0-4768 GCA_964622325.1 uncultured Armatimonadia bacterium
CTTTAAGGTCCCCATCCGCCAGCATTCGCCCTGTTTTGTCTTCGTAGTCAGGCGCTAAATAGCGGCTATCCGTGCGATAGTTCCAGCCTGCAAGACGCGCTTCGCTCTGGCTTTGCGCCCACAAAGCAGGCCAGATATACACGAGGATAGAGAATATAAAGAGGCTGAGCAGCTTGCGCATGGCAGCTCACTCCTTGTTCAGCTCAAAAAAATTGTTTCATTAGGGCCCAGCGCCAGTGGCAGCCCGTAAAGACAAAAGGAGCCCCGCTTTTTCATAAAATGTGCGTGTGGCAATATCATCTGATAATTTGTTTTCAGAATTGTCCCTTTAGTTTCGGGCACATAAATACAGAGCACAAGATCAAGACAGGCTTCATTTGTGGGATTATGCGCTTGCAGCCTGTCTTTTTCCGCAATTATCTGTATCGCTGTTCGCCGTTCCCACCAGAAAGCCAATTCTATCGGCAAAGGATTCCAAATCGCTGGGGCTTTTTCGCGCAGATATTGAATTAGCCCCGCCAGTGCTGGCGGCCAGCAGTCGGCTGCTCCCGGATAGCTGCTCATCTGCGAAAATGTCCGCTGATGCCAATTGAAACAAACATAGCCGTTATGGGCGAGGGCCAGATCTATGAGCGTTTGGCCTTCGACGATAGCTTCAGGCACATCGCGTCCCGTCCCCTGGCCATACACGCCAAAAACAATCCCGTCTTCAATGACAAAAGGAAATTCCCATAGCCTTACGGGCTCTGCTGTGTGGCAATCCAGCGGACGATAGGGGAGCATTGTCCCGCAAAGCAGACTGCTTTCGGGCAATTCTGCGTACCAAGTAGAGTCATAATGCAGGCCTGCCGCCGCTTTGTATGACAGCGTGTGGGGCGCATGTTTCAGATAATGGCTGCGTGTGCCTGTGGGGGCAGACAGGCCTAATGTCTGCATAAGATGCGCTACTTCTCCTTTTAGTGCTTCAGCGTCATCGTGGCTGATTTGATGCAACGAGACTTCCCAGCCTCCAGCCAGCAATTTCAGCGCTTCTTCTCGCACAGGCGGATCGCTAATGTCATAATTCGGCTCCAGCCAATAGCGGCGGCCGGGCTCTGCCGAAAAGAAATAAAAAGCTGAGCGCACGCTGAGCTGCTCTTCGAATTCTCGCCAGCGCGGCAAAAAGAAACGTGGATTAGCGCTTTGTTCCCGCTGCCGGCGCAAAGAGGGATCGGCAAAGAGCTGATCCACATCATGTGACACAAGAAATCCTGTTTGTTTTATCTGTCCTTCGCGAAACGGATGGGGCCATTTGGCAATCATCAATTCGTCTGCCTGAATATGCAGCCGCGCCAATAATTCCGCCAAAATCTCCAGATAGTCATTCACAACAGCACATTTCCCCCAGCGCCTGTAAAGATGCTTTTCCCACAAATCATCAATCTGGCGCACAAAGCCCTGAAAGCCGGGATTAAGGGGCCAGCTAAAACGCGACATATAAAGGCCTATCGTTTCAAAGATGTAGCCTGTGCAAAATATCTGCCGGCCCCCTTCAGTAATTGTAAAAAGAGGCTGCTTGCTGGCGCCATCCTGCAAGGAGACAATTTCGCCCAGCGGCTGGCCCGCATGGCCTTCGCGGAGCGGGCCAAATAAGGGCAATATGCGCGGCGCTTCTTCCCCGGGCAGCAAAAAATGCGCCTCATAAGCCACATCCATCAAAGCTGTAGCAGGCAGGCTTTCATATTCCCTATCAGGAAGATCGTTGAGGCACATTTGCCCCTGGCCCGGATGGATGGCAATAAAGGGCGGCTGCCAATGGCAAAGCTGCTGGGATAGCTGATTATAGGAAACAGCCTCGTATGTAAGGCCCAGCATTTCACAGGCCTGCTGGGCGCCATAAAAAGCCCACAGCGCGGCGTCTGCACAGGATTTTTGAGCAGGCTGCACGAGCACAATGCGCATTCTCTTGCTCCCTGAAAATTGTTTGGGCTATACTATAAATTGATATAATCTATGGAGACAAAGCCACGGACGCTTATCCGCAGCAAAGTGTTTGTCCAGGCTGCTGACATCTTGCATAGAATGAAAATTTCTTTAATTCCCATTTCTTGGCTTTGCTCACAAGAGCCTTTTAAGGAGCATATTTTGTGCGCTGGCTGAAACGCCGAGCTACAAAAGATCCCCAGGCCCAGCGCTTGCGGCAAGCCAATGCAGCTTTACGCAAGCGGGATTATGCAGCGGCCATTGCCATATATAAAGAAATTCTCGCTGCTGATCCTGAAAACCTTGCTGTTCTATTAAATCTGGGCGCCGCCTATCATTTAGCGGAACAACATTCTCTGGCCATTGATTGTTTTGAAAAAGTGCTGGCGCGCGATGCAGAAAATGTGACGGCGCTTATCAATTTAGCCGCGGCACACGGCGCATTAGGCCATCTGGATCAGGGCATTGCGGCGCTCACGAAAGCCTTGCAGGTGGACGCGACGCGCCAGGACTTGCATTACAATCTGGCGGCGCTATATTTGCGCAAGGGCCAAATCGCCAATGCGATGGCGGAGCTGGAATTGGAATTAGCTTTGCATCCCAAACACAAGCTCGCCCAGCAGGCCGCTGAAGAATTGCGCAAACGATTCCTTCGCCGCTAATCCAGACACATTTTTGGCTGATCGGCTAAACGAGGATACATTCGGGCAATTTTGTCGGGAGAATGCAAGAAAAAGTGAGAGCGAAGAAAAGAAACACATTACGATTTCAGGAAAAGAGAAACACATAGAACATCTGGGGCGCAACAATTCCTGCAGGCCCTTGACCCTGAAGCGTAAGAGTGTTATGATGTAAAGGCTTGAAAGAATTAAGAGTAAGAGCAGCGTCGGGGCGTGGCGCAGCTTGGCTAGCGCGTACGGTTCGGGACCGTAAGGTCGGCGGTTCAAATCCGCCCGCCCCGACCACAATTTAATTTTGTCTTCCCAATTTGTCTGTTTTTCTCTCCTTGCCTTTCCCAACTCATATCTCCCATCATTATGTATTTCTTTTTACATTTTCCCCTAAAGATAAAAATTGCTAAAGGAAGCAAGCTGTTGCTGAAGAAAAAGATAAGGCATTGTTGTGAATCAATCTAGCCTGAGGCTTTTTATGTCTCCTGTGCTTGAATTGCTTTGTGAGCTTGTGGCTTTGCCCAGCGTCAATCCGGGCGCAGGCGAGCCGGATGAGCTTCGTGGGGAAAGCCGTGTTGTCAGCTATATTGCCGAATGGCTTTCCGCCCGCAAACTGGATTATGAATTGCAAGAAGTGCTCCCGGGACGCCATAATCTCCTCACGCGGCTGGAGGGCGGCAGCGGGCCTTCTCTCGTGTTTGAGGCCCATACAGACACAGTGGAAGTCCAGAATATGGACATTCCGCCCTTTACGCCAACGCTTAAAGACGGCCGGATTTACGGGCGTGGCGCCTGCGATTGCAAAGCTTCCCTGGCGGCCATGCTATGGGCGCTTGCGGAAATTGCAGCGGCGGGGGCGCCGCCCGGCACTCTGACATTTGTCGCCACATGCGATGAGGAATATCGCTATCGAGGCGTAAAACAGCTTGTGAAAAGCGGATTTAGAGCCGATGGCGCCATCGTTGGCGAGCCTACACAATTGCAGCTTGTGATAGCTCACAAGGGCGCCCTGCGCGCTAAAATCTCCACAAAAGGCCGTGCCGCCCACAGCAGTCAGCCTGAACAGGGCGAAAATGCCATTTTTTATATGGCGGAAGTGCTGAAAGCGCTGCAGGAATATGCGCAAGCATTGCGCCGGCGCCCTCCACATCCCCTCCTGGGTAGCCCGACGCTCAGCGTGGGCCAGATTTGTGGCGGCCTGGCGCCGAATGTTGTTCCTGATTATTGTGAAATCAATATCGATCGCCGTGTTTTGCCTGCTGAAGATCTCCGCGGAGTGGAAGCGGAAATTCGGCAATGGCTGGAAAAACACGCGCCAGTGCCCTGGGATATGGAAATCATTTTGGCGGATGTGGGCCTGGAAAGCCGCCCGGATAGTCCTCTCGTGACGAGCTGTCGCAACGCCCTGAAGCGTTTGGGCTTTTGTGCTGAAGTTGTGGGCGTGCCTTTTGGCACGGACGCCAGCAAATTCGCGCAAAGCGGAATCCCGGCCGTTGTGTTTGGCCCAGGCAACATTGCTCACGCCCATACGGCGATAGAATGGATTGAAACACAACAAGTGGAACAAGCGGCAGAAATTTATCGTCTGATGGCGCTGGAATTTCTACAACATGCTCCCAGCAGGGATTTTTCGGATTAAGAGGAAATCATTACAGGCAAGGCTTGGGGGACAGGCAAAGCCCTATTTAGCCTGAAAATCATTCCGCAATAGCGCAAATATATGTAAGGAGAGATGAATATGGCAGAGGAGCGCATCATTGTAGAAGTACAGGCTGGCCCGCATCATCGAAAGAATTGCTTTGTCTCACATTATCTTATGTGCGCCTGTGATTGTGAGCAGCCTCATCTTGTGCAGGAGCTGGATGCCCAGGGCAATGCTGTGCGCGCTGTGCCGGCCCAATGTGTGAGCGCTTTTTGCGGCTGTGACGAAGAAGATTGTACATGCGGCTGCGAAATTGTATGGAAGATAGACGATTTGCCCGCCAATGAAAGCCGTCGCTATGCGATTAGCACAGGCCCGGCAAAAGCCTCTGGCGGTGTGGAGATTAAGGTGCAGGAGGGCCAGCAGGCGGATTTTGTCATTAACGGCCAGCATTTTATGAGCTATGTTTTCCGGCCTGATGTGGCGCGGCCCT
>CAZUOJ010000170.1:0-1970 GCA_964622325.1 uncultured Armatimonadia bacterium
TTGTGACATATTCCCAGATTTCGCCGGCTTGTAACAATTGGGCTGTCAAAAGATGCGTCCAGCTCAGCCATTTGTAAAAAGTGTAAAGCCCCAGCCATTGGGGATTGGAAGCTACAGGCAAGGCTAAGGCACGCACAGCAAGAAAAGCAACGCCCATAAGGCCATAATACAGGGCTATTCGGCGCCACATGGCATTGCGATGCAGAGCCAAAAGGGGCGCCAGCACGACAAGCGCCAGCGCCGTTTCCTTAAAAAGCAATGCGGCGACAAAACATCCCAGCGCGGCGATAAGCCAGCGATGCGGCTGCGCCTGGGCGTCATTTTGTTTCTCTGGAACGGCTGCAGACTGAACATCCGCGGACGGCTGAAAGAGAGGCCAGCGCGTGCGTTGCAAGCACAAATAACGATCCAGAAAAATTAAGGAGGCGAGGCTGCCCCCCAGACTCCCCATATCTGTTTGCGCCGGCCAATAAATCATCACGCCCCAGGCGACGCGCGCCTCAATCCAATCCGGGCCCGAGGGATGCTTGCCCAAATTGAACATCAGCGCGCCAATCGTCCCCACAAGTGCCCGCTGCCAGCAAGGCCCCGGACATACGCTGTACAAAAGCAGACACAATAGCCCGCTATTTAGGGCATGCATCAGCCAGGACACAAGCGTATACGGGAAAAAATTAAAGCCCCATAGCCGGGCTTCCAGCCACATTAACATGGAGCTCAAGGGACGATAAAAGCCAGGCCCGCCTATCCACGGGCCGCCCCACCACTGTAAGGCTGTCCGCAAATCCGCACGCTGGCCGGCTGTGGCGATAATGACGCTGTCCGGATTTGTTTTCCAACGTTCCTGAGCCCATTCTTGAAAAATGAGCTCGCCGCTGAGCGCCAGCCCCAGGGCTATAGAAAAACACAACGCCACAAATAAAGGCGCGCGCATGTTTCGTGAAGATTCCCCATATTAAAAATTAAAATTCGCCGCTAAGGCGCTAGGGGCGCAGCTTAATTTCTGCCGGCGTCGTCAAATGAAATATGGCTGTTTCGAGCCCTGTGCGTACAAAGCCCGTCACGCCAGGAATCCAAAAACGCACAGGCCCGGAAAATTTGCGTCGCGGAAAACATGTCTCTTCTGCCTCCCCGCCCTGGATCCGCACGAAAGGATCTTCCGTCAGTTCAACAATCCAGCGCCCTCCCTCGCTTCGAATACGGCGAATTTCATAGCCTTGTGTAATGCCGCCAGGATAGACGGCGATAAGCCAGCGGCCGGCGAGCGTTGCTCCCTCTGGAAGCGCTATGTTTGTGACAAAGGCATTTTCTTTGGCGCCGTCATTAACGGATAATGATTGGATGATTTCTCCGGAAAAGCTAGCCGCTTGGGCCGCAATCTCCCAATCGGGCCCGCTGAATTTTGTGCCTGCAAAGAGCCACGCACTGACTATTTTGCCCTCTTGTTGGCGGATAAGGCCCAGACGCCCCTGCAGATGCACGCCGCTTTCTGTTGTTATTTCCTCGGACGAAGATACAGGGCCCGCGCTGATAATTGTATCCAGCCCGGCGGCATGCTCAATCTGCAAAGCCATCGCCATTTCATCGCCATTCAGAATCTTTACACGCCGAACAGCCCTGATAAAGCCCGTCTGCTCACAGGGCTCATACACGGCGGCGAATACGCTTGTTAAGGCCCCCTCGCCTGTTCGGCGCAACAGCAGCTTGGGCATCCAGAAATCATATCCTTTGCGCATATCGGCATTGCTGCCCACGCCCATCCGCCGCACAGAGGGGCTGCGCCCCAATAATATCTGGCACGGCCCGCTGGCCCGTATCCAGCAACGCAAGCGCGGGCTATCTTCTGCCAGCTCCCGGATTTCTATTTCACATGCGCCATCGACACATTCAGCGCTCTGGACATCCCGAATCATCCCGTACGGATTGTGCCTGTGTCCTTCTAAGGTGGGCTCCTTCCATTCTTCGCCCTC
>CAZUOJ010000170.1:2070-4768 GCA_964622325.1 uncultured Armatimonadia bacterium
CTCGAATCCTGATCCCGGCGATCCACAACAACAAGATTATGCCCCAGGCTACAGCTGGCCCAATAGCGCATTTGTGTCCATGTATAGCCAATGTCGGGCAGCATCTCACGGCCTTTGGCCCACAGCGTGAGATTAAGATTATCATAATGCTGATGGCCATAGCCGCCCGAAAAATGGAGCTGTGCGAGCATTTGCTGGCGGCCGCGTCCGCGGCCTAAAGAGACATGTCCCAGGCCCGGCAAAATTGTGGAGCGGCTTTCTTCCCGCGGCGGGCTGCGCCGCTCATAGGGATGTGTATCGTGGATGCAGCTGGAAAAGCCATTGGGCATGCTGACAAGCTCAAAAGCGTGCTGGCATTTCTGCCATAAAGCCAGATCCGTTTCCGGCTGGACATTGTCCAGACGGCGGCCTGTCTCCGGATGCGTGTAGCCGGGGGGATCGGAATAGCCGCGGACTGCCTCAAAGGAGCTCCGCAAGCCGCCCACTGTCATCGCATGATAAGAAGGCGTGCCCTCCTTCCAGGTGCCGTCGCGGAAAAATCCTTCTGTTACATGTTTGATCATTTCTGCATACGCCCAATGCACGAGCGGCGGATCATTGATAATCCGGCCGGCCAGAGCGGCGGAACGGATGTCATAGCCCGCGACATTGCTAACGGGATCACGCCGGGCGATGGCGCCGGCGGCTGCGGCTTTGATGAAATCACGCTCTATTTTTTCCCGCACATCATAGCCGCGCTCCCGCGAAAGTTCATCATACGCCTCGCTATCGTATGTCAAATCATAGGCAGGCAAAATTTCCAGCGGAATTTCATTATGGAAATAATTCCAGCGGCCCGAATCCCATGGCCAGCCGAGCTTTTGTGGACGAAATGCCAGCCGCCGGGGGCCATTTTCCAAAACAGGATAATGAGGATAGGCGCGGGCGAAGGCATCTAAGACAACAGCGACGCGCCGGGCATATTCTTTTTTGCCTGTTAGAGCAAATAATTTGGCGACGGCTGTGATCCTGTCCGTTAGCCATTTCCGTTTATGGAGCCACAAATGCAGGCTGAAAAAATGCGCCGCCTTTTTTTCTTCATTATAATAATAGGAAAACGATATGGGCTCTCCGAGCATGTTTTGGCCCTCAAGCCTGCGATCCTCGGGATATTGCGGATTGGGATAGACAACAGTGCCGCAAAAACGGCATTTGAGCTCCTCGGGCCGCTCAAAGCTCCACACCAGCACATTATTGCCCTCCACGCCGCCATAGCAATGGGGGCATTCACAATATGCCGCATAGCCGTAGGGCGGCACAAAGGCGCAGGCCTGCTCTTCCGACATTGCCAGCAATGGCGCCGCCAGCCTCTGCAAAGATTCCATCTGAGCTGCCTCTAATTTGTAATCCAGTACGGGATGTTTCAGCCCCACAGCCTGCCCCCCGGCAATGCTATAACTCCTGCCCCCACAAAGCAACAAAACAACAAGCATTACATTAATGAAAAAGGGATGAAGCATAATGATTGACATTTCGCCTCAGGATGAGGAAATCCTGCCCTGTCTACGCTTTTCTTAAAGAGGGAAATCCTGTTTTCCGGAGAAATCCTAAAAGCATACGCATGCAGGCCTCACGGGGAAATAAAATGCCGGCGCGGCCCTAAATAGTGAAGAACGGGAAAATGTATCTTGGATTAGTCGAATTATCAGAAGAATTGCTGCATCTTGGGCTTGACTTTCGCGAAAGAGGCCAGCTATACTGCTATAATAGTGTCAGAATAGATTTTTCAGGGGGCAGGAGGCGCTTCCATGCGTAATCGCCGCGTACAGTTTATCGTCCTGTTAGTCGCTGCCATAGCTGTAGGCACAATCGTGGCATTACAGACGGCGCCGTTAGCGCAGGAGGCGGGGGGGCCGCCGGGGGGGCCGGGCAGTCCGCCGGGAGCGCCGCCGGGAGGCGGCCCAGGCGGGCCGCCCATGGGCGAGCCGGGAATGCCGGGAGGCCCGGGAATGGGCGGGCCCGGAATGGGCGGGCCGGGCGCGCCGGCAGGCGGGACCTTTGAATGGAAAACATATGAGCCGCCTGCGGAGCTCACAATGACATACGCGGAATTCCTCGCGCAAACAGGTCTGCCCCGCGCGGAGATCCCGCAGCCTCTGCTCGTGAAAGAAGACGGTACGCCTGCCAAATATACAAAGAATGAATGGCATCAGCTGCAACGGCTCTATCAGACAACAGGCGCGGCAGTGCGTGAAGAAGAATTGAAGCCGGGGCGCTTCGGCAAGGGGATGGACGCCAAGCTGTCGCGGATGGAAGCCTATTATTGGCATGCGATGATGGCGGTGGCGGAGGCGTATGCGGAGGGCGTGCGCGGCAATTTCCGCTTTGAGATTGGCTATCCTCAGATGAGCACGCCCAATCCGGGCCTCTCATTGTCCTCTGTGCCTGTGCATGTTCCAGTCGTCATGCGCGTCAAGCCCGCGGCGCAGTCGAAATATCCCGAGCGGGTGTTCCGCCGCCTGAAGAAGTTTGATTGCCTGGGCGAAGCCCGCAGCAGCGCTGGCAGCCTCAGCAACACAAGCGCGCCGTTTTATATAACAACGCAAAGAGGCGGCTATTATCAGCCCCAAATTGTGCATTTGCCAATGGAGGCGAACATTTTGTGGGCGGGCTTATGGGGCTCCACAATGGTTGCGGTGGCGCTCAAAGATCGCGCCGG
>CAZUOJ010000171.1:0-4742 GCA_964622325.1 uncultured Armatimonadia bacterium
CGCCAATAAGCTCGCCAATCACAAGGCTGAAATCTGGCTCATGCCCTACAAGCATTATGCTCTCCTGATCATTAAATTCCTTACATAAGCTTTGCAAATCCTGCAGCCCAAAATGTGTCCCTAAAATTTTTGCTGTTTCCACAGGAACATTGAGCTCGGCAGCGACGCTTTCTGCTGTTTGACGCGCTCGAACGAGCGGACTTGTGAATATGCGCGCTAGCTCTATCTTCATCGCAGCGAGCGCCTTCCCCGCTTCTTTCGAGCGACGCAAGCCCTTTTCCGTAAGCGGACGATCAAAATCAGTCAGTCCCGGACGAGCCTCTTCAGCTTCCGCATGCCTCATAAAATACAGGAACATAACATAATCTCCCCTTCATATCTTCATATATTTCTCGCTATTGTTATTTTTCTATCCCCCATGCTTTGTTTGCTATCCTTTGAGATTAACTGCCATTTCATTATACACTGTCGAAATAAAAATTGGCTATGAGGAATGGGCAGGAACAAAATCGAACTAGAAAGAAAATTCTTTCGAAATATGGATTCACACGATAGGGAGGGACAATAGATGGATAAAGTAAATGTGGGCATAATCGGCGCTGGCTTTGTCGCCGAAATTCATATGGAGGCGTTGCGGCGCGTGCCAAATGCCCGAGTCGTGGCCTGCGCTTCGCCGCATAACGCCTCGAATTTTGCCGCCAAACACGGCCTCCCCTATCATTTTTCCGATTATCGGGCGTTGCTGGAATTGAAAGATGTAGATGTCGTGCTTTTAGCGCTGCCGAATTATTTGCATTGTGAGGCTTGCGTCGCGGCGGCGGAGGCCAAAAAACATGTCATCTGCGAAAAGCCCCTTTGCGTGACATTAGAGGAAGCTGATCGGATGATTGCTGCCTGCCGGGATAATGGCGTGTATTTGATGTATGCAGAGGAGCTATGCTTTACGCCTAAATATGTGCGGGCAAAGGAATTATGCGAGGAAGGCGCGCTCGGGAAGCTGTATTTAATGAAACAAAGCGAGAAACACGACGGGCCTCATTCTGCTTGGTTTTGGGATGTGGAATTGTCTGGCGGCGGAGTCACGCTGGACATGGGCTGTCATGCGTTTGAATATTTTCGCTGGATGCTGGGCAAGCCCAAAGCCTTATCCGTTTATGCCGATATGGGGACATTCGTGCACAAAGACAAAACGCGCGGCGATGACGATGCCATTATCATTGTGGAATTTGAGGGCGGCTGTCGGGGAATGGCGGAGGAAAGCTGGGCGAAAAAAGGCGGAATGGACGATCGGATTGAGCTGTATGGCTCTCAGGGCGTGATTTTCTGTGATTTGCTGCGAGGCAGCAGTTTCGTCACATACAGCGATGTAGGCTATGGCTATGCCGTGGAAAAAGCCGGAACGACGGTTGGCTGGTCGTTTACGATGTACGAGGAGATATGGAATTACGGCTTTGTGCACGAGGATCAGCATTTTATCAATTGCGTGGCCGGCCTGGAAAAGCCCCTGGAAACAGGGGAAGACGGCCGAGCTGTGCTGGAGATTATTTATGCGGCTTATGAGAGCGCAGGGACAGGAAGGAAAGTCGCCTTGCCTTTCACGCCGCCGCCGGGCAAAAAGCCTTATGAGCTGTGGCTACGGGAATGAAAATGAAAATCGGCGCCCAGCAAGCTCCATTAAAATTAACATAATGTCCGCAACAAAGAAATCATAGCAGGAAAGGAGAAAAAGAAAAAAACATCAATGATGGATTATGGGGAAATTGCCGAAAGCCGCTGGATGCCTCCTTCGCCCCATAAAGAAGCGATTCTGGATATGCTCCAGAAGGGCCGGGCGCATATCGAAGAACAGGGACATGGCCTGCCGCCGCTCCTGATTTGTGAGGATGGCGGCGCCCTGGAGCTGCATCGTGTGCGGCTTGTGGAAGGCCGCCTTGTGGCTATGGCAGACGCCTCTTTGCCCGAGATCAGCACAAAATACACGGATGTCTGCGGCACAATCGATGAGCTGAAGCGCCTGTGGCAAGAGCAGCCAGAACTGGCAGAGCAAAATCCGGATTATCTTCAGGAGTTGCTCGCTCATGCGCTGCGAATGCTGAAGCGAATGCATCAGCGCTGGGAAGCGTATTGTCAATTCGCCTTTGTCGTACAACAAAAAGCTCAGGAAATTCTCGCTTTGCAGCCCCCTGCCCATGCCCCTGCGGCGGATTTCGCGCAGCAAATCCGACAGATTTTGGCTGAAGGCCGCGAAACAGTGCGCTCGCGGCTGGAGGAATTGTTTGAGGCGGCGGAAGCCATCCGCAAAATTGCTGGCGACACTGAACAAGTCTTGTATCGCTGCCGGGATCTAGCGATTGAAATCGGCGGCGCCTATGAAGACATCCGCGGCGCGCGGCAATGGCAGCGCCCCAGGCCCCCAGGAGAAGAAAAAGATGATTAGTCGGTCCCTGCTTTTGATTTCTTCAATTTTTGTAATCATCGCAGGGCTTGTGCTCGTCTCATCTCCTTCTGCCTCGCAGCCGCAGAATGGCTCGGAGAGTCGGAAAATGCGATATCAAAATCGTCTGCAGAAAAGGGAAAATCCCTGGCCTATCCTGGCCGATTATCCGGAATTTGTGGCGCCGCTGGAGGCGGAGGAACGATACGAGGCGCCGCCTCTTGTGAATGAGCTAAACGGCGATTTATATGTCCGCGCCTGGCGTTATTGGTACAACGCACGGGGCATTGTGGAGATGGAAAATCGGCTGGAGGCGAAGGCCGTGGCTATTATCGTCGTGCATCCTTGGGGCATTGATGAGGGCCACGGGCTGCACACGCCAGAGCCCGCTGGCTGTGCCTTCTTCTGCACGCCGGAAAAAAATCGCTGGGCCACAAAGCATATTGTACAGGCGCTGAATCCCTTTCTGAAGCGTCTGCGCAGCCGTGTGGGGCTTGTTGGCTATTCTTTGCCGGGCGTTGAAGATGAGATAAGGAAAATGCTTTATGCTTCCATCCACACGCCGCCGGAACGATTACAGCCGGAAGCCGGCGAAAAGCGCCTGCGCGCAGTGCTTGCGTCATTCAGCTTCACAGGCCAGCCGCTTGTGACAGAATTGGAGCTGGACGCCGCCAGGCCTGTGGCCAGCTATATGGCGCAGACGCCCTCTACGGATGCCTCCCCGCGTTATAACGGCGAAGGATTTTGGGAGCTGCCCATGCCTGTGCATGTGGCTGTGGAGCGTATGCCTACGGATATAGTTTTTTACGACGCTGAGGGCTATGCGCCTGTGCGCGATTTCTTGAAAAGCCGCGGCATTCGCCATGTGCTGTTGGCGGGCTATGCCACGGATATGTGTGTCAAAGTCACAACATGCGGCTATGACAATTTGAGCCAGGATTTCAATGTCTTTCTGGTTGGCGATGCGACACTGGCGACATTTCCCGCCAGCCGCACGCCGCGTTTTGCCACACAAGTCGCCCTGCTCAACGCGGCCTTAACACAGCTCGTCACGCAAATCAGCTGGATACGCTAAATTAGCGACACAATCCTTGCCTCGCCTCGATTGATAATGCGCTTTTCGCGCAGAAAAAAGGAACGAAAGATCAAAGCGAAATAGGCATATCTTCGTCGCGAGATAATTTTACACAGGAGAGCAAGCAATGACAGCAGCGGATTTTAAGCGTCAGGCGCAGGAGCTTGGCGTCGATTTAATCGGCATTGCCCCTGTGGAGCGTTTCGCGCGTTTTTCGCCTGAAGCAAATCCCCTGTTTATTCAGCCGCAAACGCAGGCTGTAATCGTGCTTGGCTTCAGCATTCCCCGCGGCGCTTTGCAGGGCGTGGAGCAGGGGACGGCGTTTTATACGCTGAACATGGGCATTCCCGGCGCTGTCGCCACGGAGACAACATATCAGCTCTGCCGTCGCCTGGAAAATGAAGGCTGGGAGGCGACGCCGCTGTTTCAGCAAGCGGGGGATTTGCGCGGCCAGGGCGTGCGCGTGAGCCCGGACAAGCCGGAGCCGAATGTGATTTTGGCCTTTGATTATGCGGCGCATGCGGCTGGGCTGGGGGAAATTGGCCGGGGCAAATGGCTGCTGACGCCGGAATTTGGCCCGCGGCAGATGCTCACGATTATCCTTACAGATGCGCCTTTTGCGCCCGACGAGCCGTTCCGGGGGCAGATCTGTGATGATTGCGGCGCCTGCGCGGCGGCCTGTCCGGCAAAAGCCCTGGACAGGACACAGATCCAGCGAGCGCCCCTTTGCGAAGGAGAAGCGCAATGGTATCGCCTGCACATCGAAAGCTGCCGTGTCTGCAAAACAGGCACAACGCGGCTCCCCTATTCCACGGGCACAGAGCCGTTTCGGCTGGGGGCCGCGTGTGGCCGCGCCTGTGTTGCGCATCTGGAAGATAGCGGCAAATTGACGCGGAAATTCTTTTCGCCTTTTCGTTCTCCCCATACACAGGAGGAAGCCGGATGAGACTGACAAAAGAAGCCCTGCGGGAGTACGCGCTGAATGTCGTGGGCGTGGACAAGCTTGGCGTGGCGAATATCGAGCGTTTTGCGGCGGCGCCGCCCGAAATGCATCCCCGCCACATTATGCCCAAAGCGCGCTCTGTGGTGGTGTTCATAAAGCGGATTGTGCGCGGCACTATGCGCGGCATTGATGAGGGCACGCATTGGCCTTCGTATCATATTTTCAGCTACGCCGGCCTCAATCATATGCTGGGCGTGGCGCATTATCGCCTGGCGCGCTTTATCGAGCAG
>CAZUOJ010000172.1:0-4574 GCA_964622325.1 uncultured Armatimonadia bacterium
CCTGATAGCCACTATTGCAAGTTTCAATCCACGCCCCTGCGCGAGGGGCGACGTTGAGGAGCAGACCGAGGAGCAGGCTGACACAGTTTCAATCCACGCCCCTGCGCGAGGGGCGACTCCGTACGCGTAAGCGCCGGTGTATCCGATGTAAATTTTAGGTTTTCCGCCAACCTCCTGGCAAGCATTTTTTCACCATTTACTTATCAAGTTAAAAAATGGCGCTGGGGCGCTGTAAATGCCTGCAGTGAGCCAGCGCCAACCTCCCGGGGATTCGGGGACCACTTGGGGTTCGCTTTGGGCTACACTAAGAGTGTCCCCTCCGGATCATAGCTAGGTTTTGCCCCAATATGTTCCACTCTTCTTTTCCAATTGCTCCCTAAATAATAAAAGCGCAAACTATCTTTGTCTTTATCGATTAAATCAATCAGCGTTGCTTTCAGCCTCTCCCACTGCGCCCAATCCAGCCAGCATTCGAACACTGAGTATTGCACGCGTTGTCCCCAGTTTTCGCAAGCTTTGGCGACTTTAGCCAGACGCGACCGGCCTTCTTTTGTTTCCGTATTGACATCATAGGTGACCAGCACACACATCATCTGGCTTACCTCCAAAAGTAGGGCGGATAGGCGTCCGTATCGCCGCGGATAAAACGCGCGAGAAGCTGGGCCTGGATATGGAGCAGCAGGCCCAGAGGAATTTTTTCGTCCAGATACGGATGCAGCAATTCCTCTCGTTTTCGTTCCTGATAGGCCGTAATTACCAATTTGCGGGTGTCGTCATCCATCCGCACGGCGCCGGTGGGCAAAGTGGTAAATCCCGCCGGGCGCACTTGCTGGCGATTGACCAGGGTCAAAGCCAGGCGATCTGCCAGCAGGGGGCGGACTTCTTCCATCAAGTCCAGCGCCAGGCTGGGGCGGCCGGGGCGTTCGCGATGCAAAAAGCCGACCTGAGGATCCAGGCCGACCGATTCCAGGGCGGAACAGGCGTCGTGGGCGAGGATGGCATATAAAAAGGAAAGCAGGGCATTCATATTGTCCAGTGGGGGGCGACGGGAGCGGGCGTGAAAATAAAAGGCTTCTTTTTGGGCGACAATCAGATGATTAAAGACGCTGAAATAGGTCCGCGTGGCTTCGCCTTCCAGTCCACGCAGGGCGGCGAGATCCAGGGGGCGCTGGAGATTTTCCAGCAGGCGGCCGAGGACGCGGCAGGCGTTGTCTAATTCCTCTGCGCCGGGTGCGGCGGGATTTTGCCGTCGTGCCCGCAGCAACACCAGCCGGGCATTGACGATTTTGGCCGCGATAAAGCTGCGGGCGAGGGCGGCGGAAGCGGCGGGATCATCGGCGAGGCGATATTGGGCGCGGCGCAAGAGCACATTTCCCGACACGGGGCCCTGCACTCGCGCTAGAAAACGCCCTGACAGGCTCATCATCGACACCGTCACTTTGCGTTCGGCACAGGCAGCCAGGAGAGCGGGGCTGCAGGAAATCTGGCCGAAGGTCACGATGCCGTCCAGCGTATGCAGAGGAACTTTCGCTTTTACCGAGCCGTCCTGGCGGACTTCGACGGTTTCGCCATCCAGGCCCAGATAGCAATCCTGAGTCATCACATACAGGGTGTTCAGAAGTGGCTTCATAGCTCTGAGGTTTCTCCTGGCGCACAGCATTCATCAATCATTTGCTGAATATAACGGGCGGCGCTGTGGGGGCGCCGGCGCGGAGGCGGCAGGCAGATATCCTGCAAGGAACACGAACGGCATTTGCTTTCGCGCGGCGCCGGCGGCGTAAGGCCGGAGCCGATGAGCTCATGCAGCTTTTGGGCGAGGCGTTCCGTGTGGGCGCGCAATTCCGCGGTGAAATCCACGAGGGTGCGGCGGCGCGGGACGCCATAATACAGTGCGCCGCGCGGAACCGGGAGCGCAAGCATTTCTTCCAGACACATGGCCTGGGCGCACAGCTGGACTTCATCACAGATATCGGGCTTGGGCTGTCCGCGTTTGTATTCCACGGGATAGGGTTGCCAGCGGCCCGGACGGCCCGGGAGTTCCATCCCGCCCTGGCGGACGGGATGGAACTCCACGACATCCGCCATTCCCACTAGCCCCAGTCGCAACGAACGCAAGGGGACGGTGCGGAAAATCAGGATCTCTCCCTCTGTTTCTGCGTCGGGCTCATGGGGCCGGGAATGCAACAGCGCGCCCAGCACCGTCAGGCGATTTTCGTCCCATTCGCCTTCCAGAAACATCAGCGCGCACTGGCGGGGACAAAACGCCAGATGCTGGATAGCGGAAAGAGGCAATAAATCCTCTTCGTCATACATCGCCCGCGTCTCCCTTATACGAGCTCGTAGAGGGCCACGCCTGCAGGCAGATTGTCTTTGTCCACGCGCACTTCATAATCGGAAAAGTGGCGCGGCGTGGCGACTTCCGGCCGTTTGGCGATATGCACGAGCTCAAACAATTGATGCGCCGGGGCATTGCCCAGCGGACTGTCATGCGTGAAGACAATAAGCTTCTGACAGGCCATCAGGCCGCGGGAGGCCGAACGATCCAGATCCCACATCTTCTGCAACGCCTCCCAAAACAGCGCCAGATCCGCTTCCGTAAAGCCTGTATCCTGGGCTAAATGGGGATTGAAAAAGCCGTAGCCGCGATACAGGCCATACGGCAGGAGGGCTTTGCGGCCCATTTCCGTTTCTTTTTCTTCGCCCGTGCGCGTCACGGCCACGCGCGTGATGGACAAATCCAGGGGCACAATGGGATCAATGGAGCGCGCAAAAGTGAGCTGCAGGGGCCCCCGGACCTGGCCGCAATTGAACTCTGTCGTGCTCATCACGGCCCCAAAAGCGCGGATGTCATAGAAATTGCGGCACATCCAGGCGCGGGCCTGGCCAATTTTGCTTAAATCTTTTTCCTTGCTGTCCTGGAAGCCCAACGCCTCAAAAGCCTGCTTCTGTTGGTGATACAGAATGCCTTTATGCTGCACAAAAATGTTATATCCAGGCTGGCCGGCGCGCTGCAGCGCTACATAATCCCGGACTTTGCGCTTCAAGCAGACATCCGTGACCAGGCCATGCATTGTTTCGGGATCCACGCGGGGCAAATTGCCCGCATCCGGATCGCCGTTGGGATTGCCGTCATGAACATCAAAGACAAGAATAAAGTCATGGCGCACGGCGGGATTGTTGTAAGCTTCCGACATTTTTGTTTCCTCCTTAAGCTTATTTTATCTTGATTGGGCTGAGATTCAGGATATGCTTTAATTTGCGTCTGACGCGTCCATTGCGGGCGCTGTTTGATTTTCGCTTTCGGCTTGTTTCTGGGCTTTGGCTTCCGCGCGTGCGGCGCGATAGGCCGCGCGCTGCTGATAATAGCCCAGAGCGAATTTGCCCTGCTCGTTCAAAGCCAAAATGAGCGGGAATTCCGTCAGTTTGCCCGCGACTTCTTCCAGATCCTGCTGCAAGCGGAAATAGGCCGGCTCATTCGTTTTGCGCAATTTGGCGAGATGAGATTGCGCCAGCCGCATCAGCAAGCCAAAAACAGAGGCCGGGGCGGTGGAGGCTGTGCCATAATAGGTGTCAATCAGCGTGCTTTTGGCACCGGGAACAGCCGCATTTTGAATGTTTTCCAGAATCGCCAGCAGCCGCCCGCATAGATAAGCGGGATCGTTCCATTCAGGATTGAGCGACGCAGTCAAGGATAATCCCTCCTCATATTGTGGAATGAGCATCAGACACATTTTTATCAGTGCGGCGCGCGAGGGCGTAACACTCTGCTCGGCGCGCACACGCGCCACAGCGCGCTCCAGCAAGCCCGGAGGCAGCGCCTGGCCCGTCAGCACCGCGTGGACAAATTGCGCGGCTAAATGGGGAGGCAATTCCGCCCAGGGGTCGCGCACACGCCCGGGGGGCGGCAGCAGACTCGCCAGCAAGGCATACAGGCTGGGCGGCGCCGCCGGCTGTCCGTCGGCATCCACCATCTCCAGCGCCCGAAAATAACGGGCTAAATTGGCTTTCACATTCCCGACCGTCGTTTCCAGCCAGTCCCGCACGACCACGCGGCCCCCGCTGCCCGATAACGCCAGGGCGTAAAAGTGCATCGGATCCAGCGCACTTTGTTCTCGCCCGCTTTCCACGGAACGCAACAGGGCCTGCACATGCCCGGGATCAGGCTGAAAAAACATCTGCATCATATCAAAGTCCGAGGGCTCCCGCGTCCAGAATACATACACGAGGCGATCCTGCAGCCAATAATGATGCCGCTCAGACTCCAACAGGGCGTTCAGCACGAGGGCGTATTGCGTGGCGCAGGAAACGCAGACCGGGCATTGCGTCAACTCCTGATTGTGTCCATACGAAGAAAAAGCCGGCTTGTTGATGGAGACAAGCGAACAGCCACTGGATTGGCCGCCGCGCACGCGCTTAATTGGAATGGGATGAGGATTGGCCACAGGCGCTTCCTGGCCACAGACGAGGCAAATAGAATTGTCGCCAGAGCCTTGCTTTTGCGCCCAATGCTGCGCCCAAAACTGGCGTACGGCGTCCAATTCAATCAAAAGTTGCCCGGCCACCCGGAAGGTCAC
>CAZUOJ010000173.1:0-4503 GCA_964622325.1 uncultured Armatimonadia bacterium
CGCCCCACGCGGAGGAAGGGGATTACGAAGGGCGGGGACGCCCGCCCCACAACAATCTAATGTATAAATATTTGCCCCACAACAACATATTTGCCCTGCAATATGGATTATTTCCTGCTCCACAACAATCTAGATATATTATATATTGACCCCACAATCTCTAGAGATTATCTTGCTCCACAATCTAAATTATTATCGCCCCACAATTTGCAAAACTAAAAGAAGAGACTGAGTCTCTTCTTTTTCCCCCTGGATCAGAAAAATTTTTGTTGCTTTCTCAGCCCCCTGTTTTGTCTCTGCGCTATTTGCTATTCGCCGCCACCGCCAGGCAACACACTATTGACGGATGTCACTGTGTTGCTGACTCGCTGGCCCAGCACCGTCCACGCCGTAATCGCCGCGATGGAAACGAGCGCCAGCAACAGCGCATACTCTACTGTCGTTACGCCTGCTTCATCCCGCCAGAGTTGCTTGAGCATTTTGTTGACCTCCTGCCTGAAAGAAGCCAAAATATCGTACACCCCCGCTTCTCTGGCCATCTTAGGCGCTGTGCGGATGAAGATAAATTTATAACAGGGCTGCGATTTTTGTGCCAATCAGCTCGATCAGATCGCCAGAGAAACCTAATAAATAATTAAGAAATTAAACTTATTTTGTCAAGAGATTTCGCTAAAAATTTCCCGGAAATGCAAACAGTTTACATAATTTTTTCGTGCGGACACAGAGGAAAGGAAGGGCGCGTAATCCCTATCCCACCGCTGAAATAAAAAGAGCGAATGCTGGAGGCGAAGCCCCCACAAAGGCGTTTTGTCATTCTGCCTGCATGTGTGAGATAGCCTTTTACAGGCACTTTGACACTGTCCGCAAGAGAAAAGGACGCGCTCAATCGCACACCTTGGATAATAAAAGGGATAATAAATATAGGGAAGCGCACGGAAGAAAAAAGGGGCGAAAGGTGCCTGGGGGAACCTTTCGCCCCTCGGGGAGTTTGTATCTCCTGAAGCAGAGGAGATGTTTTTTGAATCGTTTACCCGCCGCCGCCAGTGGCCTGACTCATTGTCCCCTCGACGGATGTGACCGTCGAGCTGACGCGGCCACCCAACGCTGTCCACGCGGCAATCGCGGCAATCGCCACAAGCGCCAAAAGCAAAGCATACTCCACTGTTGTCAAGCCCTCTTCGTCTTTCCACAGTCGCTTCCACATAATTTTCTCGCTCCTTTTTTTGCGGCATTTTTCGCTTTTTGGGAGGCGCTAACGCGCCTGTTTTCCCCTCGCTGCTGTGTTTATTATAGCCACAGGCATTCAAATGTATAACATAGTTTACGCAAGAGTTTCTCAAAAAGATTCAGGCCCTAATACGCCTGAAAGAGCGTCTGTTTTTGTCATCCAAGATGCCTGCGTGTCGCCGAAAGAACATGAAGCGCGGCTGCAAAGTTCCCGTGGGGAACTTGTGCGGCGCGTTGTGATGTTTTCAATTTTTGTCAGAAGTGCCATATTGTAGCGATTGTACAGGAGGAAAGCCTTGCTCGTCAAATACGCCTGGCGAGGATTCGTACGGCGACGCACGCGCAGCCTGCTCGCCGTGCTGGGCATTGCCTTCAGCATTGCCTTACTCGTGGCCGTACTGGCGATTTCCAGCGCCGTGACGAAAGCGATTGAGGAGTCGCTGGGCGCCGCCGGAGCGGATATGGTCATCCAGCGCCGCGTCAAGCCCTGCCCCTTCGCCGAAATCAAGCTCCCCAAGGATCTGGCGGAAATTGACGGCGAAGTCGTACGCCGCCTGGCCGCGCTGCCCGAAGTGGAGGCCGTCGCGGGCGTGCTTTTGCTGTGGGCTTTTTATAAGGGCCATCCGACGGTCGTGGCGGGCATTGATCCCACGATGAAATCCATCGGGCCTGTGCGTATCAGTCCGAAGGAAGGCGAAGAGGGCAAGGAGGACAAGAGCTGCTGCGCCATTACAAAGGGCCGCTTTCTTGTGCGCTATGATGATTATCATTGCCTGCTCACGGAACAATACGCCCAGGCCGTGGGCAAGACGGTGGGGGACAAGATTCACATTGGGCCCCGGGATGTCTTTGAAGTCGTGGGGCTTGTGGATCTGGCGGGGCATGCGCGCATAGCGGAAGCCGAAGCCTTCATTCCCCTGAAGACAGCACAAAAGATGCTGGGCAAGGGAGATGTTGTGGATACGATATTTGTGGCGCTCAAAGGGGCGCGGCACATTCCCGTCGTCAGCGAGCTGGCGCGGCAATGGATTGGCCCCGAAACCAGCATCACAACGGCGAGCAATGTGGATGCCGCCACTTCCGCCGTGGCGAATCTGACGCGCCGCTCCATGCTCGGCGTCTCCGCCTTTGTGTTGCTTTTTGCTTTCCTGCTCATTATACGCAATGCCCTGGCGGCCGTGGCGGCGCGGCTGTCGGAAGTGGGGCTGATGCGCGCCATCGGCTGGCGGCGGCTGGATGTGGCGCGGCTGTTTATGGCGGAAGAGCTGTTTGGCGGGATTATTGGCGGCCTGGCCGGCTGCGCTATCGGCTGGCTCGCCGCGGCGCTGTACGGCAAATTCGCCCATCTGGAGCTGCCCTCCGCCCTCAGCTCCTTCCCCCCCTGCTCCACGACGCAGCCGCTTTTGGCGTTGCCCTTGCGGCTGTTGCCCGCGCCGGAGATATTTTTGATTGGCCTGGGCGCGGCGCTGCTCATCGGCTCGGCGGCGGGCTTAGCCGCCTCCCATCGCGCCGCCCGCCTGGATCCCGCGGAAGCTTTGCGCAGGCTATAAGACAATGACACAGACACACACGCCTCCAGCCAAACACGCACACATTCAAACGCATCTGGTCAGCAAAATCTATCACAGGGGCGCGCAGGAGATTGTGGCGCTGAGCGAAATCTCCTTCACGCTGGCGCCCGGCGAACTCGTCGGCCTGTCGGGGCCCTCCGGCGCCGGCAAATCCACGCTGCTGAACATCCTCGGCGGCCTGGATAAGCCCACTTCCGGCGCCGTATATGTCAATGAACAGCCCCTGCATACGCTCAGCGAAGAGGAGCTCACGCTCTATCGGCGCCATACAGTGGGCTTCGTGTTCCAGGCGGCGCATTTAATCCCGGCGCTCACAGTGCGGGAAAATGTGATGCTGCCGCTCGTGCCCCTGCCGCTTTCGCCAGCGGAAAAAGAGGCGCGCGTCGTCTGGGCGCTGGAGCAGGCCAATATCGCCCATCGGGCGGAACATCTGCCCGGCGAGCTGTCGGGCGGCGAACAGCAGCGCGCCGCCGTCGCCCGCGCCATCGTCAATCAGCCCGCCCTCATCCTGGCCGATGAGCCCACGGGCGAACTGGATGTGGAGAACGCCACGCGGATTATGGAAATCCTGGCCAGCTTCGCCGAACAGGGCTGCACGGTCGTTGTCGCCAGCCACGATCCCGATGTGATTGCCATCACGGATCGCGTGCTGCGCCTGGAAAATGGCATGCTCGTCGATGGCGCCTGACGCCCCCCCGCCTCCCCTCCTGACATTGGCGGGCGGGGACGCCCGCCCCACAACAATCAAGATATATTGCCCCACAACAAAATTATTTACACGGACGCCCGCCCCACAATTTCTATAATAAACGCGGAGCGCAGGCGTCCCCGCCTGCGGAAAGCTGTGGCGGGCGAGGACGCCCGCCCCACGCGATGATGTGAGGATTGTTGCGCAGGCAATAGAGATTTAAATGTTGTAGCGCAGGCGTCCCGCCTGCGACAATTCCGGCATGTGCCTGTGGCAAGATAAAGAAGGCGATGGCGCCCGGCAAAATGTTCCTTTTGCGCGCAGCCATTCGGGCAGGAATGTGGCGGGAGCCTCCTGAAGGCAAGCTGTGGCGAGCGGGACGCCCGCCCACAACTAGCTAGATCATAAACGTCGTAGCGCAGGCGTCGCCGATTGCGATAATCCGCCGGCGAATAGCCGCGGCGGTTTACATGGAATATCCCTTCGGCGCCAGCCAGCCGTAAGTATAATAGCTGGTGGGGCAGCCGCCCAGCCATTTGGCATGGCCATCGGCAAAGCCCATGTTGGCGCCGCCATTGTGCGTGGCGACAATGTCTCCATCGTTGCGCACGGACCAGCCATTCAAGGTGTTGAAGGTGCCCGCATACGGCGTATCCACGAGAATGACGATGGTCGAAGGCGTGTCCATTTGTGCCAGCGTCTGGGGGATTTGCGGATTTAGCATGCTGCCCCCGCGCACGGCATTGTAGCGGAAATTGCGCGTGCCGCCCGAAGCCGAAGCGCACCGATACACATCGTAATTCTTCACATACGGCAGCAAAATCGCATCCCAGTAGGGGGCAGTGGGATACAGGCCATAGCCCACAAAGGTGCCATCCGGCAGCACGCGCTCATCATAATCCTGCGCATACGACATCCATGCCACAATCAATTGTTTGGCATTGCTCAGACACGAGGTCTGCCGCGCTTTCTCCCGCGCCCGGGCAAACACAGGAAACAAAATCGCCGCCAAAATCG
>CAZUOJ010000174.1:0-3170 GCA_964622325.1 uncultured Armatimonadia bacterium
TGGCAAATTGTGGGGGAGCCGCGCGCGCCTGTGGCGTGGGCGCTCAATAGCCATTACACGGGCCGACTGGAAATCCGCACAGACGGAGCCTATGAGGGCCAAATATATGTGCGCCTGACGGGCGGCGAACGCAGCGGCCATATTTATCAGATGCTCCAGGGCGCCGAGGCAGGGCGCTGGCATCGGATCAGCCTGTGGGCGCGGGGCCAGGGAGGCGGCGTCAGTGCTTATCATTATTTCAAAAGCGGCCCCATGGGCGGCGCCCAGATAGGATATATCCCCGCCAGCTCAGAATGGCGCCAATTCATCGGCTACTGGCAGGCGCCCGCCGAAAACTTTGATCGCGCAGCCCTAGCCATCAGTGTCGGAAAAGAGCAGACTCTGGATGTGGATAATGTGCAAATCGAGCCCTTAGCACGGCTTGCGATGCCCGCAGGCCAAAAAGAAGCTGTGTTTGAAAATTCCTTCATGCGGCTGGCCATAAGCCCCGCAGGCCTGTTGTCAGATTTCACATGCAAGCCGCTGAAACAAAGTTATCTGGGAGAGCCTGTGCCTGTGCCAATTGTGGGGATTATGCGGGCGGGACGCAATGTGCCTGTAATTAGTGTTACAGGAGAGAGAGATATCCTGACATTTCATTTTGTGGAGCCAGAAGTGCGCGTTAAGCTGCGAATTTCCGCCCGTCCCCGGCATTTTTTGCTGGAGATTGTGGAGGCGCAGCCTGAGGATATAGAAGAAATTATTGTGCAATTCCCCCTTAAGCGTTTAGCGCGGCTGGGGCCCGCCTTTGGGGCCGTGTATGACGATATCTTCGGCGCCTGTTTATTCTGCGCGAGCATCAATAGCTACAATCGCTACGCTGCGGGCGCCCAGAGCGTGACAATTGGCGGGGGCTGCAAGCGCAAACATGGGCTTGTCGGCGCCAAATTCGTGCTGATTGGCGCCCCGGCCAAGGAATTTAAGGCAGCCATTATCGAAGCCGAAAAAGCCAATGGCTTGCCGTGCCCTTATGTGAAAGGCCAATGGATGCGCGACTCCGAATCAGTGCGCAAATCTTATCTCTTTGCGACAGGCTCCAATGAGACGCAAATAGACACGCTGATAGAATATGCGAAAACAGCAGGCTTCGGGACGATTATCTTTTTGAAGGATGATTGGCTGGCCAATCACGGGCATTTTGATATTAATCTGAAGAATTTCCCCGAGGGCATAAAAAGCCTGCGGCGGGCTGTACAAAAGATACATCAGGCGGGATTAGAGGCAGGCGTGCATGTGTTTGGGCCCTCCATTTCGCCCCATGATCCTTATGTGACGCCCCAGCCCGATCCGCGTTTATATGGCGTGCCCTGTCCGCCTGTGGCCAGCGATATGGATGAAAAGACAACAACAATTGTCGTTTCAGGCCAGCCGCCTTTGCCGCCCAAAACGCGGCGGACACAGGCCACGCCGGGCCATTATATTCAGATTGGCGCAGAAATTATCCGCTACAGCGACATCAGGCCTGTGGAGAGCCAGCCAGGCCTGTATCAATTCATTGGCTGCCAGCGCGGGGCCCTGGGCACAAAAGCTTCTGCGCATTCCGCCGGGACGCCTGTGAAGGGGCTCATCACACTATGGGGCTATTTTCTCGTGGATCCGGACAGCACGCTGGCTGAGGAGCTGACGAGCAATTTTGCGCGTGTATTCAATGCGGCGGGCTTTGATTTTGTTTATTTTGACGCCAGCGATGGCCTGCTCAGTGATTATTTAGAGCCCTGGTATTATCTGAACAAACTGCATATGGGATTCTGGCAAAAAATAGGGCGCCCCGTGCTCTATCAGACGAGCAATGGCACAGGGACAGATTTGTGCTGGCATATTGTGCCCCGCAGTGCCTCTGCAGATGGCCATGGGGATATAAAGGGCTATCTGGATGAGCGCTGGCCCGGGATTTTGGGGATGGCGAATAATTGGACAAAGGCGGATATTGGCTGGTATTATTGGTTCCGCGATGTGCGCCCCGATCAAATTGAATATGTCTGCGCCCGAGCGCTGGGCATTGAGGGCAGCATTTCCATTGAGACATCTGTAGAAGCCACTGAACGGCTTGTGCAGTCCCGGCAGATGTATGAGATGGTGGGGCGCTGGGAGCGCGCTCGCAAGGCAAATGTGTTTTCCCCAGCCGTGAAAGCAAAGCTCCTTGAGCCAGGCAAAGATTTTAAAGTGTTTCAGGATGCCCGCGGCAATTGGAGGCTGTATCGCGTGGCTTATGAGGAGCCGCGCGTCGTGAATGTGCTGGATGGCGTGGAAAATGCCTTCACAATACATCATGACAGCGCACAGCCATGCAGGCTGGGCTTCGAGCTTGTGAGGCCCCGGGAGCTATATCCCCTCAGCGATTACGAAAGCGCCCAGGCGAAAGTTGTGGAGACATTTGATGATTTGCAGCCCTGGCGCGCTTCGGAAACGAATCGTTATGAGCCCTTTGTCATTGGCGAGAAAAAAATCGTGACAGAGACAGGCATTTATCAGGAAGGCACAGAATTCAACGTCTCCTTAACAAAGGAAGCCAAAGTCGGCGCTTCCGCGTTCTTGATGAAAGCCACAAATCACAGCGACGAATATGGCTGGACAGGCATTGGACGTCGTTTTATGCCGGCTCTGGATTTACGGGGCTATAAGGGCGTGGGGCTATGGATTAAAGGCGATGGCAAAGGAGAGATAATTCGCGTGCAATTTCGGGATGCAGCCGGCCGAAATGTGGACTTTTTGCCTGTGATAAATTATTCCGGCTGGCGCCTGCATTTCTTCCCGTTGCCGCCCAATAATTTTGATTGGCAGCATACGGAATATTTGCTGTTGTATTTCAATGGCATTCCGCCCAAACAATCCGTAGAAGTTATTGTGGATGAAGTGAAATTTCTGGCGGATATGCGGGAGCCGCCCGAAACAGGCCAGCCCATATTAACAGTCAATGGGCGCGCCCTCACATTGCCTCTTCTGCGCTCAGGGACAGCCCTGTGCTATGAGGGCGTGGGGAGCGTGAAATTGTGGCCTGGCGGCTTTAAGCCCGCCCAACCGGTGCCTTTTCCCACAGACGCTCTACGGCTGCAGCCCGGCCCTAATCGCGTTACATTGCAATGGCGCGAGCCAAACAGCTTCCCGGGCAATGTGCATGTGCTCCTGTATCG
>CAZUOJ010000174.1:3270-4503 GCA_964622325.1 uncultured Armatimonadia bacterium
TGCCAGAATTGCTCCAATGTAAAGGGGGCGCCTTCGGCGGAGGCCTGAATATCGATAGCGCGGCCGCTGGAGCTCATGACGAGATTCATATCCGTCCCGGCTCGTGAATCTTCCTCATAGGTCAAATCCAGCATGATTTCGCCCGCCACAATCCCTACAGAGACAGCCGCCACTTGTTCCGTTAGCGGCCAGCGTTTCAGCAGATTCGCCTCCATTAAGGTGTGCAGCGCTTCGGCCAGCGCCACATAAGCGCCTGTGATGGAAGCCGTGCGTGTGCCGCCATCGGCCTGCAGCACATCGCAATCCAATGTAATCGTACGGGGCCCCAAAAGCTTCAAATCCACAGCAGCCCGCAAGCTGCGGCCAATCAGCCGCTGGATCTCCACAGTGCGTCCGCCCTGATGCCCCTGCTGCGCTTCGCGCTGTGTGCGTTCCTTCGTGGCGCGAGGCAACATCCCGTATTCGGCTGTAATCCAGCCCTGTTCGCTATCCATTAGCCAGCGCGGCACGCGCTCCTCGATCGTAGCCGTGCAATGCACTTTCGTCTGGCCTAACACAATCAAACACGAGCCTTCGGCATAACGATTTATGCTGCGCTTGATTGTGCATTTGCGCAGCTCATTATTTTCGCGCCCGTCTCCCCGAATCACAGTGGCCTCCTCTTGATGAGCAAAATAATAACAGGCTTTTGGACACTGATAATAAAAATTATGAGCTGAATAATGCGCCAGGCCCAGGGCTGCAATAAAGCGCAGGCTTTTTTAAGCAAAAATTCCGCCAAATGTCTAATGTCTCCAGGGCTTATCCTTATCCCGCTGGCTCCGTCAAAAGGGCTGGAGACGGCGTATTTGTGCCCTCCAGATAGCGCCGCAATGCCTCGCAGACTCCCTCTGCGGCGCGCTGGCGGAATTCAGGCTGGGCGAGCAGCTTCTCTTCGTCTTTGTTATCAATAAAAAGCAGTTCCACAAGCACGGCCGGAATCTGTGTTTCGCGAATGACACAAAAGCGCGCCTGATGGACGCCATAATCTTTTGTCCGCAAATGGCTGACAAGCGTATCCTGCATGACGATTGCCAGCAATTTGCTTTGGGGATGGCAATAATAAGTGCCCGTGCCGGCGCCGATGACATTTTTGTTTCCTGTGGCATTGCAATGGAGGCTGACAAACAAATCCGCAGGCAGCGCATTTGTCAGGCGCGGGCGCTCATACAGATCCACAAAATAATCCGCATC
>CAZUOJ010000175.1:0-4388 GCA_964622325.1 uncultured Armatimonadia bacterium
TATCTTGTCATTTTGGGCGCGCCCTATCTGGAGCCGTATCTGGAGCCGATGTGGCGCCTGCTTGGCCGATAATACGAGAATAGGCGAAAACAGAGGAAAGAATTTTTTCTGTCCTAATGATGTGTAGCCGCATTGAAATGGCTTTAAAAGCCAAAGAAGCGCGCAGAAAATAAACGCAATCTGATTGCCAACAATTCTGTAAAGAAAGAAACACGAGGCAGCTATGGAGATTCCTTTTCTGTCGCTGATTATTTTTCTGCCTCTTGTGGGCATGATCATCATCTTACTGCTGGATAAGGAAAAACATATTCAGCAGATACGCTGGACAGCCAATATTTGCGCGGGGCTCGTGTTTGTCTTATCGCTTCTGGCCTTAGCTACATTTGTGCCCGGCATTCCGCTCATTCAGTTAGAGGAGGGGCCCTATACATGGTTTGAAGCTGCCGGATTCCGTGTCACATATCATCTGGGAGTGGACGGGCTTTCCATGCCCCTCGTCCTTCTCACAACATTGTTGACATTTCTGTCCACGATTTATTCCTGGCGTATTACATATCGTCTCAAGGAATACATGGCCTTTTTTATGTTGCTTGAGACAGGGATGCTGGGGACATTTTGCGCGCTGGATTTCTTCTTGTTTTATATTTTTTGGGAGCTTTCGCTTGTGCCGATGTATTTTCTTATCGGTATTTGGGGCGGCCCACGGCGCGAATATGCCGCCATTAAATTCTTTATCTATACGCTCGTAGGCAGCTTAGCGATGCTGCTTGCCATATTGGCGCTGTATTTCCATAGCCAGCCGCACACTTTTGACATGATTGAATTGGCGCGCCAGACGCCTTTGGCGGATAAATTCTGGATTGGCGTGCTCGCTTTCTGGGGCTTCTTTTTGGCCTTTGCCATTAAAGTGCCTTTGTTTCCGTTTCATACATGGCTTCCGGATGCTCATGTGGAAGCGCCCACTGCCGGCAGCGTGATTTTGGCGGGCGTGCTGTTGAAAATGGGCACATATGGCTTCGCGCGAGTCTGTTTGCCCATTTTGCCAGGCCCCAGCCATCAATTCGCTATTGTGATCGCGATTTTGGCGCTGATAAGCATAATTTACGGCGCGCTCGTGGCGATGGCGCAGACAGATTTGAAAAAGCTTATCGCTTATTCTTCTGTCAATCATATGGGCTATGTGATGCTGGGGATAGCCGCCGCGGCGGGCTATGTGTGGCCGGGGCCGGCAGGGCCGATGCTGGAGACAAGCCGCATTACAGCCCTTAACGGAGCCGTCCTGCAGATGATTACGCATGGGATTATCACGGGCTGCCTGTTCTTTCTCGTTGGCGTCATTTATGATCGGGCCCATATCCGCGACATCAATTCTTTTGGCGGCTTGGCCAAGCGAATGCCCATTTATGCCGGCCTCATGATGATGGCTTCGTTTGCTTCATTGGGCCTGCCAACGCTGGCGGGCTTTGTCAGCGAATTTCTCGTTTTTCTGGGCTCTTTTGGAACATACAAGATTTTCACAGGGCTGGCCTTGCTGGGCGTGGCTATCACGGCGGGCTATTTCTTGTGGATGATCCAGCGAGTGTTTTTGGGCGAGCTTAATCGGCGCTGGGCAGATCTGCCGGATATGGACGGCGGCGAAATTGCCGCCACAGCGCCGCTGATGGCGCTCACGCTCTTTATTGGCGTGTATCCGTATCCCATTTTGAAGATTATCAATACATTTTCTTTATTTGTCATCCAGCATTTAGGCGACAAATTAAATCATTTCTTTATTTAGCTTTCTTGCGAATTATTTCGCTGCTAAGAGGACTATAATGCCTGTTCAGAATTTGCATATTTTTGCGCCGGAAATTATTCTGGCTGTTGCAGCCTTTATCGTATTGCTCCTGGATCTCGCGCTGAGGCCTGAACATAAGCGCGTGCTGCCTGTATTATCCATTATCGGGCTTTTTGTTTTTGGGGCGGCTTCCGCCGGGCTATGGGATCCCCAACGGCTGCCGATGTATGAATTCTGGCGCAGCTATATTCTGGATAATTTTGCGCTGTTTTTTAAGCTGTTGTTTGCCGTTGTCGGGATTGCTATTGTATTGCTTTCTACAGATTTT
This sequence comes from uncultured Armatimonadia bacterium, assembly GCA_964622325.1. Classification (GTDB taxonomy): domain Bacteria; phylum Armatimonadota; class Zipacnadia; order Zipacnadales; family UBA11051; genus JAJFUB01. The sequence continues at coordinate 2,106 of CAZUOJ010000175.1, forward strand.
TTGCGGCGTGTCTATGCTTACGGCGAATATTTTGCGTTGTTGCTCTTAACAATATTGGGGATGACATTGCTGGCAGGGGCGATAGATCTCATCACGATTTATCTGGCTTTTGAGCTTGTGAGCCTTTCTTCTTATGTGCTGGCAGGCTATTTGCGGCGGGATCCTAAATCCAACGAAGCGGCGCTGAAATACTTTTTGTATGGGGCTTCAGCGTCTGGCGTCATGATTTACGGGATGAGCTTGCTTTATGGCCTCGGGGGAACAACGCAATTAGAGGAATTAGCGGATCGGCTGGCGACGGGGACAATAGGGCCGTTGCAAGCACTATCTTTAATTATGATTTTGGTGGGCTTAGGCTACAAGATTGCCATGGCGCCGTTTCATGCCTGGGCGCCCGATGTGTATGAAGGGGCGCCGACTGCTGTCACGGCTTTTTTGTCGGTGGGGCCTAAGGCAGCTGGCTTTGCGATTTTAGCGCGCTTCTTGCTGCTCGTGGGGCCGGCGCTATTGCCGCAATGGCCTGTGATTCTGGCGCTATTAGCCACGCTCACAATGTTTGTGGGGAATTTGCTGGCCATTCGCCAGCAAAATGTGAAACGGCTTTTGGCATATTCATCCATTGCCCACGCGGGATATCTTCTCATCGGAGTTGTAGCGGCAAGCGATGTGCCCCAGCTGGGCATCGCTTCCGTATTGTTTTATCTTGTGGCGTATTTGTTTATGAATCTGGGGGCGTTTGCTGTATTAATGATTGTGGCCCACAATGCTGGAACAGAGGATTTACAGGGCTTTCAGGGCCTGGCGCAGCATTCTTTGGGGCTGGCGCTAGTGATGACAGCCTTTTTGCTCTCTCTGACAGGCATTCCCCCGACAGCAGGATTTGTCGGGAAATTTTATCTGTTTGCGGCGGCTATTCGTTCTGGCAGCTGGTGGTGGCTGGCAGTTGTCGGAATTATTAACAGCGTGATTTCGTTGTATTATTATATGAACATTGCCCGATTAATGTTTTTTGGGGAGTCCGAATACGCCGTGGGGAAAGCGTCTCGGCCCTTTGCGGCTGTCATGTGGGCCTCTTTCGTGGCTACAATAGTAATATGTGTGCTGCCAACGCCCATCCTACAGGCTTCGGCGCAAGCGAGTCTGCTCTTGTGGCAATAGCCTGGCGGAATGAATGGAACGAACATGGGATCGCGTGCTGGACGATATCCGAATGTTCCCGAAGGCACAGTGACGCGGCTGTGTGATTATTTGCGGGTGCTGATAATGCTGGAACGGCGGGGGCAGATGAAAGTTTCCTCCGCGGAGATTGGCCAATGGGCAGGCGTCAAAGCTACGCAAGTGCGGAAGGATTTGTCCTATTTTGGCGAATTTGGGCGCCGGGGCCTGGGCTATGAAGTCAACAAATTGCGCGTGCATATTCAGGATATTCTGGGCGTAAGGCGGCAGCGGCCCACGATTATTGTCGGGGCTGGCAATCTGGGCTCCGCGTTGGCCCGCTATGGCGGCTTTGCCGCGCATGGCTTTCAAATTGTGGGCATTTATGATAATTTTCCGGCCCGCATTGGCCATCGTGTAGGAAATTTGAAAATTCGTTCTGTTAAAGATTTGGCCCAAGATGTGAAGGAGCTGGGCGTGGAAATTGCGATGCTGACAGTGCCCGATCATGCCGCCCAGGAAACAGCCGATTATGTGATAAAAGCCGGCGTGAAGGCTATTATCAATTTTGCGCCTGTGCTTTTGCAAGTGCCCAAGGATGTCTATTTACGAAATGTGGATCTGGCACGGGAATTGGAGACGCTTTGCTTTTATCTGCCCGATAAGCCTTCCGGCAAAGGAAAACGCTAATGTCTTTTTTGTCTCAAACGCCATCTTCGCCTGCCTCTTGGGCCCCATTTGCCGAGCCTGTGGCGCCGGCGCTGCAACAAGTAGAGCAGCGCCTGGAAAGCTTGCTCGCCGCCGAACGATGTGGCGTCATCTATGAAGTATATCAGCATTTATTGAAGGCAGGCGGCAAACGGCTACGGCCGCTGCTCACATTGCTCAGCTGTCAGGCGGCTGGCGGCAATCCCCAAAAAGCCGTGGCTTTAGCCACAGCTGTAGAAGCAATCCATCTGGCCTCTCTCCTGCACGATGATGTCATCGATGACGCCAGCGAGCGTCGAGGGCGTCCCTCGCCCCGAGTTCAATGGGGCAATCGGACATGCATTTTGGCGGGGGATTTTTTAATTGCGGAAGTGCTGCTCGTGCTGGCTGATGAATTTGAAAAGAAAACGCTTCTTCTGT
>CAZUOJ010000176.1:0-4337 GCA_964622325.1 uncultured Armatimonadia bacterium
GGGATGTAATATCGCCTGCCGCTGAGTCCGGGCGGCAGATATTCTTGCGCCACATAGGCGCCCGGATAATCATGCGGATACAAATAGGGCGTATCGCTTTTGCCTAAACGCGCAGCGCCGGCCAGATGATCCGGCACACGCGCGGCGCCCTCCCGCGCCACATCCTCACGCGCCTTGGCAATCGCCAGATAGGCGGAATTGCTTTTCGGCGCCAAAGAAAGATATATCGCCGCCATCGCCAGCGGAATCTGCGCCTCGGGCAAGCCTACATATTCTACAGCATCGGCGGCCGCAATAGCAACCTGCAGCGCTTGCGGATCGGCGAGGCCAATGTCCTCGGCAGCCTGAATAATAATCCGCCGGGCTATGAAGCGCGGATCTTCCCCGGCTTCCAGCATTTTCGCCAGCCAGTAAATGGCCGCATCCGGATCCGAGCCCCGCATGGATTTGATGAAGGCCGAAATCGTGTCATAATGCTCATCGCCCGCCCGATCATATTTGAGCACAGGCCGCTGCAATGCCTCCTCCGCCATCGCTAAAGTCACATGCCGCACGCCCTGCGCATCCGGCGCTGCAGTCAGCACCGCCATCTCCAGCGCGTTTAAAGCCGTGCGGGCATCGCCATTGGCGCCGGCCGCCAGATGCTCCAGCGCTTCCGGCGCCAGCTCGACTGGAAATTGCCCCAGGCCCCGCTCCTTATCCGCTAAAGCCCGCTCCAGCAGGACGCGCACTTGCTCTGTTGTGAGCGGCTCCAGCTGATACAGACGGCAACGCGAACGCAAAGGAGTTGTCAGGCTGAAAAAGGGATTTTCCGTCGTGGCGCCGATGAGCGTGAAAATGCCCCGCTCCACATAGGGCAGCAACGCGTCCTGTTGCGTTTTGTTCAGGCGATGTATTTCATCAATGAAGACAATCGTGCCCTGGCCGTATAGCTGTCTTCTTTCTTCTGCTGCGGCCGCCGCCTGGCGGATTTCGCTCACGCCCGCCGAAACGGCAGATAAGGGCTCAAAATGTTGTTTCGTCATCCCGGCGATAATATAGGCCAGCGTGCTTTTGCCCGAGCCCGGAGGCCCCACCAGAATCATAGAAGGAGGGGCATCGCTTTCCAGAGCTTTGCGCAGCAACGCGCGGGGCCCCACAAGATGCTCCTGGCCCACAAATTCATCTAAGGTGCGGGGGCGCATGCGCGCGGCCAGCGGCATATGGAGAAAATCTTCTCCCGCAAATAAATTATCCGGGGAGGCGCCTTTCATTTTGAGCCTCCATAAACGGAGCAGCGGCCAACGCACACGACGAGACAGCTCTGTCCCTCGCGGTCGCTGACCGCTGGCCATAAAATATGCATCCTGGGCTTCTCGAATCTGGCAAACGACGAGCGCCCCGCCGGAGCCGTGCCCCGTAACGGGTTTCTGACCCATCATCAAGGTGGGCGCCCTCTCGCCGGCTTTATGTTCGCCTCTTCGCTTTTTCAGGCCTTCTGGCCTGAAAAGAGCCGGAAAGCGCGAGGCTTCACTACAAAGAGGCCATCACGCTGCCCGCGAAGCCGGGCTCCCTCAATGTGGGTGTTGGCCGGAAACCGTCGAGGTCACGCACAACGCAGGGCCTCGCTCGTCTGTATACAATATAGCACAAAATCTCCTAAAGCTCAATAATAATTTTTAATGTCCCCCCTCAGCAGTGCTCCTCAAGCACGCCTCAACGCAATCGTCCTTCTTCTAGAAGTTTTGCCATAAAATCGGATTTTGTTTATAGTGCACAAAGAGACTTCCGGAGCCCATAAAAAGGATTTGGGCTCAAGAGGGGCGAACTAAGAACAGATCATGATGTCTAAATCAAAGAGCTTGCGCCGGAGCTCGCAATTTTTGCTTAAGGACTATAAAATATCCTCAAGGTCCCGGGGCACTGAAAACAGGCTTTGGGGCCACAATCCGCCGGAACGCTCAGGGAACAGCGCTCAATGGGCAAAAAAGGCTTACGCAAAAGAGCTTATCGCCCCTATTTTTCAAAGAATCAGGAGATTTTATGCGCGCTTTACGCTTGATGATGCTGTTTGGGCTGATTTGGGGCGGCCATAAGGTTTTTGCCGCGCCAGAACTTTCCGAAGCGGACAAAAAAGCCTTGCAATCCATTGTCGCCTATGGCCAGAGCCATTATGAAGCGGCCAGCGGCTTGATTGGGAATGTAGCGGGGCAGCCGGAAATCCCCCTCAGCGTGGGCTATGTGGCGGCGTGTCTGGCCACAGGCCAGGACACGGCTCAGGCGCATTCAGTTCTGGCTAAGATCCTCGCCACGCAATATGTCGCAGGCTCCGCACAAGGACTCTTCCCCTGGCAGGCCTCCTCGGCCGCCGTCCCCAGCCCTGAAGCGACGATATACGCCGCGCCGCTGCTGGCTTATATTGAGGCTCAGCATGCTTCCGCACTGGATCCGCCCTTAGCTGCTTCCTTAAAACAGAGCTTGTCTCTGGCTTTCAAAGCCTTACAGAAAAAGAAGGCTCAGCCTGCGGAGGATGCTCGCTTTTTGCTGCATGGTGCCGCCCGCGCCACGCTGGCGGCCGCCCTGAAAATGGACACGCGCTTTGCCGCCTCTGAAGTAAGCCAGTGGCTGCGCCTCGTGACGCGCACAGGCTTGCCCGCCGGCCACAGCCCCACTTTTGATGCGCTTAAATATGTTTCCTTGAAATGGATTTGGGAAAGCCTGCCCGAAAAACAGCGGCAGGCTGTGGAGGAGGCCTTGCTTTTGACGGCTCTGGATCTTGCCAGCCGCATCCATGAGCCCGTGCAATATCTGGCGGGCGCCATGACAGAAGCCTTCGCACAGGAATATCGGCAGGCCACAGGCTTTGCCTCCTATGTGTTGTATACGGATTTTGGCGGCCCGTTGCCTGGCCAGGCGGAGCCGTATTTCGCCGCGGCTGTGCTGCCGCGTTGGCGCGCCCCGCAACGCGTGCAGGCGCTCCACGGCCGCGACGGTCTGCGCCGCACACGCGCGCTGGCGGGCGCTGTCCGGGCTACAGACACTTATCTGCATCAATTCTATTCTTTAGGCACAATGTCGGGGACAGTGGGCCCGGCCAGCCTCCCCATCTTCATCACGCTGGCGCGTGCCGCCGCCCCTCAGCCCACAATGTATTTTTATTGCGAGCCAACGCCCTGTTCCGTCCAATCTGTCCAGGCCGATAATCTGGCTATATGCAGCTTCAATTTTGACGGCATCGGCGTGGCGGCTCGTCCGACGGCGCAATTATGCGGCGTGCTGGGCAGCCGCCAGCGGGTGCGCGAAGTATATTGTTATGGCGTGCCCTGGAACGGGGAGCCGACGGCTATTGGCGAGCTGGAGAGCGTAGCCGTGGCGACAGACGAATGCTATGTGGGCGTTACGCTCACGCGCACGGGCCCCGCCAGCTCCGCCGAAGGCGTGCCCGCCAAGCCCGCCGTCTTGAGCTGGAGCCAGCCAGACGATGCGGGCGTCTTGCTCTTACGGATTCGGGCTCGTTTGCAAGATTATCCTTTGCCCCGCCCGTTATATGATTTGCGGGCAGGCGTTGTGATAGAGCTGGCGTCGCGGCTGGCTTATCCCTCGCTGGCGGATTTTGTCAAGCATATTTCTGCCGGGCGCCTGAAACAGTTCGTGAAGACAGGACGGGAACGGCTGGCGTCGCCGGAAAAGCCGCGCACTACGCGTACGCTCGTGCCTAAGCCCCAGGCCCGGGGCGATCGCCCCCTGCGGCTCTACATTCAGCAAACATTGGAATACACAATCGAGGGACGGACAATTAAATTGACAGAGGATTTGCTGACAAATCAAGCTGTCAGCCGGGAAATAGACGGCGCCCCGCTCGACGACAGGCTTCTTTGGGGAAGCGAATTTTTCTCCTTTGCCCCGGGACAAAATCTTTCCGAAGCGCTCGAAAAGTTTCGCTAAGGCGTCACGCTGCCGGCGTGGCTGCGCCTTTTCATTTCCCGCTTGCTCTTGCCTTTGTCTTGATTTTAGCCGTTTAGCGCTTCGCGGAGCGCTTCGGCGGCTGTTTTGACGAAAATAAATTCCAGTTCCTGCCAGGCCGCTTCCGGCAGCTCACGGCGATCCTGCAAATCCTTTTGATTGTCCTGAGGCAATATGACACGTTTCAGGCCGGCCCGATGTGCGGCTAAAACTTTTTCGCGTACGCCTCCGATAGCCAGGACGCGACCCTGCAGCGTCACTTCTCCTGTCAGGGCCGTATCAGCGCGGCAAGGCTTGTTTGTCAGGGCAGAGACAAGCGCGGCGACAATCGCCAGGCCCGCCGAAGGGCCTTCTTTGGGCACAGCGCCCGCCGGCACATGAATGTGAATGTCATG
>CAZUOJ010000177.1:0-4275 GCA_964622325.1 uncultured Armatimonadia bacterium
GAGGGAAGGATGTGGAGCCTCCTGGAGAGATTGTGGCGGGCGGGGACGCCCGCCCCACAACAATCCAGATTGCCTTCACAATCCAGATTGTATCTCCCACAATCCAGATTCTTTGGCGGGGACGCCCGCCCTACAACAATCTAGAAATTTGCCCTACACGTTGTTGTGAGATTGTGGCGCCAGCGCTTCCCGCCCAATTTCCCGCCCGCCCCACGCGTTGTTGTGTGTTATAGCGCCGGCAAGAGGCTTTATAATTTTTTGCTAATCAGGCAGGGGCGCCAGAAAGCAGGCCATTCAATTTTGCCCGCGCGGGCGCTTTCTTCTTCTGCCAATGGAAAGAAATACGGCAAGCGCCTCCGGATTTTTCTTGCGAGCGTGGCGTCGGCAAATAATTCGGGCAATCGGCTGGCCATGGCTATTTTCCGTGTGGCGAATGTTTTCCCGGCTCTGATTTTTTCATTTACAGTGGAAATCCGCCCGTATTCTGGGGGCGGAAGCGTTTATTCTCGTTCGGCGACAAGCATGGCAAAATTGCGTTTGGGCAGCGTGAAGCTGGCCTGGGCGCCATTGGCGGCTATTTTTGTGCCGCGGAAATAATCCTGCAGTTCCGCCACAGCGCCCAGCCCCAATTTTTCTTTCTCCCAGCGGATTGTGACAGCCAGATCCGCATCCGTGTTGTTGAAGGGCACGAACATAATGCGCTCGGGCCGGATATATAAGGACATCACAAGCGGCGGATTGCCGGGCCGCTGGGCTTCGTCTGCGGGCCTGGCGGCCGCCAGCTCCGCCGCTGTCTCTATCGTCGCCAGCTCCGCTGCCTCCCAATACGGCACAAAACGCACATGCTCATCCCAGCCGAAACGATCCTGGGCGGCAAAGAAGCGGCCATAGGGCTCCAGCGTCGACCAGCAAGGCCAGATTCCGGAATCATGTAAAAAGAACAGGCCTATCAGATGCTCCACGGAGGCAATCGTGTGGGGCGTTTCCTGATTCCAGTCTTTGCCCAGCGCCCGGGCGAATTCGGGCAAAAAGGCCGTGTCGGGTCCCCAATGATTGCGATATTGCGCCCGCATCACATCCAGAGGCAATGTGTGATAATAATTGTCCCAGCCCTTTTCTTGCTTCAGCACTTGCATATAAGTTGTGAAGTTCTCGCCATCAATCATGATGTCGCAGAAGCTTTGCAGCGCCATTACGGGGAAGCCGCTCATATGGATGGCGATAAAGGATTCGGGGTCGTGGGCGCGCATGAGCCGATAGACGCGTTTGTAGAGCTGGCGGGCGGCTAAAATCGGCGTGCGGCCCCGCCAATAAGAAGCCGGGCGCTGGCTCGGCGGAATCACAGCGGCTTTGTCCGCGCCTGCGGGCAACATCTCAGGCCCCGCCGGCACGCCACAGCCGTGAAACGGATTCGCACATTCGCCGGGCACGGAATTGTCAAAATACACGGCTTTCAGATTTGTGCTCTCCAGCGCCCGCGCAAGCAGCCACACAAAATAATCCTGATAGGAAGAGGCCTGACAGATCGGCGCCTCCACATAATAATCTGTGCTTTGCCCCCAGGCGGGATTGTACGGCGTGCCCGGCGCGCGGCGCCATTCCTCCCAATAATAACGGAAATATTCCTCCCGCGGATCGAGCGTGTGCGTGGCCAGATACATACAGGGGCGAATGCCCGCCTGCTCCTGCCGCGCGATATAATCCTTTGCCGTCGGGCGGGGCTTCGGGATCATCCATGTCTCCGTCCAGCCTTCATTCCATAATGTGAGGCCGCGGACGCGCCGATCCGCGGGGAGCATATAGGCTTTCTCCAGGCCCACGCCGGGCTGCTGGCCAATGACGCGCCAGCGCCGCCGATCGGGGCGCGGGGGCTTGACAGGCGTGGCCTGCAGCCCAAAGGCGATGTGCAGGGGCTGCTGCAAGCGCACAGGGGCATCTATAATTTGCAGCCGCAGGAGCACATTTTTGTCGCCGGGCCGGATTTGCACGGCCTCCTGCGGCTGGCTGATCCGCCAGTCCCTGTGCTCTTCGGCCAGCCATTGCAGGCCGCCGCGCTCATTGCCCAGCCAAAGCCAGGGCCGCCAGCTGCCCTGAAAGCCTTCCGGCCGCACAGCCCCCGTGCCATTGTCCAGCGAGGGATAATACACGCCCGAATAAAATAATGTGGCGCCTTCTTTCGTGAAGGGGATGTCTAAAGATAAGCCTTTCAGCGCGAGGCCCGCTGGCGGGGGCAAGAGATTCAGTTCCAGCCACATAAAGCCATCAAATTCGCACACGAGGGCGCCTTCCAGCCGCAGGGGGCCCAATGTCCCCCGGCAGGAGAGCTTGACGGCTTCCGGGGAGCGTGCGGCAATGTCAAAGGCATCGATGTCCACGCGGGCGTTGTCGGCGGGCAGCGTGAGGGAGAAGGAAAGCGGCGCCGAAAGAAGCGCCTGCCCCTGTGTCACAATCTGCTCACACAGCCCCTCGCCGAAGACATATTCGCGCCCCCAGACTCTTATCCGAATTTTCCGCCCTTCCGCAATGATTTCCGGCGGCGTCCAGGGCGCGGGGGCAGAGTCCTCCAGGCCCAGCGTGTTTCCCAGCCATTCGGGCGTGGGCCGGCGCTCCAATAGAAGCGTCTCCGCGGGCCCCTCCGCCGGCTGCACTATAATCCGGTATTTTCCCGGCGCATATGTCCCGACGGCAAAATGCACATAAGTGGGCTTTCCCAGCGGCGCCTGCCGCTGTTGCCGCGCCAGCTCCCGCCCCGCCTCGTCCTGCAACACGATCGCCACAGGCAGGGGCTGATTTTCCGGCAGGCCGGCGCCAGTGGGGCGGAGCGTGATTTCCACATCGCCCGCCGAGGGGAAATGGCGCAGGCGGGCCTGCACAACGGGCGCCTGTGTCAGCGCGGGCACAGGCTGCCCCGGCGCCTGCGCAGCCTGCCCCGAAATAATCCAGTCATACAGGGCGGCGATTTCCGGCGGCGACAGCGCCCGGCGGAAGAGAATCAATTCGTCAAACGCCGTGGCGTCCTGGCAGCCAAAATTATGCGAGCCCACATCAAACATTTCCCCCAGCCGCCGCGGCAGCGCCATCGTCTCCGTATTCATCCCGCTCAGCTTGCCATCCACATAAAAGCAGAATTCCTTTTCCTGCCAGGTGACAGCCAGATGGTGCCATTCGCCGGGCTGCCAGGGGACATCGGCGCCGATAGCGATATTTGCGCCCCCGGGCACGAGCTGCAGAAAATAAGTCGGCGCGGACAGAAACGAATACAAAAGATAAGTGGGCTCGCCGCGGATCGTGAGGAAATTATGATGCTTGCCGTCGCCGTGGCGCCAATCCACAGGCGCTGCCCAGAGCGAAAGCGAGCCGCACGCGGGATTCAGATGGCCGGCAGCGGGATAGGAGAGGCGAAATTTCTGGTCCTGACAAACAACAGCCTGGCCGCGTTTTCCGGGGATGAATTGCGGCTCGCCGCTCATCTGAGGCGTCCGGTCGCCTTGGGCTAACGCGGGCGTCACATCCCCGTCAAAGGGCGCATAAAACAGCACATCGCGCGTCTCCAGTGGCCACGCCAGCGCCGAAAGCAACAGGGCGCCCCAGCCCCCCAAGACACACAGGCGCAAACGAAACATGGGCTCCTCCTGGGCAGGGAAAATTTGCCGCGCGTGCCAGTGCACATCCGCAAGATATATTTCGTCGGGGGAGGCGGAAGTCCTTTGCGCCGCCCCGCCATATCCCCCGCCGCATGGCGCCGGCAAGCAAAACATAAATCCAGAGGTTGTGGCACAGGCCAGGCATAAATCCAGAGGTTGCAGTGCCGGCGGGGATAAATCCAGAGAGGGATGAATTTAGAGGATTGTGGCGCCGGCAAGCATTAATTTCAAAGGTTGGAGTGCCGGCAGGCATAAATTCAAATGTTGTGGCGCAGGCAAAATAAATATAGGTGTTGTGGCGCAGGCGTCCTCGCAATTTTTTTCCGCGGGGCGCAGGCGCATAGCCCAATATCTCTTCCGCGGGGCGCAGGCGCATCGCCTAATATCTCTTCCGCGTGGCGCAGGCGCCCCCGCAATTTTCCTTTCCGCGGGGCGCAGGCGCATAGCCCAATATCTCTTCCGCGGAGCGCAGGCGTCCTCGCCTGCGATAATTCCTGCATGGGCCTGCGGCGGAGGAGGGAAGGATGCGGAGCCTCCTGGGGAGAATGTGGCGCTGGCATAACTTTTATTGTTGTGGCGCAGGCGTCCTCGCCTGCGATAATTCCTCGCAAGGGCCTGCGGCGGAGGAGGG
>CAZUOJ010000178.1:0-4159 GCA_964622325.1 uncultured Armatimonadia bacterium
CCTCGGCCTCATTGCCCTCTTCTTTGGCGAGCACGGCCAGATTGCGCCACGCCCACGGCGTCTCGGCCATTTCCAGAGAGCGTTGCCAGGCTTCCCTTGCCCTCTGTCGATCCCCGGCAGCATAGCGCAAAACGCCCAGTTGCAGCCAGCCCAGCCAGTGCCGGCTGCGCCCGGAAGCGATGCTTTCTTCCAAAAGCGTATGCCATTGTGGCTGCGCCATATAGGAGGGAGGGGGCACAGCGGGATCCGCCGGGGGCAGCTCGCCTTTTATAAGGAGCTCGTGCCAGGGCGCTTGCGCCTCGCCCAGGGACGCTTCTGTAAAGATTAATTCTGAGCCGCATAGAGGCGCTTCGCCGGCAGCTGCGCGGCGTTTTTGCTCCAGCGTCCCCCAGCCCGAACCCTGATGCAAGATTTCCGTTGGCGGCGTGCGGGCAAGCGAGGCGCTGCGGGCAAATTCTTCCTCCAGCTGGGCGGCCGGGATAAGCCTGTCAAAAGCTGCCTGCACGGCGTCTTTGGCGCGTTCCCAGTCCGCGCTGTGAACGGCCGCCGGATCGGCTTCAAGCAGTCCATACGCTTCCAGCCATTCCCATTCGGCGCCAGCCGGCATGGGCAAATGTTCAGCTTGCGTGCGCGCCAGGCCAGCCTGAATTTCAATGTAAGCGCAGCCGCGCTCGGCCAAAAATTCCTGCCAGTGCCGGCCTCCGGGCCCCTGCCCCCACAAAAACAGCTTCCGCCCCTTCAACAGTTTTGTGGATGTCTGGCCCAGCCCCTGCCCCTCCTCATTCAGCGCCGCAATCCAGGGCTGCTTGCCGTCCGGAATCCGATAAAAGAAATCCATCGCCTGGGCGAGATTTGTCGGATATGTGGCATCCGTTTCGCCGTCATATTGGGGAATGGGGACACGCCGCAGGCCGCCCTTGTAGCCAAAGCAATAGGCATAATCACTGGGCGTCACGACGCGCGTATGTGGCGTCTCCGGGACGGCTATATTGGACCACCAGTACATCGGCACTTCCTCAGGATTCGGATTTGTAATCCGCGGGCGGATGAACAGCACGGGCGAGCCGGCGGGCAGATACGCATCAATCTGAAAGGGCACGCCCCGTATGCGCTCCCATTCGTACAGCCGCAGCACGGGCTCGCCCCGAGGCCCCTGCACGCGCGCGGCAAAAACTGGCGAGCATGTAAAAACACAATGCCCTACAAGGCCAATGTTCCATTCTACGCCGCCGCTAAACCAGGCATTGCGGATGGCGAAATTGACGAAACGGAGCACGGGATTGACTTGTAAAAGCTCCCGGCCCGTGGGCTTGTGCCAAAGCGACCATAAACGGCCGCCTAAATCCAGAAGGAAAGTGGCGCGCAGAAATTCGTTTTCCAAAACTGCCGTGCGCAGCGATAAGGGCTGCAGCGCGCGATTATAATCATCTTGCAGCAAATACGGCAGGCAGCTGGCTACATTCCCCCAGCCAATATAGCGCTGATCTTCTTCCGGAATATCCGGGGCTGTCATCCTTTTCGTATGGACATCCAGAGGCGGAGCAAGCGGCGGCAGTGGATTTTCGGGACCTAATTGCGCCCCGGGGATATGCCAGTACTCCAGGCGAAGCTCACTCATTATCTTTCACGCCCTTTAAGGCTCAAAGAATGCGCCTCATTATAACAGCTTAAACAGGATAGTCAACAAATTAAGTTCTTTGTTTCTCTGCCCAATTGTTCTGGGCTTCCCCCCACCACTGTGTTTACGAAGAGTGTGCGATGTATGCTCCCGGACAGGGACCGCCGGAAGCTGCAGAAGCCTCAAATTAGTAAAATATTGACACTTTTCCTCTCTGTGTTATAATTTGTGAAACTTCAGAAACGATGATGCTTCTTTGAATAACTGACTGGCCTCATTGCGCGGGAGCTATCCCCACCTCATTAGAGACACTGGCTCCTTCGCTTATATCAATTTCCGTCGCTCGCCATCAATCCTTCAAAGGAGCGGACAAGCCAAATGTTTTTTTGTGCCTTCATTTCTGTCGCTGGCGGCGCATTTTTTCGTATCCGCGGCCCAAAGACGCCCTGGCGTTTGCCAGGCAAATTGTTATGGCTTGGGCTCGCGGCGGCCTGTTGCATTCCTGCCCTGGCGGGGACTCCGGACACGGTCCGGGCGCTGCGAATGCAGAATGTTGTGAAGCGATTAGTGCAGGAGACGGGCTTGCAGGTGATTGGGCTGGGCTCCTGGATTAGCGGCAAAGGCTATGTGCCCGGCGTTTCTGACCATGATTTGCGTCTTGTGATGCCGCCGGGCACGGGCCCGGAGACGGCAAACAGAATGTGGGGGGTGGCGCAGCAGCGCCTGCGGGAGCTCATCCGCCAGGAATTCGGCAGTCGGGCCCCCGAAGTGCTTTCGCATACAAATCTGTATCCCCCGACCCAGCTGATGCGCGGCGTGACAAATCCCCAGGATGCTCTGGAGCGCTTTATTCAGTATAAACGCGTGCCTAATCTCGGCTACACCGGAGCCGTCACGGAGCGCACGCCCGCCCGCTTCACCGAGGGAATGTATGGCGTGGGAGCGGGCACTTATGTGCAAGCCTATGAACGGCAGGCGGGAAAATTGTTTTACAGCCATCAGGGCAAAGTGCACACGGGAATGACTGACCTCGTCCATCTCCACGAGGGACTGGCGCGCTATACCTTACGCGGCACCGCCAATACGGCGGGACAATGGGCGGCTCATCTGGCCGACGCCCTTCCGGCGGGCAATCCCAAGACTGTGCTCAAATATCTGGAGCGCCTGGAGCTGGACTTGACAAAAGCCCGCGATTTAGCCCAGCTCAATACAAATACGGCTTTGCGCCAGGAGTTGCGCCAGCTTATCGGCAAATTGCGGGCGAATCCCCGGGCCTTAAGTTCCCTGCGCCCGGCGGTGGCGCAGGCGGCGAGCCGGGCGACAATGGAAGCAGCTTTGCTGAGCCGCTATGATCGCGCCGGCACTTTGCAGCGCGGCTTTATTCGCCTGGCGCTGGACGGAATTGAAGCGAAAAATTCCCTTGGCAAAGCCCTGAATAACCTCTTTGCCCGGCTCCCCCGCGTGCCCGCAGATAAAATTGCCCAGAGCGTCGTGACATATTTTTCCGTAGTCAGCAGCTCCCGCCAGCTGGGCGAGGGCAATGTGGTCACTGCCGCCTCAGACGCCGGCCTGGCGCTGGCGGGCCTGGGCCCGGGCCTGCTGATGCAGCTCACGACGGCAATGCTGGAAGGCACGAAAGAAGCCGGCTACGAGTTTGTGGCGGGACGGCAGGAAGCCTTTGACCTGATTGAGGGCATATTCACGGCTTTCGGCCGCGCAGGCGTGAGCGACCGCCGTTATACCCTGGACCAATTAGTGCAGAATATCCACACTGAAGAGCGCCTGGCGGCTTTTGTGCAGGCCCGCGCGGCAGAAGCCGCCACGCGGGAGAACGGAGAAGGGCGGACGCATGACGCCGGCGTGGCGGAAGCGATTTTCAAGCGCTGCTTCCCTGTAATCCTGCGCGCGTGGCTGGCCCGCCGCGAAATGCTCGCCGCCGAATTCTTTGACCTTGTGGAGGCGCTCGCCGAAAACCCTCTTCTGCTCGTCTGTCAGCCCGGCTGTGTAGTGGAGCTGGACAATGCACAAAGGGCGCAAGTGACCGTCTCCTCCCTTGTCCTGGATCAAAGCTCCACGGAAAAACTGGAACGGCTGCGCCAGATTTTGGAAACTCTGCTCGGCCGCAGCGCCAGGCCCTATGTGAATGTTCATGACACCTGGACCGCCGGCGGACAAGCCGGGCCCACGCGCGACTGTGTCGTGTACACCTTTGCGCAGCCCGGATTTTATACAGTCCGACTGGATCGGGAAATTTCGCTCGGAGCAGCCGCCGCGCCCAAAGACTGCCCCTTTGTGCGCAGCCTCAAGCGCTTCGCACTCGTAGAAATCCATGTCAAAAGCAAAACTTCTAAGCCCCCCTCGCCATCGCCGGCCGGAGGCGATTTTGTCTTTATTGAAGTGAAGAAAAATGATTTCATGTCTCCGCGCGAATGTAAAACCTTCTGTCGCGATATTGTCTTTGGGGATACTTCCGTAAGCGGAATCCAGGACTTTGGCGGGGCGCCGCAAAAGATAAGCGTGAGCTGGGAAGCTCCCGCCGCC
>CAZUOJ010000179.1:0-4108 GCA_964622325.1 uncultured Armatimonadia bacterium
GAACAAAACAGACATTTGTTTCAGCGTTGTGATTTCTGTCCGAATAATCTCCAGCATAGAGGCTGTGGGCTCATAGCGCGCACAATAAAAATAGCGCTGATCACAGGACATGGCGCAGCCCACTGTCCACAAAACTTCCTCCGCCAAAAGCACAGCCTCCCCTGTTTGTAAATCCGTTCGCCACGCCTCCCATGGCCCCCAGGGCGTGGGGCTGCGCTGGAAAATCACATAACGCCCCGTGGCATCACTGAACGGCATCTCACAATAGATGTTGCTATGAATCTGCGGCGCGCTAGTGAGCTGGCGAACGGCCGCGCCGGAAGAAGCCGTCTCACAAAAGATCGTCTCGTAGCTTTTCACACGGCCTGGAAATTGTCTCATCAGGAGCTCCTTTTTTCGCGCAAACTAAAAAGACAGCCGCAATAACGCTGCCGATAGAGGCTTAATTCCTTGCTGAGCTGCACGCTGCGGGCAAAGCCATTGTTCTTTTTAAAATCGGCCGCTAAAAATTTCAGCCCGGCCGCGGCCGCCAGACGCTGGCCTATCTCATTGATTGTTTCCGCGGATTTGTGGGGGCTGATTGTCAATGTCGTGGCGACATAGCCAATATCTTTGTCTCTGGCCGCCTGGATGGCTTTTTCCAGGCGCAAGGCATAACAGCGCTGGCAGCGCTCTTTTCCCTCGGGCAAATGCTCCAGGCCGCGCGTCAACAGAGCAAATTCCTCTTCTCCGCCTGTTTGTATTTCCAGCGGCAGCCCAAAATGCTGCGCCGCCTGTTGGGCGGCAGCCAGCCGGCGCCTCCATTCCTCTTCAGGCTGAATGTTGGGATTAAACCAATAAGCTGTTATATCGTATAGGGGCAGCAAGCGTTCTATGACGGCTGTAGAACACGGGCCGCAACAGACATGAAGCAACAGCCGGGGCCGACAGAAAGATTCGCTCATGAGGATTTTTGTGCTAAAGGCAAAATTTCCGGCTTCCAATTGAGCTTTTGCAAAAGCGCCAGATAATCCTGCTCCGTCAGGGCTTCGGGAGGCTTGCCCGACAGCGCTACAAGCACGCCTTCCATCACATTTGTGCCCAGGGAACGTCCCTGCAGGCGTGGCGTTGTTGTCACTAGCGTGGACAGGCCCAGGGCTTGCAGCCGCGCCACATCCTCTTCTGTTGTTGTATTTGTGACAATGAGTTTGCCGCTCAGAAATTGGGCTGTTTGCGGGCTGGGCGCCGGCAAATGAGCATTAATGTAATGAAAATCGCCTGCAATCACATCCGCCCAGCGCATCCAGCGCTGGCCGCGGGGACGCACTTGATGCTGTTTGGCCCCTGTAGGATAAAGCAACTGAAAAGGCAGCCGCACTAAAACAGGCAAAAACAGATGGGCTAATATCCGCACGGTGGTCAGACTGCGCAGAGGCAGGGGAATTTTCAGCGCAAAAATCAGATCGCCAAAAATTGTTTCCGCCCCCAGCGAGGCGAAGGCTTCGGCCATCCCAAAACGATCCACAGCCGAAACGACAAGCACACGCACGGGGCGCTGTGTGTCCCCGTGCGGCCGCAAAAAGCCTTCCCGCGCCAGATAATACACTGTCTCTCGTTCTAATGTATTTTTCAAGCCGCTGCCATCGACGACGGGAGTCTGCTTGGCGCAGGCGGCGAGCTTGGCCGCATCGCGTATTTTCCAGCGCCGCCCTCCTGCCACTAAATACAAATCAATGCCCCCCAGGCCAATGGCTGCCACATGGCCATCCAGCTGGCGGATGAGCGCGGCCGCACGCCGCACATCGCCATCTGTGCCAATCCGCTGGATGAGAAGGGGCTGCCCTAATAACTCCGTCTCAATCGTTTTATCGCGTTGAGAAGAGCCGAGGCTAATGCTCACAATCCGCAAAGGCGTTGTCATCGGCTTGTGTGCCTGGAGGCCTGAAAATGATTCTGATGCGAAAAAGCTATTCCTTTGTGGCGCTAGTATCGGCCAGAATACGCTTTACAACAAGGAGGAGGTCCTCAAATTCGAAGGGCTTCGTGTGATACCATGTACAGCCTAAAGCCCAGCCTCGGGCTTTATCTTCCTCTTGTGTTTTGGCGGTGAGCATCAGCACAGGAATATCCGCTGTCTCCGGATCATCTTGAAGCGCTGTCAGCACATCCCAGCCATTGAGCCGCGGCATTGCCACATCCAGGATAATCAAATCCGGCCGGAACTCTTTCACTTTCTGCAACGCCTGAATGCCATCATATGCCCCAGCGAATTCATAGCCCGCTTGCGTGAAAAACAGTTCCGCGCATTGCACAAGATCCCGCTCATCATCTACAAACAAGATCTTTTGAGCCATCGTACGCCTCTCCGTTTATTGGCATCTATTGCGGCTGCCCCTTCCGCAAACTGCCTTTAGCTTGGGGCCTTGCACACTGGATAAATTATCTGTCCGCGCTCGGAGACATATACACTGCCGGGCAGGCTTTTCCCTAAAGCTTTCAATTCCGCCAAAGCTGCCGCCAATTGCCCGCTATGTTGCCATTCGCTCGAGGCATTTGTCACGACAACAATCGTCAGCGAAACAAGCGGCCAGGCGGCTAATTGTCCATCACGGCCTCGCGTAATGATTTCCCCGCGCGCCACATCTTCCGGATTATAAAATTGTCCTCGGCCCGCCTCAAAAGCCTCAATGGCATGTTGGGCTACCCGCGCGGCTTCCCGCGGATGCACAAGCGCCAGAAAATCATCTCCGCCCAAATGCGCCAGAAAATATCCCGAGGATGCTTCTTGCTCCAGGGCCTGTTGCAGCACTGCCGCCACAAAGCGCAGCAATTCATCGCCGCGTTGATAGCCGTAACAATCATTATAGCTTTTAAAATAATCCAGGTCAAAGGCCAGCAACGCCATCTCGCCCCGCTGGGACACTCGTCTCTGGATTTCCCGTTCCAGGGCGCCAACTCCCGGCAAGCCTGTTAAGGGGCTTGTTTGCATAAACAATTCACGCGCACGCTGCACCAGCAATGTGCGGGCGGCGATAAGCTCCGGCGCCTCCTCAGCGGCCAGGCAATCCTGCAGGCCTATTTCTGCTGCCTCCCTGAGCAAATCCGGATGATATTGTTTGACGAGGGCAATGAGCGCCGGGCTCCACAATTTATATTCATCGCGCCATTGCTGCACAGCCTGTTTCCCCTTGTCATCTAATGCCGAAAGATATAATAAAATAACATCAGGCGCCCTTTCGGATCGCTTGTCCGCCGTGGGCTCAGGCGCCATAATATCTAGCCCTGCCGCCCGCAACGCAGCTGACAAAGGAGAATACAGGCTCTCTGGACAATTAATCATCAGGACGCTGGGCTTTGTCACAGCCTCATCTGACGGCCAGCGGCCGTCCAAACGCATAAGCATTTTATTTTGTTTTACATAAAAAGGAGAAACGATATGGATTCGTTATTTCCTGTTCTGGGCACATTAGGCATAGGCGGCGTTCTCGGCTGGGCAGCAGCGCATTTTCTGAAAACGGCCGGGCGTTTATTAGGCTGTCTTTTGGGCTTGCTTTTTATTTTAATGCAGCTTCTGGCCTATTATGGCATTGCCGAATGGCATTGGGACGCCCTGGCCAAAGCCGCTGCGCCAGCAGCCGCAGCCGCTCAGCACGGCGGCAACTTGTTATGGAAAATTCTCACTTATAATCTCCCCTTCACAGGGGGCTTTGCCGCCGGCTTTTATTGGGGCCTCAAGCATTAAACATTCTGGCTGTGGAGGCCCACTCAAAAGGCCTGTTTTAATGCTGTTTCTTCCTGTAGGGAGAGAGGCTTTGCGCCATACGCCGAGAGCTGCCGCTGTAAAGCCTTTTTCTGTTTCCGCAAACGAACTTTTGGCAGAAGCAGATTAAAATTTCGCCCGTGTGACGGATCCCAGCACACAGGCAGCACTGGCGCCATAGCCGGGCAGCACATGCTGATCGGCATTAATCCACTCGCAGGCCCCATGCTCCACAAAATCAGCAATTAATTCTTCCAGCATTTGGCGGGCAAAAGCCTCGTCCACTGTGGCAATTGTCCGCGCAATCCAGCCGCTGGGCACAGCCCAATAGCCGCCGTTTTGATATGTCCCCGCCGGCACATCCACAAA
>CAZUOJ010000180.1:0-3932 GCA_964622325.1 uncultured Armatimonadia bacterium
GCGGGGACGCCCGCCCCACAACTAGCTAGATAATAAACGCGGAGCGCAGGCGTCCTCGCCTGCGGAAAGCTGTGGCGGGCGGGGACGCCCGCCCCACAATCTAAATTATTTTCCTACGCGTGGATGTTGGATTGTAGCGCAGGCGGGGACGCCTGCGCTACTCTTTGTAAGGCAAAACACTACTTCTTGCAAGGCACAAAGGACGCGGGCCAGGCTAATCACAGAAGCGCAGCGAATACAAATCCGCATCGCGCATATTTACGCGCAGCCGCACGATTTTGCCCGCCAGCGCGCTCACATCGCTTTTGCCCTGCCATTGCACCACATGGGCCAGCTCATTGCCATAAATCGTCTCGCAGTCCGCCAGCGCATAGCCCGGATACGGCTGGCCCTGTTCATCACACAGCGCGAAACGGATGTGGCCGGCTGCGGATGTGGCATAATTGATTTCCAGCTTCCGGCCCGAAAATGTAAAGGGCCGTGTAATCATCTCGCCGCCTGTGGCGTCGGCATACAGCGAGGCGAAGCCATCCACCCGCACTGTATACAGGACAAGACAGGCGCCCGGATGCCGATTATGATCTGTTGCGTACAGGCCGATTTCCCGTTCATTGAGCGGCACAAGCCCCCAGGCGATATAATTATTCCGATCCGTCCAATTTTCCGGATCCAGTGTGGGCCGCAAGAACGCTTCCCGCCAGCGCTGGAAATGGATCATATCCCGGCTGCTCATCAGCAAGGCGTCATTGATGCCCATTTCCGGATGGCTGGGGATTTTCTTACGGGTCGGCACAAAGCGATTGGGGAAGCCTAAATAAATATGCGGCGCCCGAAAATACGGCGTAATCGCATTCGTGTACAGATGTTCGGGCGGCGCCTCCCCATAATCCAGCCATTGCGGCTCTGTCCAATGGATAAAATCTGGCGATGTGGATGTCATTATATCCCGCACGCCCTCGCGAAAGCCCCGATGATATTCCACATACAGCTTTCGTTCCGCGTCCCAGAAGGCCAGATTCTGCGAATCGAAGGCGCCTTTTGTAATCACAGGCTCCTCGCGCAGCTTCCGCCACCGATAGCCGTCCGCGGACACGAAAGCCACGAGCTGGGCCTCCGGCCCCGCGCTCGCCAGCGCCTTGAAGCGCTCCTCCGGGGGCGCGGCGGGATTTGTATCGTAAAACGGCGTGAAATTATGCGATCCGGGCCCCAGCCAGACAATGTTATTATCCTTGCGCCCCTGCCATTCATAAAGCCCCAGCGTCGGCCGCGTGAAATGCACGCCGTCTGCGCTTTCCGCCACACATGTGCATTCCGGCCGATCTTCTCCCTCCTGGCCCGAGCCGCGATAATACACACGGATTTTCCCCTCCACGAGCATCACGGCAAAATACGCGGATGTGGGCCCCTCCCAGGGCTGATCGAAGCGCAGCACAATCTCTTTGCGCTGCGGATGATGCATCCGGCGCTGCGCGCGGCCCGACAGCCCGTCAATCAGATAATCATCCACAAACAATTCGCGCCGCCCGCCGAGGGCGACCGCCTCTTTGTTGCCTGCAGGCGCCGGCGGAATGTTGCCGCTCCCCGGCTCCTGGCCTCCTGTCACTGTTAAAGTCACATCGTCCACTTCAAAGCCTCCCTTATCGCTGATATACGCATAAATAATTATGCTTACAGTGTCGACTTCAGCCGGCGCGCGCGTCTGCACGGACAATTCCTGCCAGCCTTCTGTTGGCCCCTGTTTTCGCTGAAATAAATGATGAATCCTGTTCCCCAGCTCATCATAAAAATTCACATAAAGCCCGGGCGCACAGTTATCCCGCACGCGCAGCCACGCCGTCGCCGTATAATAGCCCAGCGGCCGACACGGCAGCCGCCGGCTTTCCACAGAAATCCATGTCCTCTCCTCCGGATCCTCTATCCGCAAAAATGCCTGCCCTTCATGGCCGCCCTCGGCCCGCCAGGATACATATTGCGGATGGGAAATCTGCCAGCCCACAGGGCCGCCCTCTTCCGTGCGCTCCTCAAAGCTCGGATTGGGGATGAGATTTTGCGCCTGCCCCGCCGTCGCCACAACGCTCCACACGCTCCACATAAGCCCAAAGAGAACAGCGCTGCGCATGCCTTCTTATCCTTTCTTGTTTTTTTACATTTCGCGCGTCTTCTTAATCCAGCTCGCGCAAAGCTTTCTTCAATGCCGCGGCCACATTCTCAATTTCTTCCTCTGTCAGGCCCGGGAACATCGGCAGCGACAGGACTTCCTGGCAGGCGCGTTCGGCCTCCGGAAAAGCCCCGGGGCCGTAGCCCAAATAGCGATAGGCTTCCTGCAGATGGATGGGGATTGGATAATGCTGCCCTGTGTCAATGCCGGCTTCCTTCAGGCGCGCGGCCACACGCTCCCGCTGCGGCACGCGCACGACATACAGATGGAATACATGTTCCGCATAATCCGCCACCGCGGGCGTGGGCACGACATCGGAAAGCAGCTCCGTGTAACGGGAGGCGAGGCGCCGCCGCTCGGCATTCCATGCGTCCAGATGCAGCAATTTGATCTTCAGCACAGCCGCCTGCAATGTATCCAGCCGTCGATTATACGCGAGAAAGATGTGCTCATATTTTTTTCTTTGTCCGTAATGGCGCAATTGCGCCACGCGTTCGGCCAGCGCAGCATCGTTCGTCGTGAGGGCGCCGCCATCGCCGAAGCAGCCCAGATTCTTGGCCGGATAGAAGCTGAAGGCCGCGGCATCGCCCAGGCTCCCCACACGCCGCCCCTTATAGCGCGCCCCATGCGCCTGGCACGCATCCTCCAGCACATACAGCCCATGCCGGCGCGCAATCTGCAAGAGAGGCTCCATATCCGCCGGCTGCCCGTATAAATGCACAGGAATGAGGGCTTTTGTCCGCGGCGTAATCGCGGCTTCAATTTGCGCCACATCGAGCGTATATGTATGCGGATCGATGTCCACAAACACAGGGCGGGCGCCTGTAAAGGCGATGGCGGAGGCTGTGGCGATGAAAGAATTCGGCGCTGTAATGACATCATCCCCCTCCCCTATCCCCCAGGCGCGCAGCGCCAGTTCCAGCGCCGAGCTGCCGTTGTCCAGCCCCACGCAATAGCGCGTCTCGCAATAGGCCGCAAAAGCCTGCTCAAATTGCGCCACTTCCGCCCCCAAAATAAAATCATTGCGCCGCACAACAGCCGCCATCGCCTCCTGCAATTGCGGCCACAGCGGCTCATGCAGCCGCGCTAAATCCATAAAAGGCACAGGCATATTTTCTTCTCCCCTGTTTTTTTCACGCCGCGTCTGTGCTTGCTTCTCCTCTTTTTTCTCTCACATGTGTTCTTTCCCTGCCTCCCTCACGCCTTCTATGCCCGCCCCACAATCTGAATTATTTTTGCCCCACGCTATGCCGTGAGGCTTGTGGCGCCGGCAAAAATAAATACAGATGTTGTGGCGCCGGCGCCCTCTCCCAATTTCCCTCCCGCGTGGCGCAGGAAACATAAAATCAATTGTTGTAGCGCAGGCGTCCCCGCCTGCGGCAATTCCTGCATGGGCCTGTGGCAAAATAAAGAGGGCGATGGCGTCCGGCAAAATGTTCCTTTTGCGCGCAGCCATCCGGGCAGGAATGTGGCGGGAGCCTCCTGAAGGCAAGCTGTGGCGGGCGAGGACGCCCGCCCCACAACTAGCTAGATAATAAACGCGGAGCGCAGGCGTCCCGCCCATTTTCCTTTCCGCGTGGCGCAGGCGTCCCCGCCCGCGATAATTCTCCTGCCCTGCGCGCGCATCCCATAATGTTGCAGCGCCGGCGCCTCCCGCCCATTTCCCTTCCGCGTGGCGCAGGCGTCCTCGCCTGCGACAATCCTCCTGCCCTGCGCGCACATCCCATAATGTTGCAGCGCCGGCGCCTCCCGCCCATTTCCCTTCCGCGTGGCG
>CAZUOJ010000181.1:0-3858 GCA_964622325.1 uncultured Armatimonadia bacterium
ACTGGCGTACGGCGTCCAATTCAATCAAAAGTTGCCCGGCCACCCGGAAGGTCACTGTGTCCTTCAGCTGCAGCTCCTGAGGCTTCCCCGGCGCGCCCGCCTGCAGATACGCCCGCACCGCCTGGGCCTGGGGATTATTCGTGGCGTGAATAAAATCATCCAGCAGCGCCAAAAAGACCTGATGTCTTTTCGGCACATTTTGTGTATCTGCAGCGCTGGCGTTTGGGGGGATATAGCCCAACGCATAATCGGCTGTGTCCGCCAGCAAGCGAGCCGCGATATTGACACTGCGATCTATAAAGGGCGTGAGCAATTCCACGCCGGGATCATTTTTGCGGGGCTTATTCGTCCCGGCGCTGCTCGCTGTACGAACATAGCCGAGCAGATGGCCCTGCGCATCCAGATCCACAATCCACTTAATGGGGCTGCGTTGAAAGCCCGGGGGCGGCAAATCAAATTGCGAAGCTGCTTCACACAAGCGCCGCAGAATCATTGCCCCATACCTCCTTATATAAATCTGGGGGCACCTCCAAAATCCCCCTGTCCAGGCGGGCATGGAAAAAAACGGGATCGGCGCGCCCTTTTTGGGCATCGTAGTGCAAATCAAACAGCATAGGGCCCAGATCATCAGAATGGGCAATGGGCTGCTCCTGGCCCGTTACAGGGCTAAAATGGGCGGGGAATTCCCGACAGCCCAGACAGGGGCGCAGATAACATTGCCCCTTTTCCACCCGGCGCTGGAAGATGGCGATATATTTCGCCAGATTGTTTGTTTCGCGGGAACGCAAAACAAGCCGCGCCTCAATGACATAGGCGACATCCCGCAAAGCTAATGTATGCCGCTGGGAGCGCTTTTCGTCGGCAATAAGAGGCTTGTAAGTATTTTGCTCCAGCCATTGCCCCACCGTGCGGGGCGCAATCACCTCTTCTACTTCATTACGCAGAATGGCAAAATGCTGGATGGGCTTGAGGACTTTAATTCGTTCCACGCGCCAGGCGATTTCGGGCTTCCAAAAAATCGCTTCCAGAATGCCCCGGGCGGCGGAGGGCGTCATCACTTCATAGCTGACGCGCTCCACTTTCAGCTCCGGACGCGTGAAACAGGCAAAATCCCCCCAGACTTTAACGGCTAATGGGGGCGGCTGCGACATGGATCAGACCTCCTTTCAAATATGACATAAACCCCAAAAGGGGAATTGAGTCCCCTGATAGTGGCTAAAAAGCCAGCACCTCAAATTCCCATTGCAAACCGAGAGCTTCATCATATCCGCCCTCCCAGCGCCAGAGCCGGCTGCCGGGCACCACTTCGCGGCATAAATGCGCTTGCTGGGCGTTCATAAATTCATACAGCCGTAAATTTACTAAATAGGGCTGGATCTGGCGGAAATGATCGCGCGTCACAACGCCCGCCTGTTCAATCTCCGCCAGCAAATCATTGCCATTTTGCCACGGCACAGCCACGGGAATCGTTTCGTCCGCAATGAGGCGATATTTTTCCGCCACGGCAGGAAAATCTAAAGCGCGCCGCAACTCCTGAATGCCAAATTCATCCAAATTGATGGCCTGATAGAAGAGCTCAAAGAACTGTTGATGAACCTGGGGATTGGCTAAATCTGCCTCAGGATTGCCGCATAAAAAGCTGTGCGTTGTTTCTGTGGCAGTGCGATAGGCGCCACCGGGACAACCGCCTTCCTGGGGCGTAAAAATGACGCATTCGCCACAGGGAAGCTTCGCCTCCCGATTGCAGCGCCCAGCCGCTTGAATGAGGCTGACCAGCGGCCCCATCGCCCGCCAGACAACGGGGAAATCTAAATCCACGCCCGCCTCCACCAGCTGTGTGCTGACAAGCAAACACGGCTCATTTTCCGCCAGTCGACGCTCAATTTCTTGAAGGATCTGGCGCCGATGGGCGCCGCATAAATTTGTGGATAAATGAAGCCGCTTATCGGGCGGTAAAAGCGCATACAAAGCTCGAGCATCCGCCCGCGTGTTCACTACACACATCACTTGTTGATAAGTTTGCAGATGTTCTGCCACTTCCGCCCAGGAAAGCGGCTCTCGTTTCTGCTGAAATTGCAGCTGTTTTAAGCCTTGCAGTTTTTGTGCCAATTGCGGCGGATCAGGCACTATTTCCTGAATCTCCAGATGGCAAAACTTTTTATATGCCGGCTGCGTGGCTGTTGTGAAAAGGCATGTCACGCCATATTGGCGCACAAGGGCGCCTAGCAGGTCAAAAGTGGGCTGCAAAAGGCTTTCGGGAAATAACTGGATTTCATCAATAATGACAACGCTGCGAGCTATGCGATGCAATTTGCGGCAGCGGCTGGGCTTGTGGGCAAACAGACTTTCAAAAAATTGCACTGCCGTCGTGACAATAATTGGGGCATCCCAATTTTCCGCTGCCAGCTCCCAGCGCTCTAAATTGTCTTCAGAAGAAGCAGCTGTGTCTTTATCCACAGCGCTATGATGCTCCAAAATAGCCTCTGGCGGCAGAAATTTTCGATACACATTGGCCGTTTGTTCTGTAATGCTAATATAGGGAATGACCGTAATTATTCTATCTAGGCCATGACGTGAGGCATGTCGCAACGCAAAGCCCAGGCTGGACAATGTTTTGCCCAGGCCTGTGGGGGCTGTCAGGCTAAAGGCTCCTGGCGGCTGTTCGGCCGCCTGAATACATCGCTGAAAAAGTTCGCGGCGCAGCTGATTCAATTTTGTGGCGGGCTTGGAAGCACAATCCTGCTCATAAATGTGAATAAAATTCTCCCAAAGCTGCGGCATAGAGGGATAGGGGCTTGGCGGCGGAGCATATTGGGGATAACGAAAAGCTATTGTGTCCAAAGCGTCTGCATCCACAAGGGCGCTGAACAACAAACGCGTTAAAAGTTCAATTTCCAGGGGATTGTTTGGCCTGAGCCATTCCGGAATTTGTGGCGAAGGCAAAGCGATTTGGGCCGTATAAAATTCTTCGGGATTGATGAGCAAGTCATCAGGAAAAGATTGCGAACAAAGATTTTGCGCTTCTGCGAGAGCAGGCAGGCCGCTGTGATGGCCTAAAATGGCGAGCGCAATAGGCGGAGGCAATTTTTGGCATAACGCATATTTGGCTCCCACAATCTTATGGGCTCCGCCTGTTTCTAAAAGCCCGAGAAGATATTGCTGGAAACGCTGTGTCGCTTTGCCTAAATCATGCAAGAGGCCGGCCGCTCTCCCCCATCCCCCTAATTCTGGCGCTAAACGCGTGGCAAAACGTTCGGCTAAAGAAGCTGTGCTGGCAAGATGCTCATCTAGCAGGTGTTCTCGTCCATCTACGGGCGAATGCGCACGAAGTGTCATCTGTCCCCCTCTTCATGTGGAATAACGCAGGCAAAACTTCTTATATTATACGCAAAAAGGATGGCTCATAAAGAGAAATCTGAAGAAATAAAATAAAATAAAATGAAATAAAATAAAATAAAATAAAATAAAATGAAATAAAATGAAATGAAATAAAATAAAATAAAAATCCAGCGGAATTTTTCTTTTTGAGGCAAAAAATTTGCCTCGAAGTATTTTTATATTAGATGTGTTCTGTATCTCCCTGTGCTTGACAAGCTCTGGGCGATAAAGCACAATTTCCTTTTTAACAGGCAACTTTTGCATTATCTAAACTGACAGAAAAATCTTAATAAGCCTTCCCTATAGAAAATAATTAAATTGGCAATATGAATGTGAGGGAATAATGAAGCTGAAAATTATTGCGTGTGGCGTGTTTGAGCCGGAATTGGCCTTTTTAGCCGCACAATCGCCCCATGAGGTGTGTGTGGAGCTATTGGAGGCAGGCTTGCATGAGCAGCCCGAACAATTGCGGAAGGAAGC
>CAZUOJ010000182.1:0-3849 GCA_964622325.1 uncultured Armatimonadia bacterium
TTTTTTCCAGAAGCTTACGGCTTGGGGAAAGCGAAAATTTCGCCGCGCGAGGTGCCGATGTAAATCGCATCTGGCGCCACAGTTAGCGTCCCGCCGAAATGGCTCCCTTTCCAGATGCGCAGCGCCCGGCCTGTAGAATCCTGTAAAGCCACAAGCCGCGAGGGACTGGCGGCATAAATGATATGATTGTCTATCACGGGCCCCAAGACGACAGGCTCTTTGAGAGGATAAGCCCACAGCGGCTGCTTGCCCTCCCGGCTGATGGCCCGCAGCCAGCCGTCCGTGCTGCCAAAGCAAATCACAGCCTCATTAGCTGCAGCGGGCTGGCGGACAAGGCCCGCACTGTAATATTGCGCTACAGTCTGGCCGGAACGGGCGTCTAAAAGGTGTAAATAGCCTGAGTCGCCGCCAATGAGGACAAGCGGCGGCGCCGCCGTTAGCGACGCGAAGCAGATTTCGGGCACAGCTTCTTTGCCCGGCATCCACAGTTGCCTTCGCCATACGACACGTCCGGTGGCGGCCTCGCAGGCATACACAAGGCCGCGGATCGTGGCGGCTATCACAAGGCCCTCCCAGAAGGCGGGCTGGCCGCTGATGGCGTCGCCCAGAGCGCGCTGCCAGATTTTGACGCCGTCAGGCCGCAGACAGAAAAGCTGCCCCGCCTCATTGCCCACATAAAGATAGCCCTGGGCAAAAAGAGGCTGACAGCGAATGGGCGCTCCTGTATCCAGCTGCCAGAGGCGTTGCCCCGTGCGGGCCTCCAGCGCCCGCAAGATGCCCAAATCCGAGCCAATATAGAGCACATGCGCCACGACTAAAGGATTAGCGTTGAAAGGATCGGGGCAGGAAAAGAAAGACACGGGATCCAAAGGGCGGCCATCCCGGGTGCGGAGCGCCTCAATTTGGCCGCTGGGCCACGCCACATACAGCAAGGAGGGCGTAACAGCAAAATGAGGCAAGCCGGAAAAAGGGGCTTGATAATGCCAGTAATGGGAGGGGCTGCGGCCCAGCTGCCGCCCCATCCCATATATGGCCAGGATAATCAGCAGCAAGGCCGGAATAAGCAAAAGCCGCTTGCGCTGGCGCTTTCGGCGTTGCAATTGCCATCTTATCCGATAATCCACGCCAGAGCCATCCCAAAATAAGATGAAAGCGCCCATTGAGCGGCGCCCTTGCGATTATAGCATGTGGCGAAGACAGCGCAAAGAGGCAGGCCTCCTTAGACAGCGACAATACGAGGCCGTGTTTCGCGTAACGAGACAATGTACAGCAGGAATAAGCCGCTTTCAACGGGAATTGGGAACATCGGCGCTCTATCGCCGAATGGGCCGGAGGCAGCAATCCAGCCTCCCTCAGTAGATTTTTCCCCACGAGCGTGTCATAATTTTAGCCACAGCAAAGTTACAAGGAGGAGGACAGATAATGTCATCTTTGCGCATTGGCCTAGTGGGGGCGGGCTTTGCCGCTGATTTTCATTGCGAAGCGTACAAAAAAGTTCAGGGCATTGATTGCCGCGTAGTGGCGATAACTTCCGCGCGGGCCGAAAGCCGCGCGGCCTTTGCCCAAAAGCATAACATCCCTCAGGTGTATGCCAGCGTGGAGGAAATGCTGGCGGAGGCGGAAATAGATGTGATTGACATTTGTGCGCCCACGCATGTGCATGCGCCGGCGGCCGTCTTGGCCGCCCGCGCCGGCAAGCATATTATTATGGAGAAGCCCTTAACAGGATATACGCAACAGCTATGGCAGCAGCGGGCTTCGGCGGGCATTTGTGGGAGCCCATCTTTGTCCTGGGAAAACGATTATCCCTTGCTCGGAAAATCTGTCGAACGGCGGGAAATGCTGGATGCGGTGATGGCGCAATGTGAGGAATTGGAGCACGCCCTTTTAGAGGCAGGCGTAAAGTTTTGTTATGCGGAGAATTGGGTCTATGCCCCTGCGATTCAAAAAGCGCGCCGCTTGATTGAAGCGGGCCAGGGAACAGTATTGCGCCTGCTGGCCGAGGAGAGTCATTCGGGCAGCCATGCCTCCTATGCCCGCTATTGGGCCCTGGCTGGCGGGGGCTCCCTTTTGCGCACGGGCAGCCATCCCATCGGCGGCGTTTGTTATATCAAACAGGTGGAGGGGATGGCCAAATATGGCCAGCCCATTCGCCCTCAATCGGTGATGGCGGAGACAGCTTTTTTGACGAAGATAGAGAGCTATCTGGCAGAGCCCCAGCATTATGTCGGCACGCCGCTGGCGGATTGCGAAGATTGGGGAGCAGCATTTATTACATTTGAGGACGGCTCAGTGGCGGAGGTGTGTTCTTCGGATGTTGTGCTGGGGGGGATTTACAATCATATGCAGATATTTCTCTCCACAGGGCGGATTGAATGCAATATGAATCCCACGAATGCGGTGATGATATACGCGCCCTCTGAGGAGAGCTTTGGCGAGGAATACATTGCCGAAAAAATCAGCACGCGTCGGGGCTGGAATTTTGCGGCGCCCGATGAGCATTGGGCGAGCGGCTATCAACAGGAAATTCAAGATTTTGCGGAAGCCATCGTGTATAATCGCGAGCCGCTTTCGGGCTGGCTTTTGGCGCGGGATGTGACGGCAGTGATCTTTGCGGCCTATCTATCCGCCTGGGAAGGACGACGGGTGGAGGTCCCGCGATGACACAGGGCTTCTCCCGTTCTCCTCATTCCCGCGGCCCAAAGAATCCTCAGGGCTTTTCTGTCTCAGCGGAAGAAATGGCGGGCGGCACGGAAGCCAATAAGCGTGGCGCCGCCCCAGCCTCCGGCGAGACCTTTTCTGCCGCCCGCACGCCCCTCAAGGGGCCGCTCGCCATGATTGCTTCGGCCCTCTTTTTCTCCGTGATGGCCGCTCTCATTCGGGCGACGCCGGCAGTGAATGCCTATATGTTTAGCCTGGGGCGTTTTTTGCTGGGCATTCTGGTGTGTCTGGGGATGTTCGCCCTGCGGCTGGATCGTCCCCGCTGGATTAATTGGCCCTGGCTGCTTATTCGCGGCATCGTGGGCAGCCTGGCCGTTGTTGTCTTTTATTGGTGCATTCCCGTGATCGGCTTGGCCAAAGCCACTGTTTTGAATTATACATATGTGATCTGGGCGGCTGTGCTGGCAGTGCCATTTTTGGGCGAACGGCTGCGCCTGGGGCAGAGCCTGGCAGTGTTGACGGCAATGGCCGGCGTAGCGCTTTTATTTGAAGTGCAGCATCTGGGCGCCTCCAGAGGGGAGCTGATGGCGCTGCTGGCTGGCCTGGGCAGCGGAATCGCCGTTATTGCCATCACGCGTTGCCGCGATACGGACAGCTCCACAAATATTTTCTGGTCGCAATCGCTGTTTGGTCTTTTGGCCATCGCCTGGCCCGTCGCGCAGCACTGGATGCCTTTGACAGCCGCCCAAATGGGCATTGTCATAGCTGTGGGGCTTTTAGCGGCGGCCGGACAACTGCTGATGACATTCGCCTACAAATACACAGGCGCGACACAGGGGAGCCTGCTCAGCCTCGTCACGCCTGTGTTGGGCGGGCTGGTGGGGGCGGGCATATTTCGGGAGCCTCTGACATGGCGTTTTGTTTTGGGCACAGCGCTTATTTTAGGAGCCTGTGCGTATCTGGCGATTTATCCCGTCCAGCGGCATACAGAAAAACGCCCGCTCTAGCTTCCCTGAATGGATTTGGGGCTTAAGGGCTAAAAATCAGCCTGCAGCCGCTTTTGCTGGGCGATGCCGATAAGCCTGGCAGCTGCGCCTAACATCGCCAGTAAAATAATCATTGAAGCCGGCAACACGAGCATCGCCGCCCGCAAGCCCCACATATCGCCAATACGCCCCATCAGCCACG
>CAZUOJ010000183.1:0-3847 GCA_964622325.1 uncultured Armatimonadia bacterium
GCCGCAGGCCGATGGCGTTGCCTAAAAGCCCCAGCAGCGCAAAGGCGCCCAGCGCACCCCAGACGGCAACAGGATAAGGCAGCGCCTCCCGCCGCGAAATTTCCTCCCCGCCGCCCCCCACGGCGGCCTGAAGGACGCGCCGCCAGTGCCTCCGGCCCACATACACCGTTAACGCGGCCAGCGCCAGATACGCCCCCATATCCTGATACGCCATAAAGGCTTTCGCCCCGAAGCCTGATCCCATCGTGCGCAACTGGAAGCCTGCGGCGGACAGCAGCACGGCCTGGAGCCGAAACAGCCAGAAGAAAATCCAGGCGGAGAGCGACACCTCTGTTGTCAGCAAAAAGCCGAAGCCGACGACAGAAGGCAAAAAGGCCAGATAGACGGGCCCGATGGCGTTCCACGGGCGCGCCTCAAACTGCAGCGCCCGGGCATAAAAATGGGGATAGATAAAAGAAATCTTGGGGAAAGCGGGATAATAATTGCCTAGGCCAATGAGGCCATACAGCGCCACGGGAACGGCAAAGCCCAGCCACATCAGCCGATCCCGGAAAAAGGCATTCAGCCGCGCGCCCGCCGGCGGATCCTCAATGAGCGCCAGCGGCAGCTGCACATGCACAAAAGTCATTCGCTCATGTTCGATCCATTGCGCCCGCAGCAGGGAAGCCAGGCACAGCATGACGCTCCACAAGAGCAGCGCCACGAGCGTCCAGCATAAAATGGGCGGCAGCCAGTCGTGCCAGGGAATGGCTTTCCAGGAGCTGCCGCCCTCATAAAACCAGCGAATCCCCTGCGGCGTATGGGGCACCAGCCAGGAAGGAATCTCGGGGAAAAGCACCTGCTCCCATTTATTCTCCGGCGTCGCCAGGCCATACAGCGCCGCGAGCGTGGGAAACAGAAAGCGCAAAAAGCCCGCGGAAGCGAGGCCCGAAGAGACGGCCATCATCCCCCAGATGACCGCCAGTTCCCGGGGGCGCAGCGCCCAGTGCCGCCGCTGGCTGAAGCAGCGCAATAACGGATTGACCAAGAAACACAGCAAAAAAAGCACGAAACTGGCGGCGACGGGCACATGATGATTCGCCATATACGACCCGCAGACGAAATAATCATTATACGGCGTGACCGCCAGCAACGCGGCGAGCAAAAACAGCCCGAGCAGGCCTGCCCGCACATAAGAAAAAGAAGCCGCAGCATGAGCTGCGGCATCCTCTTGTTCGGCATGTTTCCTCATCCCTGCCGCGCTGGCTACATTTAACATAAAGGATATACCGGTCTCGCTCTGTTCGGCTATCGCTCAAAGCGTATGGCCTGGACGCCTCATTATGGATTCGTGTGATTTTCGTTGCACATATACCAGTATTTGCGCAAATTCGCATTCATACACAAATCGGTGAAGGTCATCCATTTCGCATGCCCATCCACGAAGCCCACATTCGCCCCCTCATTGTGCCGCTTCGGCGGCGCCGGAAAGCTATCATACCAGCGCGGCTCGACGGTGTATGACACATTATTGCCGTACGCAGACGGATTGTACCAGCGGCTATCCGCGATAGCGATGCACTCCGCCGGCGCCACGATGCTGGCCATAGAAACAGTGCCATACATCGCGCCGCGGAAGGGCCCCACATGGATCCGATAGGTGGTGTCATCGTATGTCCACGCCGTATTGGCGCCATAGCCACATCTATAGCACACACTGGTTCCCCAGGGATTGGAATAGACTCCCGGACCACGCCAGGCCTGATCAGGCGCTGAAGGGCAGGTGTAAACCTGCACATTCCGGACATAGGGATATAGACAATCCATCCAAAGAATGATGCCCCCGGGAATAGTCGGCGCCCCGGGCCAGATCGGCACCCAGTTCTCATCTAATCCTGAACATATTGCACACACGCAATCACTAACTGCTTGACATTGGACAGACAGCTCGTTTGCCGCGCCTTCTCCCGGGCTTTGGCAAACACCGGGAAAAGGATGGCCGCCAGAATCGCAATAATGGCGATGACGACCAGCAACTCAATTAATGTGAACCCGCGGCGACGCATTTTCAACACCCCTTTATCAGGGCAATTCGCCTGCCCAAGCAGGATTTTTTACGCTGTACAAAGCACAAAATTGCCACTGTCAAAAGCAAGCAGTTATTCTGGCTTTCAGAAACTTTAAATTGCTGCTCAGCTTTTTGTTATTTAATGAAAAATTTTTGGGAACTGTGTAACCTTAGTAATTATAAGCGAATTCCGGATACCAGCCGGCCGAATTCTTCACAATGCTGTTGTTGGCGCGCCATTTGGCATGGCCATCCGCAAAAGTGATATTTATACCATCATTGTGCATCCGCCGCTCTTGCAGTGTCAGATCCACGATCCCTGTAGTGGCTGTATAATAGCACCGAAAGTCCATCACCATAAATACCTCGGCGGGGCGGGATACTTCGGCCATTGGACGTCCACCTAAGCCCACAAAACCCGAAGGATAATTCGTGTAGTAATGATTAAACCCATAACCCAAATCGCCAAACCGCCCAAACGCTATGGAATTGGAGCATGTGGTGCAGGTGCTCGGGGCCCCTCTATGCGAGGGACAGTCCAAAAGCTGTTGATTTTTTGCATACGGCAATATCCCATCAATCCAAAACCGTAACACTCCCGCTCCGTCATAATACACTGCCAGCGGATACCGCTCATCATAATCCTGGGCATACTGCATAATCGCCAGCCCGAGCTGCTTGCAATTGTTCAAACACGAACTCGTCCGCGCCTTCTCCCGGGCTTTGGCAAACACCGGGAAAAGGATGGCCGCCAGAATCGCAATAATGGCGATGACGACCAGCAACTCAATTAATGTGAACCCGCGGCGACGCATTTTCAACACCCCTTTATCAGGGCAATTCGCCTGCCCAAGCAGACGTTTCTTCCGAATAAAAGTTATGTTCCGCTCTTGTGGGCCAGCCTGGCCTGTCTAGCGCGGCTCAAAAAGACTTGCGGCAGCAGACGATGCGGCCGCTCTCACGGCGCAATTTTTAAACCTCAGGCGCTCTTTTGGCGCCCCTGATTTTTGCGCTTCGGCAATGTCATCGCTGTCCGCGTGCGCACCAGATGCACATCCAGAATGCGCTGCGCCGTCGCCACATCCCCCCTTTTCAGGGCCTCCATAATCTCCCAATGCTCCTGCACATAAAAAGTGCGCTTTGGCTGGGGCTTTTGCGTGAGGCCGGATTGGATCATGCTCCGGCATATTACCAGATGCTTGCGCACGATTTCCGCCATCTGTGCGAGAAAGCGATTGCCTGCCGCCTGCAGCAGGGCGCGATGAAACGCCATATCGCCATCCATGCCGTCCTTGCCTTCTTCGAGTTCTCGCAACTGCTGGGCAATCGCCGCTTCCATCCGCCGATAATCGCTTTTGCGGGCATTCGCCGCAATCAGCGGCAATAAGGCCAGTTCCAGACAATGCCGGGCTTCAATCAGCTCCTCCAGCTCTTGGGCCGAAGGCATGACCGGAAGCACGAGCGAGTCGAAGGCTTCGGAAAAATCCACTGACCGCAGGATTGTGCCCCGGCGCGGGCGGCGGGTGACAAGCCCCGCCACCTGCAAAGCTTTTAAGCCTTCCCGCACGGCATTGCGCGAAATCCCCAGCGCCTGGGAAAGCTCCAGCTCGCCCGGCAGCCGGTCCCCGGGCCGCAATCGTTGCGTCGCCACATAATGACGCAGGGCTTCCAGCACACGGTCGCTACGCGGGCCGTTTTTCGCCGTATGTTCCGTTAAAGATAATGACAGGCTCATGTCATTTATCTTCATTTGTAGGACAATTCGCTGTTTTGTCCGACAATTCCTGCTCAATTTCTTTA
>CAZUOJ010000184.1:0-3439 GCA_964622325.1 uncultured Armatimonadia bacterium
CCCGAAACAAAGCCAGGCTGGCCAAGCCAGGCTATCCATAGCCCAAGACGCATAATAAGCAAATATTCTGATTTTTGCCGTAAGGCGAAAAGAGCAAGAAGTCTTCGGAAGCAGCAGCAAAGATTTTGAAAATAGCGGATAGGTTGAGCATAGATTATGCCGCAGACGAAATTCATCTTAGAGTGCAGTGCGTGCAAGTCGCAAAATTATGTGACGAGCAAGAATCGGCAGAATGTGCCGGATCGCTTGCGGCTGTCCAAATATTGTCGCAAGTGCCGCAAGCATACGGAACATGTGGAGACGCGTTTGCGGAAGTAGCCTTAGCCTCGGCCTCACGCAGGCGTTGAGGGGCTTGAAGGCAGCGATATGATTTGCTAAAATAAAAAGTGGCGGCGGGCTGGCGGAGAGGCGAAGAGCCTGAGGCGGCGAGGCGGCCGGAGCGGCGGTGTTGGGGAGCATAAAGGGACATAGCTCAAATGGCAGAGCAACGGTCTCCAAAACCGTAGGTTGCAGGTTCGAGTCCTGCTGTCCCTGCCAAGATGTGCATTCCACACAGCGGGCGCGCGAGAGGGTCGCGCCCGCCGTGTATCTTATTTATAGGGGCATGAGGCGCCCGACAAGTAAAGGATCTGCGGAAAGAAGATGGCGACGAAAACTTCAGCGGGCGGCATAATGGGGCGCGTGAAACGCCCGTTTCTGCAGCTGGGGCAATTTTTGCGGGAAGTGTGGCAGGAGCTGCAGCGGGTCGTCTGGCCTACGCATGAGGAGACGAAGGGCTATACGATGGTAGTCATCATCACGATTATCATTGTGGCCCTGTGGGTAGGCTTTTGGGATTTGATTTTTGGCGAGCTCATCAATCTTCTGGAGCGGTTGTAAATCACATTTTTGCGTTCATATCGAGGCACAGGCGCCATGGCAAAACAGTGGTATGTGGTGCATACTTTAACGGGGAAGGAAAATCAAGTGAAGGCCGCCATCGAACGGATGGCGGAGGCGCGCCAATTGCAGCATCTCTTAGGGAAGATTCTGATTCCGACAGAGACTGAAATTCGTTCTTCGGCGGGCAAGCGGCGGGAAGTGAAAAGAAAGCTGTATCCGGGGTATGTGCTGGTGCAGATGGAGATGACAGATGAAATGCGGCATCTGATCCAGCAAACCGCGGGGGTGACGCATTTTGTCAGTTCTTCCAATGTGCCGGTGCCGCTCAAGGAGTCGGAGGTGCAGGAGATATTGAAGGCGGCCGGGGAGGAAGCGCAGAAGCCGAAGACGGTGTGGCAAGTGAATCAGAGTGTGCGGATTACGGAGGGGCCGTTTGCTGAATTTACGGGCAAAATCGTGGAGGTGAATCCAGAGCGCGAGACGGTGAAGGTGCTGATTTCGATTTTCGGCCGCGAGACGCCCGTGGAGCTCGATTTCACCCAGATTGAGAAATTATAGCTGCTGCCCCCTGCGGGCGCCCGTTGCAGAGTGCCGCAGAAGCCAGAAGGGGCAGCCGCAGACTGCCAAAGGGGTATGAGGGATGGCGAAGAAAGTCATCGCTGTTGTCAAACTTCATTGTCCGGCCGGAAAGGCGACGCCACAGCCGCCCGTGGGGCCAGCTTTGGGCCAGCACGGCGTCAACATTATGGAGTTTTGCAAGGCGTTCAATGAAAAAACCGCGTCACAGATGGGGGATATCATTCCGGTCGAGATTACCATATATCAGGATCGGAGCTTCACTTTTGTGACGAAGACGCCCCCGGCATCCAATTTGCTTTTGAAGGCCATTGGGGCGGAAAAGGGCTCCGGCACGCCCAATAAGGAGAAAGTGGGGCGCATCACGGAATCGCAGCTGGCGGAGATTGCCCGCAAGAAAATGGCCGATCTTAATGCCAACACATTAGAGGCAGCGATGAAAATCATCGCCGGCACGGCCCGGAGCATGGGCATCGAAATTGTGCCGGACTAAAATACGATAGAAGATCCCTGTACAGGGATATAAGGGGCACATCAGGAAGTGGGCAGCAGGCCACACTCCGGGAGCCAGATAAACCGGCGCCAGTACCGGAAGAGGGGACGGAAGCATGCCAAAACACAGTAAGCGCTTTACAGAGCTTTTGCAGAAGGTGGATCGGCAGAAGTATTATCCCGTGGCGGAAGCCATCAAGTTAGCCAAGGAAACCGCCACGGCGAAATTTGATGAGACGCTGGAAATGCATTTGAAGCTGGGCGCGGATCCGACGAAGGGCGATCAGGCGGTGCGCGGCACGGTCGTGCTGCCGCATGGCACGGGGAAGGTGCCGCGGGTGGCGGTGTTTGCCGAGGGCGAGGATGCTCAGGCCGCCAAGGAGGCCGGCGCCGACCGCGTGGGCGGGGAGGATCTCGTCCGCGCCATCGAGGAGGGGTGGGACGAATTTGATGTGCTCGTGGCGCATCCGAGTATGATGCGCATTGTGGGGCGGCTCGGCAAAAAGCTGGGGCCCCGCATGCCCTCCAAGAAATCCGACACGGTGCGGGAGGATGTGGCGGCGGCAGTGCGCGAATTAAAAGCCGGGAAAGTCGAATATCGGATGGATCGTGGCGGCGTCGTGCACTGTCCCTTTGGGAAGGTTAGCTTTTCGGATGAGCAGCTTTTGGAGAACTTTGCGACTCTCCTCGGAGCCATAATGGCGGCGCGGCCGGCGTCCGTGACGGGACGCTTTTTGCGCAGCCTGTCAATAGCCAGTTCAATGGGCCCCGGGATTAAGGTGAGCCTGGAGGATGCACAGGCCTTAGCCCGCGCGGCCTAAACGCGCGTGTCACTGGCTGGCTTGGCCCGAGCCAGGCGCAGGAGGCCAAGATATAAGACGCGCAGTCGAAGTGTTGTATTAGCGTATTCGGGCACAAGGACAAACTGTTCATAAAGGTTTGCAGGCCAAAGAACGCTGGCGCCCAAGAGGCTTAATGGATCGCAAGATCCGCCCGCCGAGGTCGGGAACCTCCAGAAGGTCAGTCCCGTTCTGTGGCAGCTGAACGCAGCGGAAGGCTGCAGCAGTGCTGCCCAGGGACAAAAGGCTTTCACGGGAAGCCCCGCACCGCGGCGGCTTCCCGTAAGTTTTTTGCGGCGCCCCAGGCAAGGAGGTGAATTATGCCGACGGAAAAAAAGGTCCAGAAAGTGGCCGAGCTGCGGGATTGTGCGTTGCGTTCCCGGGGCATTTATCTGGCCGAGTACAAGGGCCTCACAGTGCGGGAGATTAGCGAATTGCGGCAGAAAATTCGCGCCGCAGGGGCACAAATGATTGTTGTTAAGAACCGCCTGCTGAAACTGGCTTTACAGGACACTCCCGCCGCCGGGCTGGAGAGCTTTTTGCAAGGCCCGAATGCCGCCATTTTTTGCTATGAGGACGACATCGCGCCCGCCAAAGCCATCGCGGAATTCGCCCAGAGCCACGAGCAAATCAAATGGAAGGGCGGCTTC
>CAZUOJ010000185.1:0-3328 GCA_964622325.1 uncultured Armatimonadia bacterium
TCTTCCCCGCCCTGTTTGTCATCATCATCGGCCCCGGGCTGATGAATATGAAAAGTATTTTCGCCGTCTTCGGCAAATAGCCCCCCGCCAGCCCAGGCAAGGGCATTGTCGCAGGCGGGGACGCCTGCGCTACAACAATAGATTTTGTGTTTCCTGTGCCACGCGGGAGGAAAATTGGCGGGACGCCTGCGCTCCGCGGGAGGAAAGGAAAATGGGCGGGGGGCGTCGGCGCTGCAATCATGCGTTATATGCGCGCGGGCAAAACATTTGTCGAACGAGAATTGAGGCCAGATAGGGGAGAGGAGGGAAGCCCAAGCGGGCGGACGCAGGCGAGGACGCCTGCGCCCCGCGGAAGAGATATTGGCCGGAGCGCTGGCGCCAAATCATATCACAACGCGTAGGGCGGGCGTCCTCGCCCGCCACAATCTCCTCCCATGAGGCGCCCCATCCTTCCATCTCTCCCCGCAGGCACATGCGGGAATTATCGCAGGCGAGGACGCCTGTGCCACGCGAAAGGAAAATTGGCGAGGACGCCTGCGCTCCGCGTTCCTTATCTAGTTTATTGTGGGGCGGGCGTCCTCGCCCGCCACATATTGCCCCAAGCGGAAAGCGTCTATGCCGCAATTTCTTTGATTTGTGTCTGAAAGATTTTGACATAACTTTTATTATGTTTATATATGCGGCAGCCTGCAATTTGATAGAATATGCCTGAAATATGCCCCCTATTTTAAAGGCTTTTTGCTTTTTCGTGGCGAATGTTCCCCTTGTGGCTGAGAGCCCGGGCGCCTGCCGCCGAAAGCATGGCGCCTTCCCGCTATAGCCCGCAGGCACAGATAAGAAGCCCGCGCTCAGCAGATTCGAAGAGATTGTTGTTCTCGCTCCGCGCCGGCGCGGAAATCGGCGCAAGGCCATTCAGGAAGGCTTTTTATGAACGCTCAAAAGCTGCATCAACAGGCCATCATCATTGACGGCCATAATGACACGCTTGTTTTGAAATTGTCCCGTCAGGATCCCCCGGATTTGGGCCCCCCCAATGAGGCCTATCATGTGGATTTGCCCCGTCTCAAGCAAGCGCAGCTCACAGCGATGTTTTCCTATGTCGGCGGCCGCGATTTGCCGCTATCGCTGGAGATATGGGATGTGCTGTATTGGCATCTGGACGCCTATCCCCAGGATTTTGTGCTGGCCCGCAATGCTGCCGATATCCGCGCCGCCAAAGCGGCGGGCAAAATCGCCTTCGTCGCCCAGCTGGAAAGCTGCGCCTGTCTGCAGCAGAGCCTGCGCCTGCTTTCGCTGCAGCATCGCCTGGGCCTGCGCGTGGCTAATCTCACGCATGGCGAGGGCCTCGCGGAAAATGAACACGCGCTGCAGATAGACAAGAGCCCCTTTGCATACACAGAGGCGGCGACGCGCGAGGCGGCGCGCCGGGAAATGCGGGGGCTGACGCCTTTTGGCCGGGAGCTGATTGCCGCCTGCAATGAGCTCGGCATTATTGTCGACACGGCGCATGCCAATGACAGGACATTTTATGAGGCCCTGCAGGCCTCGCAAAAGCCCTGCATCTTCTCCCATGGCGGCGTGTTTGCCCTTTGTCCGCATTGGCGTTGCCTGACAGATGATCAGATTCGCGCGCTGGCGGAGCACGGCGGCGTGATGGGCGTCGCCTTCTACGACAAATTCATTCATCCCACAGAGCCGTCCCTGACGCGCCTCGTGGATCAGATTGAACATGTTGTAAATCTCGTGGGCCCCGATTATATCGGCTTTGGCGCCGATTTTGACGGCTTGCCCGCAGGCGCCGTGCCCATTCCGCCCCATGTGGGCCGCCTTACGGATCTGACGGAAGCGCTCCTGCAGCGCGGCTTTGATACAGAGACAATCCGGAAAATTCTGGGAGGGAATTTTTTGCGTGTCATCCAGAATGTCTGCGGCTGACAAAGCCCCTCTGCCCCCGCTGACGCCCAAACAGCGCCTGCTGCGCGCGCTGCGCGGCGAGCCTGTGGATCGCGTGCCCTGGGCCCCGCGGCTGGATTTATGGCTCAATGCCCAGCGCTATCAGGGCACATTGCCGCCTCAATGGCGCGACGCCTCCCTGCTGGACATCGTCCGCGAACTGGATTGGCCCTATCATGGCGTCATCCCGGATTTTCTGGCTGTGGAGCATCCGGACGAAATCGCCGATCGCGCTATTAATGTGGATCATGTGCCCCATCAGCCCTATCGCGTGCGTTTCCGCCGCGTGCAGCGCCTTGTGGAGCGCCGCGGCGATGATATTCGCGTTGTGTACAAGCTGCCGTCTGGCGATGAGCTGTCTTCAGTCCTGTGTTATGATGAGGCGATGCGCCGCGCCGGCGTGACGCTGCTGCATGTGAAGGAGCATGTCATTAAATCGCGGGACGATTACGCGCGGCTGGGCGCGCTCTTTGAGGACATTGTCGTGGAGCCTGACAGCACGCGCTTCGCCGCGCTGCAAAAGGAAATCGGCGAGGCGGGCCTTGTTGTCGCGCTCGCCCATCTGGCGGCCTCCCCTGTGCATCATCTGCTCAAAGATGTCGCCCCCTATGACAGGCTGTATTATGATTTGCACGATCATCCCGCTGTGCTGGCGGATTTTGCGCAGGCGATGACGCCGTATTTGCACGCTGTGCTGGCGGCCTGCGCCCAGAGCGAAGCCGAAATTGTGCTGTATGGGGCGAATTATGATTTAATGATTACGCCGCCGCCGCTGTTCGAAAAGCATATTGCGCCCTGGCTCAAGCAAGCCGCGGATATGCTGCATGACGCCGGCAAAATGCTGCTGACGCACACGGACGGCGAAAACGATCAGCTCTGCCGCTTTTATGTGGAATGTGGCGTGGATGTGGCTGACTCTGTATGCCCGGCGCCGATGACGCGGCTGTCTTTAGCCGAATATCGGCGGCAATTCGGGATCCGGCCCGCGATTTGGGGCGGCCTCTGCTCCATCTGTGTGCTGCCGGACGCGATGTCCGAAGCCCAATTTGAGGCGCATATTGAGGAGGCGCTGGCGGCGATTGGCGACGGGCGCGGCATTGTCTTCAGCCTGGCGGACACGACGCCCCCACAGGCTTCCTGGGAACGCCTGCTGCGCCTGGCGGAAAAAATCGCTGCTTTCCGCCCCGCCTGACAAAATCCCTGGCGCCCCCCGCGGCGCTTTTGGATTGTGGCGCCGGCAAAAATAAATACAGATGTTGTAGCGCTGGCGCC
The DNA here is from genome assembly GCA_964622325.1 of uncultured Armatimonadia bacterium. Taxonomy (GTDB): domain Bacteria; phylum Armatimonadota; class Zipacnadia; order Zipacnadales; family UBA11051; genus JAJFUB01. Next base: position 3,226 of record CAZUOJ010000185.1, read on the forward strand.
TCCCGCCAATATCTCCCTCCCCCGTGGCGCCGGAATCCCGCCAATTCTCCTCCCGCGGAGCGCAAGCATATAATTTAAATGTTGTGGCGCAGGCGTCCTCGCC
>CAZUOJ010000186.1:0-3229 GCA_964622325.1 uncultured Armatimonadia bacterium
CGGGGCGAATAAACTAGATTATGGGGCAAATAACTAGAATGTTGTGGGGCGGGCGCGAATTAATCTTGTTGTGGGGCGGGCGTCCCTGCCCGCCACAATCTCTCCAGGAGGCTCCACATCCTTTCCATCCTCCGCCGCAAGCCCATGCCGGAATTATCGCAGGCGGGACGCCTGCGCTCCGCGGAAGGGAAATGGGCGGGAGGCGCCGGCGCTACAACATTATGGGATGTGCGCGCAGGGCAGGAGAATTATCGCAGGCGGGGACGCCTGCGCTACAACATCTCTCTCACGCGTGGGGCGGGCGTCCCCGCCCGCCACAATCTCCTCCCATGAGGCGCCCCATCCTTCCCTCTTCCGCTGCAGGCCCATGCAGGAATTGCCGCAGGCGAGGACGCCTGCGCCACAACAATTTAAATTAATGTTTGCCTGCGCTACAACATTTGGATTAATGCCTGCCGGCGCTACATTCACATAACAACGCGTGGGGCAAATTTCTAGATTGTTGTGGGGCGGGCGTCCCCGCCCGCCACATTCTCTTCCCATGAGGCGCCCCATCCCTCCATCTCCCCCCGCAGGCACATGCGGGAATTGTCGCAGGCGGGGACGCCTGCGCTACAACATTTGAATTTATGTTGCCTGCGCCACGACATTTGGATTTATCCTTGCCTGCGCCACGCGAGGGGAAGATTGGGCGGAGGCGCCGGCGCCACAATCCCAATATCAACAAATAGGGCAAAAAATAATCGACATTATGGGCAAATTTCTAGATTGTTGCAGGACGGGCGTCCATGCGAAATAATCTGGATTGTAGAGCAAAAAATCCGGATTGTGGGGGCAAATATCGGGATTGTTGGAAGGCGGGCGTCCTCGCCCGCCCCACGCGTTGCTGTTGGAGGATGTAGCGCAGGCTGCGCCCGCCCCTTTTGTTGTTTGCCTGCGCTCCAACATTTGAATTAATGCCGCCCGCCCCTTTTGGGGCTACAGGACAGGCAGATAGCGCTTGACTTCGTAATCCGTCACTTGCATCCGATATTGTTCCCATTCCACTTTCTTGTTCTCAATCAGCTTATGATGCATTTCCTCGCCCAGGGCTTTCTTGAGCACTTCGCTTTTTTCCGCCAGCTCAATGGCGGAGAGCAGATCGGGCGGCAGCGTGCCGATTTTGCGCCGCCGCCGTTCTTTTTCGCTCATCTGATACACATTCGTCTCCGTGGGCGGCGGGCATTCATAGCCCTGCTCAATGCCCTCCAGGCCGGCGGCCAGCATTGCGGCAAAGGCCAGATAGGGATTGCAGGCCGGATCGGGCGCCCGATATTCAATACGCGTCCCTTCTTCTTTGCCCGGCGTATATTGGGGCACGCGAATCAAATCCGAGCGATTGCGCAAAGCCCATGACAGATACACAGGGGCTTCGTAGCCGGGCACGAGCCGTTTGTAGGAATTGACCCATTGATTCGTGACCAGCGTAATTTCGGGCGCATGACGGAGCAGCCCGGCGATATAGGCATAGCATTCGCGGGACAGATGCCGCGGATCCTGGGGATCAAAGAAGGCATTGCGGGGCCCGCGGAACAGCGATTGATGCGTATGCATGCCACTGCCGTTGACGCCAAAAATGGGCTTGGGCATAAAGGTGGCGTACAGGCCATGGCGCAACGCCACTTCCTTGACTGTAATCCGATATGTCATCACGGCATCCGCCATTGTGAGGGCGTCTGTGTAGCGCAAATCAATTTCGTGCTGGCTGGGCGCCACTTCGTGATGGCTGTATTCCACGCCGATGCCCATTGCTTCCAGCGCCATAATCGTCTCCCGCCGCAAATCCTGCGCCGAGTCATTCGCCGTCATATCAAAATAGCCGCCCATGTCCAGCACTTCCGGCGTTTGGGGATTGGGGAAATAGAAATATTCCAGCTCCGGGCCCACATAAAATGTAAAGCCGTGCTGGGCCGCGCGCGCTAATTGCCGCTTGAGCACATAACGCGGATCGCTTTCAAAAGGCTCCCCATTGGGCTGATAGATGTCGCAAAACATCCGGCCCACATTGCCATGCTCATCATTGCTGCGCCAGGGCAGCACGACAAATGTCGAGGGATCGGGCATGGCAATCATGTCGCTTTCATCAATGCGCACAAAGCCATCAATCGAGGAGCCGTCAAAGCCGCGGCCCTCGATGAGCGCCCCCTCCAATTCCTCAAATGTAATGGAAAAGCTCTTCAGATAGCCCAGGATGTCCGTAAACCATAATTTTATAAAACGGACATTATTGGCTTTGGCTTGCTCCAAAACAAATTCGCGTGCTTCAGGGCTGGCAGGCTCCATATGTATTCGTCCTCCTTAAAAATGAAATGGCGACGCGACGCTCCCCTACAGAAGCCGCCGCGTCTGTTGACACGCACCGAAAATATCCGGCGGGATGCTTACACAATACAGGGGAATTGTTTCAGAAATGTTTCAAAAGGGAGCTTTTGTAAAAAATTTTTTCGGCAATTTTTTCTTTGGCGTCCGCAAAGAAGGCCGGCGGCGCAGCTTTCGCAGGCCATGATGCAGGCGGGCGAGGACGCCCGCCCCACGCGTTGTGATGTGATGTGGCACAGGCGAGCATTAAATTCAAATGTTGTGGCGCCGGCTTCCTCGCCCAATATCCCTCCGCGGAGCGCAGGCGCCCCCGCCCATTTTCCTTTCGCGGAGCGCAGGCGCCCCCGCCTGCGGAAAATGTGGCGGGCGAGGACGCCCGCCCCACAACAAGATTAATTCGCGCCCGCCCGCCCCACAACAAGCTAGATATTTGCCCCCACAATCTAAATTATTTCCCACGGACGCCCGCCCCACGCGGAGGAAGGGGATTGTGGCGGGCGGGACGCCCGCCCCACAATAATCTTGCTTTTGCCCACAACAATCTAACATTTGCCCCACAATCCAGATTATTTCGCAGGGACGCCCGCCCTGCAATCTAGATTTGTTTGGCAAAAAGCTCAAGCCTTCCAGCCGAGCAGATTGACAAGCCCCTGTGTGCCCTGCTCGCCCAGGCCCGCTTCGACGGCCTTCTGGAACAGCTCCGCGGCCAGATGTGTCCCTGGATAGGCGGCGGGCAGCGTTTTCATTGTCTCGACGGCAATCCGCAAATCCTTGGCCTGCAGGCGAATCATAAAGCCGGGCGCGAAATCGCCGGCCAGGATTTTGGGGCCCAGCTGGCTGAGCATCCAGCTCGCCGCCGCGCCGCTGGACA
>CAZUOJ010000187.1:0-3188 GCA_964622325.1 uncultured Armatimonadia bacterium
TCGACGCCGGCGCGGAAATCAACGAAAGCGTTTTAATGGATGAAGTCACAGTGGGCGCCGGCGCCGCCTTGCAGCGCGTGATTGTGGATGAGGGCGTGCATATTCCGCCCGGCTATCGGATCGGCTTTCAGCCTGAGGAAGACGCGCGGCGCTTTGTAGTCGTCGCGGGCATTACGGTAGTGCCCCGGCGGGCGATTTTTGATTAGGCGAACAGAAGCTCTTTGATGGCGGTGGCCGCCCCGCTTGGCCCGGCCCAGGCGAAAAATAGCAAAAAATAGATTCAGGGTGTTCATTCTTTTCCCGGCACGAAATTACGCAAGGCTTTTCCAAGCGCCCGCTTTTTGCCTTTTGAGAATAACAGGAATACAACAGAGAAAGGACAGAATCCCCTTATGAAAGTGTTGATGCTGTCGTTTGAGGTGGCGCCGTTTTCCAAAGTGGGAGGACTGGCGGATGTGGCGGGAAGCCTGCCCAAAGCCTTAGCCACGCGCGGCGTGGATATTCGGATCATTACGCCCAAACATCGCGTTGTTATGCAAGGGAATTGGGAGCTCAAACGCAGTGTGGAAACCGTGTATGTGCCTATGCCGACTTATATGAGCGGCTGCGCGCTGGATGAAGCGCGTCTGCCGGATTCGGAGGTGCCCGTCTATTTTGTCGAACATCATCAATATTTTAATCGGGATTCCATTTATGGCAGCGGCGCAGGCTATGCCGATCAGCTGGAGCGGCTGGCCTTCTTTTGTCGGGCTGCGCTGGCCAGTGTGGAGGGGCTGCAATGGCAGCCTGATGTATTGCATCTGAATGATTATCACACAGCGCTGGCCGCCGCTTATACGAAATTATGGGATTTGCCGTACGGGACGCTGTTTACAGCCCATAATTTAGGCGCAAGCTATCAGGGCCTATTTCCGTGGGATCAAATTGGCCGCGTGGGGCTGGATTTAGGCGATAAGCGCGTCGCGGCGGCATTGCACGACGGCCAGTTGAATTTGGCGCGCGTGGGCTTTTTGTATAGCGATTTAATCAATACAGTCAGCAAAACATACGCCAAGGAAATTCAAACGCCCGAATTCGGCCGCGGAATAGATGATTTGGCCCGCGCCCGCAAAGAGGACTTGAAGGGCATTGTGAACGGAATTGATTATTCGGTGTGGAATCCGGCTGCGGATCCGACTCTGCCGGCGAATTTTTCCGCAGAAGACATATCCGGCAAGCGCCTTTGCAAGGCCGCCGTCCAGCGGGAATTTGGCCTGCCGGAGGCCCCACAGGCGCCCCTCATTATAATGGTGACGCGTCTGGACGCCCAGAAGGGGTTGGATTTAGTCGCCAGCATTGCCCCCGAAATGACGAATGTGCAATGGGCTCTTTTGGGCACGGGCGATCCGTATTATGAAAAGACATTTGCGCAGCTGGCGAGCCAATATCCGCATATCAAAGTGCGCCTCACATTTTCCGCGCCCCTGGCGAAACTGATGTATGCCGGCGGCGATATGTTCTTGATGCCTTCGCGTTTTGAGCCCTGTGGCCTGGGGCAATTAATCGCGCTCGCATATGGCACAATTCCCATTGTGCGCCGGACAGGCGGGCTGGCGGATACGATTAAGGAAAAAGGGCGTGCGCCCAATGGCTTTGTCTTCCACGAATACACGCCCGAGGCCTTAAAGGAGGCGATTAGCCGCGCAGTCGCGGCCTATCAGGAGCCGGAGCGCTGGCACAAGCTCATCAAGAATGCCTTTGCATGCGATTTTTCCTGGGAGGCGTCCGCCAAACAATATCTGGCGTTATATCGGCAAGCTGTCCGCCGTGTACGCGGCGACAGCTCCTTGTAAAGTCGGCAAAAGAAAGATATTTCTCATGTCAGCGATTCATTTGCATCATCACATTGTGGGGCGCCACGAGCCCATTTTGATTGTGGCGGAATGCGGGATTAATCACAACGGCCGGCTCGATGTGGCGTTGCAGATGATAGAGGCAGCCGCCGTGGCGGGCGCGGATGCCGTGAAATTTCAGCTCTTCCGCGCTGAATGGATGTACACGCCCAAAGCGGGCCTGTATCGTACTGCTAAGGGCGAATTCGTGCCGATTTATGAGCTTATGAAGGAATTGGAATTGCCCTTGGAATGGCTGCCCACGCTCTCCCGGGCCTGTCGATCGCAGGGGCTGGAATTCATCATGACAGTGTGTGACGAATGGGGCGTCGCGCAAATGGACGCCTTTGATTTTGACGCCTACAAAGTGGCTTCGTATGAGCTGCAGCATTGGCCACTCTTAGAAGCGCTCGCCTGCCGCAATAAGCCCGTGTTTATATCTACAGGCGCCGCGACAATGCAGGAAGTGCAGGAAGCAGTGGCGCTGATGGCGCCCGCAGGAAAGCGCCCTGTCGGCCTGTTGCAATGTACAGCCAGATATCCGGCGCCTTTAGAATGTCTCCATTTGGCTGTCATTCAAACATATGCCGAAACATTCCCCTCTTGCATTCCGGGATTTTCCGATCATTCCCCAGATCCTGTAAAAGCGCCCGTGCAAGCTGTTTTTCACGGCGCCAAAATCATTGAGAAGCATTTTACGCTGGATCGCCGTTTGCCCGGCGCGGATCACAGCTTTGCTGTGGAGCCCGCAGAGCTGCGGGCGCTTGTGTGCGCCGTCCGAGAAGCTGAAAATCGCTTGCAGGAGGCGCCGGATACTTTAAAAATAGATAACTTGCTGGCAGGCACAGGCGAAAAGCGCATCCAGCCGTGTGAGGAGAGCCTGCGCCGTTTCGCCACACGGGGGATTTTTTCAATTGCCGAAATTCAGCCGGGCGAGCGTTTTACAAAAGAAAACATCCGCGTTTTGCGTCCCGGGCAGCAGCCCCAGGGCTTGCCTCCACGCCATTTTGCAGCATTGCTGCAAGATGGAAGTGCGGCCCGATACATTCCGCCCTGGACAGGCCTGCAGCCCGCAGATGTAGCGGATGTGGATTTAGGCCATTTGTCATGCAAAAGGGACGATCATGTTGGAACGCATTCATGAGGCTTTTCGGAACGCTAAAGTCCAATATGGGGGCGCGTTAATGCCCTATGTGACAGCTGGCGATCCGGATTTGCCCACATCTCAGGCCATTTTGGAAACGCTGGAACGCGCCGGAGCCAATCTTGTGGAGCTGGGCATTCCCTATTCGGATCCGCTGGCTGATGGGCCTGTAA
>CAZUOJ010000188.1:0-3151 GCA_964622325.1 uncultured Armatimonadia bacterium
TCGGGCTCGCCGCGCGAAATGATGCAATGGCTGGAATATTGTAATTATGCCGGGACGACGACATTAGCGCAGGAGCGGGCACGCAATGGCCATCCCGAGCCGTATCATGTGAAATTTTGGGGCATCGGGAATGAGAATTGGGGCTGCGGCGGCCAATATCAGGCGGCTGATTATGCCCACGAATATCGCCGTTATGCGCAATATTTACGGCGGCTGGATCCCGATGTGCAGCTTATTGCCTGTGGCTTTACACACGAATGGAATTTAGAGTTTTTGGAAAATGTCCAGCAGCTTTCTCTCGTCAATCATCTCTCTTTGCATCATTATTATAAGGGCGGCCCCGCGCGGGGATTTTCAGAAGAAGAATATTATCAGCTTTTTCTGCACGCGTTGCCCCTGGAAAAAATGATTGAGCGCGATGCGGCTCTTTTACATTTCTTCACACGCGGCAGCGGCCACATCAAGCTCGCCATAGACGAATGGGGCGCCTGGCATCCCGAAGCTGTGATTGGCAATGGACATTATCAGGAAAATACAGTGCGCGATGCTGTTTGCGCAGCAATGCTTTTGGATGTCTTTAATCGTCATTGTGCTGTAATAAGCATGACGAATATTGCGCAAACAATCAATGTCTTGCAATGTCTCATTCAAACGGCAGAAGAAAAAATGTGGCTGACGCCCACATATCATATTTATGATTTGTATCGGCCCCATATGGACGCGAGGGCATTGCGCACTGAGCAAGAATGTGCGGAAGCTGTGCCAGGATTGCCCCAAATTTCCGCTTCGGCTTCGCTCTCTGCTGATAAGCGCAGCGTATGTGTCACATGCAGCAATGTGCATTATAGCGAAGCCTGCGAAATTCGTCTGCAGCTTATCGGGCTCTCTACAGCCGCCACAGCGTTAGGAAATTTGCTCACAGCAGAAGCTGCCGATGCTGTAAATGGCCCTGATGATCCAGAGGCTGTAAAGCCGCGCTCTTTGGATGCACAGCTGCGGGGAAATGAAGCAATGTTTGCTCTGCCGCCCTGTGCCACAGCAGCCCTGCTTTTTCAATTATAATTTTATTTGAATGATTGAAATACATTTCGTCAGCTTTCGCCGCATGCAAAAGCTAATGGCTGTCATGATAAAGCTGGAGATAAGAGGAGGGAAATGCCAGGAAAAGTCTCTTGCTTACGAGGGATAATATAAAATTCGCCGGCAATTCTGGCATTTGACAATTGTTTTGCCCATCTTTGCCATTGTGACAGCTGCTTGGGGCAGGACATTGCGACAGGCCGTGCATAAATTATCTTCGATGCTGGCCACGGCTACGCCTTCTAATTTTGTTCGCAGATTTTCATATTCCTGAAGCAAGGAAGGCTCAATTTCTGCTACAAGCTCTTGGCGACGGGCGGCCAGGCGCTGGATTTGCCGTTCCAGATTAGCCCGAGCCTCTTTATAATCTGCAACAATTTTATCGTAAATTGCCTGGCCCTGCGCCACAATCTTTTCCTGCTGGGCGACTTGCTGGCGTGTGCTTTCAATTTCATCCATCAAAGCCAAAATCTCATCCGCCAGCCGATCGCGTTTGCGCGTCAATTCCTCGATTTTGCGCTCCAGGGCGGCCAATTCTTTGGCATCAGCAATTGTGCCGCCGTAAGCTTTGCTCATTTTATCTTTGTATTCTTCATCCGCACTTTTCAGCTCTAATTCCTTCTGACGATTTTCTGCCTCTAAATCATGCAGCCGTTTCTGGAGGCGTTGCAGCTCTTTTTGGGCCGCCTCTAAATTGCGCGCCGCTTGGCTGCCATCATCTAAAGCGGAAAGCTGAGCTCGGCAGCGAGCCAGGCCACTGTCTGCCTGTTGCAATTCATAAAGCAGCTTTAATTGGGCCAGCATAGCATCCTCCAAGCACATCATTCTATTTCTTCGCAACAATGATTTCCTGCATAAAAGAATGCTCTTGCGCGATGCGAATATCCAAGGGGCGCAGCCGCTCTTGCAATATTTTCTGCAACATGGATAAAAGCGGCCGTTCTGTTTCAAAATGCCCTGCTAACAATACAGACAAGCCTCTGTGAACGGCCTCCAGCATTTCGTGATGTTTCAATTCGCCTGTAAGCATAACATCGCAATGAGCCTTTGCGGCTGCCGCAATTGCCGCGCCCCCAGCTCCTGGCACAAGAATAAGGCGCTCTACAGAGGCCGTTTTGTCAATGCCAATCAGTTGCACAGCACGGCTGCCCAATTTGCCTCCCACATAGCGGGCAAAGGCATCCGCTGTCATCGGCTGGGAAAGCTTTGCTTGGCAGCCCGTCTCTGTGAGGATTGTTTCTTCCTGTGTGGGCAATTTTCCTGCCCCCTTATCAAATGAAATGTTCCCTGGCGCAGCGAGAGGCTTTAGCTCTAGGGCTTCTGCCAAGGCAATAGCTGTATTACATAGGGGGGATTTGTCCAAATTTGTGTGAGCTGCATACAGGGCAATATCGGCTTTCGCTAGCATATGCACAATGGAGCCTTCAAGCGTGTCCAGAGCTAAAAAACGAACAGGAGCAAAAATCAAGGGATGATGTGTGATGATGAGGGGCGCTGCAAGCTTCTGCGCTTGGGCAACGACTTCTAAGGTCGGATCGAGCGCCAGCAAAACATGCTCTACAGGCCATTCCGGCGAGCCAAAAAGCAGCCCGACATTGTCCCAGGACTCGGCCAGGGAGGGCGCAGCCAGCTCCTCCAAAACAGCTATCACATCGGCGACACGCCATTTTGCCATAGTTTTCCTCCTTATTAGCACTCTTTATATTAGAGTGCTAAAAATCTTTTGTTTGCTCTTGACGCCTTAGAAAATCACGCTATAATTGTTGTTAAAATATTTCAGATAATGTCGCCACACACGATGGATAGGGGAGGCGTTGTAATATGCCGACTTATGAATATGAATGTCTAAAATGCGGGCATCATTTTGATGTGCTACAATCTTTTTCTGATGCGCCTATCACGCGCTGTACGGAATGCCGCGGAAAAGTGCGGCGTGTCTTTTCGCCGCCAGCGATTATTTTCAAAGGCAGCGGCTTTCATTGCACGGATTATAAGAAGGGCAATGGCAGCAAGCTTTCCAGCGCCAAAGATTTTGAAAGCGCAAGCAAATCTGAATCCGCTTGCGAGAGCG
>CAZUOJ010000189.1:0-3039 GCA_964622325.1 uncultured Armatimonadia bacterium
TCCCACAATCCCCAGCTCATCATAAAAGCTGCTGGCTTGATTCGGCGCATAGATGGGAATATCCTCATAGCCCAGATCATCCAGCACCATTCGCTGTAAAGTGTTATATTGCCCGAAGCGACAGGGCCCGCCCGAACCGCCCATAAAGAAGGCGATGCGGTCGCGCTCTTCCGGATGATGCATCATATATTTGACCATATCCCCTGTAGTGACAATGCAGGGGAAGCATTCTTTGCCGCTGGTGAATTTGCGGCCCCAATACAGCGTCTCTTCATCGGGCTCCGGCAATACTTCGGCGGGCATACCGCAGGACTCAAAGGCCCCCGCCAGGCCATGGGCATGGGGACTCATATTGGGAATCAGCACCGTGCGCTTGCTGCCCGGCGTGATGCTGAGCGGCCGAAAATAACGACCCGGCGCGTATTTTCGCCCCCGCGTGGAATTGAGGCTGTCCAGAAAAGCTTCACAGCGCGTAATAATCCCCGCATCCGCCGAATGCTCATCCACTTCAATCAGCAAGAAGGGCTTGTTGCCTAGGCGCTCGGCAAAAAAGCGCGTCATAAAGCTATCGGGCCCACAGCCAAAATTAGAAATATACACGGCATGCAGCCGATTGTCCTGGGATATGAGCTCCGCCGCCGCTAAAATCTTCTGGCCATAGCGCCAATACATATTGAACCAGCCAGGGGGCAATTCCACTGTATCCAGCGGCAAGAAATCCATCGGAATGACTAATTCGCCCATTTCGCGAAGCTTGCGGGGAATTTCGAGATTCGCCCCGGGATCACAGCCATTATAGGCCCGGCTCACAATAATTAAAGCCCTGTCTTCGGGCCCCAAGGAGGCCAAAATTTCCTGCCCCCGCTGTTGCAGCGCCTGCCAGAAAGCCTGTTGCGCCGCCTCAGCCGCCTCCAGCGCCTGCCGCAATCTCTGCCGGCTCTGTCCCAATTCCTGCGCCACTGGCAGCAGCGCTTCCAGCCGATGCGGCAAGCCCTTCGCTAAATACAGCACCGGCGACAAAACTTTTACGCCCGCTTCCTCAAAATCTATGGCGGCGCGGGAAGAATAACACAGGCTCTGCACATACGGGCAGACAAAACTATCTGTTGTCTGGCTTTTGCGTGGCAAATTGATAATGCTGGGCAGCCAGAGATAATCTATCTCCTTCTGCTCCACTAGATTGATTAAATGCCCCAGCGCCACTTTCATCGGAAAACATGTCTCCGCCACGGAACGCTCCGCGCCCTCATGAATGATCCGCTTGTTCGTCGGATCCGAAAGCACAATTTCACAGCCCAATTCCGTCAGCAAAGTGCGCCAGAAGGGATAAAGATCATGAAACAGCAGGGCGCGCGGCACGCCCACACGCGGCTTGCCCCCGCAGGCCTTGTCCTGGCCCGTGGATTTCGCGGCAGCATCTGTTTTGTCTGCCTGTTGAGCCGGCGCTTCCTCCTTTTCTCCCTGAGACGCTCGGCCCAGCAGCAGTTGAGCCCGTTCGCGGAACAAATCCGGCGTTGTGGGCTTGGGGCGCCGCCGTCGATCCACATCATATTTTTCGCAGCGGCTGCCGTAATATAGCGGCTCCTCGCCCTCCACCACAACTTTATTTATCTCGCAGCGATTGGAACAATCCTGACATTCAAAGCTTTCCACTGTATATTGGCGGCGGCTCAAATCAAAGCCCTTAAATTTGCTGCCTGCCCCCGTGTCGTGCTCCCGGGCAATAAGCGCACAGCCCAGCGCGCCTGTCACTTCATTATGCGCCGGCACTGTAATTGTCTTGCCCGTCAGTTCGCAAAACGCCGCCACGACTGCCCGATTGAAGGCTGTGCCGCCCTGAAAGAAAATTTTATTGCCTACAGGCTTGCGCCCCACGACCCGATTCAAATAATTCAAAGCTATCGCATAGGCCAGCCCGGCCACAATATCCGCCACAGGCGTGCCGCTTTGCTGATGCTTCATAATCTCCGTTTCCATAAACACAGTACAGCGCTCGCCCAAATCCACAGGCGCTTGCGAGGAAAAGGCTAATTGGGCAAATTCCTCCTTGATGCTGATGCCCAGCTTCTCGGCTTGCTCCTCCAGAAAAGAGCCTGTGCCGGCCGCACATACTTTGTTCATCTCAAAATCCACCACTGCCCCATGGCTTAAGGATATATATTTGGAATCCTGGCCGCCAATTTCGAAAATTGTGTCCACTTCAGGATCAATTGCCAGCGCGCCGCGCGCTTGGGCTGTAATTTCATTTTTTACAACATCAGCGCCGATAAAATCCGCAATCAAATAACGCCCGGAGCCTGTTGTGCAGGCGCCGCGAATTTCCACGCGTTCCCCGATCTCCTCCCCCACTTCTGCCAGCCCCTGCCGCACCGCTTCAATGGGCCGCCCGGCTGTCATCAGATAACGTTTCGCCAGAACATTGCCTTCTGCATCAATGACAACTACATTTGTGGAAATAGAGCCGACATCCACGCCCAGATACGCGGGCACTTTCTGCCCCTCCGGAGGCGGCGTCACTTTCCCCTCCATGATGACGGCCTTCTCCAGGCTCAGGGGCTTCAGGGGCAGCTTCTGGCCAATCTGACTGTATTGCGCCACTTCCGAGAGCTTCTCCCAATTAATAAAGCCCGCATCGCCGTTAGGAAAAGCTGCCCAGACAGCTCCCAAAGCCCCCATACAGCCGTAATGCTCGGGAATAATAAGCTCCTCCTCAGAAAGCCCCAGCACCTCGCGCATCGCCTTGACAATCCCTGCATTCGCCGCCACGCCGCCTTGAAACGCCACAGGCGGGATAATCTCCGCCGCCGAGCCGACTGTACTCTTGAAATTACGCACAAGCGCATAACACAAGCCCGCTACGATATCTTGCACTGGCGTGGCTTTCTGCTGCAGATGTATCATATCGCTTTTGGCAAACACGCTGCAGCGGCCTGCCACACGCGGCGGATTTTTGCTTGTGACTGCCAGAGCGCCAAATTCCTCAATCGTGAGGCCCAGACGGCTGGCTTGCTGATCCAAAAATGAGCCTGTCCCCGCCGC
>CAZUOJ010000190.1:0-2902 GCA_964622325.1 uncultured Armatimonadia bacterium
GTTAAACGCATTTGCCCCTCATGCATCTGGGCCGCAAACTCATACGCCTCCCGCAGCCATTGGCGATCCAGCGCCGGCCAATAGCTCGCCACTTGCTCAATAATCTCTTCTATGGTCGTGGCCATAATCTTGGGGCAAGCCAAAAATGGACTCTTCTGTCGCTTTCGCTCGGATACACTACAACCGCCTCCCTGGAGTACGAGGCGGTTGTGTAGCTTATTTTGATTATAACACAATTCTTTTTCGGTTAAAAGCCTGTTAAAAAGTTTTTTCGCCTTTTGCCCGGCGCCCGGTGCAAACGAAAATTGAAGCGCCGGAACGACTCCCTAAAGGCAGAAAAATTGGAGCAAAAAATTATTTGACAGAATGCCGGAATAGCTTTATTATTGTGATTTACACATCTCACGCTGTCAAACTAGGTAAGGGGGGAAGGGGCATGCAGAATCTCAGGAGGGGCGCTTGGCTCCTCAACAAAATTTGGCCTCCGTGTGTATGCCCTCTGAGAATCCTGTCCAGGCTATATCATCGATGCCGCTTTAAGCTATTGCTGTTGTTTATGCTGTACGCTGGCGGGTCTGTCCTCATTGGAGCTTCCGGGGCGTGGGCGCAGGCCGAGGCGCCGACGGCCCAATTGCCGCCGGGCACCGTCCAGCTCAGCATCACGCCCAATGCCGCGCAGGATTTTCAGCTCGTGCCCGGAACGCAAAACATCTGGCAGACTCCGCCCTGGCAAATTCAATGCGCCTCGCCCTTACGGCAATGGACTGTGATGTGTGAAGTCTCTCCCCTGACGAATCAGACGGCGGGAGCCGTCATTGCGCCAGAGCGCATTGAGCTTGTCAGCAACGAAGCGCCCGCGGCCCAAACCTTCGCCCAGCCGTTGCCAGTGCTTGTGGGCGGGCTGGGCACACGCACCGGCCCCGTCGGCTCCGGCACGATGGCTCTGCGGGTCTCGCTGGACTGGACAGATCCCCCCGGCACATATGTCGGGACAATTCGTTTCTGGTATCTGGCTTCTCCTTAAAAGGAAGTCATGTCTGACGCGCCGGCCGTGCGTCATAAAAAGCTACAGAGCCGGAAAAAATAAATCCTTAACGCCGCGGCAGTCGCAAAAAAACAATCGCTCATGCGCTATTTTACATAAGGATCATAAGGAGGGGGGCTGATGGCTATTTATCGTCCTAATCATCCGGGGCAGAGATTATTTCTGGCGTTTCTGCTTGTGAGCAGTGGGCTGCTGTGTCTGCATGGGCTTTCCGCCGCCGCCTCTGAGGCTTCATCCCCGACTGTATTTACAGGTGCGGGACCCTCCTTTCCGCTCCGGCTGCAATGTCAACCGCAAATTTGCCTCTGTGTCATTTCCGTGCCGGTGCAGGGCACGACGGCGGCGGAAGAGGAAAAGCTGGCGGCACAGCCGGAGGCCGCCGCCGCGCTGCTCGCTCAGGCAGCGGGCACGACGGCTAATGTCCGTTTTGAAGCCCCCGGCGGCGTCTGGGATGTGGACGCGCTGGACAAATTGTTATTATTTGTGGCGGCGAATACGCGCTGGATTGTGACGGCGCAGACTTCCGAACTCGCGGGTGAGGGAGGCTCTTTGCCCCCCAGCCGCCTGTCTATGCGCCACAACTTCTCCGGCGGGCGCTACCTCAATCTCGGAACGCCCCTTCAGGTCGCTTCCGGCGGGCCCCAGCGCATGCGCCTCGTGAACACGATGTACTTCCGCGTTCATATTGAGCCAGTGGACCGCGCCGGCACCTATCGCGGCCAAATCCGCTTTATCGGACTGGTGGCGCCATGAACACGCTCCCCCTCGTCCTGCTGGGCCTCTTGCCCGCTCTTTTGGGCGCGCAGGAAGCGCCCGCACCGCCGCTGCTCCTGCGCCTGTCGCCTGCCATCCTGCAATTAGAATTAGCCCGCGGCGAAACGCGCACTGAAGAGCTGCTGCTCAGCAACGAGGGCACCCTCCCGCTCACCGTACAGGTCGCGCTCGCCGACCTGCAACTGTCGCCCGAGGGCTTGCCTCTCTTGCAGCCGCCCCAGAGCCAGCCCTATTCCTGTGTCCCGTGGCTCCAGCTGGATAAGACAACGCTGCGGCTGGAGCCGGGGCAGTCGCAAAAGGTGCGCCTGACGATACGCGTGCCGCCGCAGGCGCGCGGCGGCGGCTATGGCGTCGTCTCCTTTCAGGCCCCGCTGCCGCAGCTGCCCGCCTCCACGGAAACAGCGGTGCTGCAGGTGCAGAGCATCACCGGCACAATTTTGATGTTCACGATTAAGGGGCCCCGCAATATCCGCGGCGCCATCACGCGCATTTCCTGCACGCCCGAAGAACAAAATAACGACGCCACAAAACCCCCGGCCTATTTAGTGGAAGCCGAGGTGGAAAATCAGGGCGAAGTGCATTTTGTCTGCGCCGGTGAAATTGTCCTGATGAACCGCGAGGGGCGCATCCTGGCGCGCCTGCCCGCCCAGGTCGGAACCGGCACAATCCTGCCCAAAGGCCAGCGCCTCATCTCCGCTCGCTGGACGCCGCGGCAAGCGCCCCCGCCTGGCACCTATCGCGCCTCCGTACGCCTGACTATCAATGGCACGCGCTCCCTCCGCTATGAAAGCGATTTCGAAATACCATAACCCATTCCGCAAAAAACGGGTAAAAAAACCGCAAGATTCTTTATCGGACGGTTCAAAAAAAATTTTAGAAAAAATCAAAAAATTTTCAAAAAACCTATTGACACGCCCTAAATAATTTGCTATCGTAGGGCAAAACAAAACAGAATACACACGACACATCGCATCAGTCATCGCTCCAGCTCAGGCCGAAACAAACTGTGATGAATATCAAGGCCGAACGGAAAAAGCTAATGAAGGGGGGTAGCACATTCCACAAGCGGAGCGAGCGGGGGGG
>CAZUOJ010000191.1:0-2849 GCA_964622325.1 uncultured Armatimonadia bacterium
CCATCTCCCCCCGCAGGCCCATGCCGGAATTGTCGCAGGCGAGGACGCCTGCGCTACAACAATTGATTTTATGTTTGCCGGCGCTCCGCGAGGGGAAGATTAGGCGGGGGGCGCCGGAGCCACATCATATAACAACGCGTGGGGCGGGCGTCCCCGCCCGCCACCGCTTTTTCGCAGGCGGGACGCCTGCGCTACAACATTGTGTGATGTGCGCGCAGGATGGGAGGATTGTCGCAGGCGAGGACGCCTGCGCCACGCGTTTTCCTTATCTAGTTTATTGTGGGGCGGGCGTCCTCGCCCGCCACCGCTATTGCGGGCGGGCGAAATGCGGGGCAAGGGAGAAGGCTAAAAGCCAAAGAGCCGCTGTGCGTTGTCATACAGGATCAGCCGTCGTTCCCTTTCCCCTATTTCGGCGCCTGTGACGAAGCCCAATGTGTAGCCGGGATCCAATAATGTCACATCGCTGCCAAAGAGGATCCGCTCCGCCCCCACTATCTGAACGGCTTTTTCCAATTTGCCGCACGGCGACAGCCCGGAGCACAATTCCAGATACAGATTCGGGCGCTCCGCCGCCACGCGCAAAGCCGTTTCCCATGTGTCTCCGCCCATATGCCCCATGATGAGGAGGAGCTCCGGGAAGGCGTCCGCGGCGCGTCCCATCGCCTCACACATTTCGTCAAACCATGTATGCACTAAAAGCGGCTTTTGTAGCTGCGCCAGATATTCCAGCAGCGGCCGCGCCTGGGGCGCATCCGCCATAAAGCCGCAATGCTTGGGATGCAGCTTCGCCCCGACGAATTGCGGCCAGGACAGATATTCCCGCAATTGCGCCAGCGACTCCGCCTGATAGCCCGGATGAATGACGACATAGCCGTGGAATTGGGGCGAAAAGGCGTCTTCGTGGGCCTGTGCGGCCTCTTGCGGCGCAGCCTGGGCCCCTGCAGCGTCGGCGGCGCTGGCGGGCAGACGCGCCAGCCATTCCGCCAGCCGCCGATTGCCCTCCTGCATATCATAATTAATGGCCAATGTGGAGGACAGGCAGCAATGCGCAATGCGGAAGCGCCGGCATGTGTCCATAAGCGCTTCGCCGGATGTGAAGGGATTGGGCAAGCCGGGCCACATGCCATAATGGGCGTGCACATCAATCACAGGCTCTGAGGGAGCTTTGGGGCGCCAGGGGGCCTCCGCGCCGGGCGCCGCGGCTTCCGCCGCAGCCTGCAAAGGCCCAGCGGGCGCCCGCGCGCCGCCTCTCGCCGCCGCCACAGGCGCTGTTTTTGGCTTTGCGGCGGCCGGCGGGCTCTCTTCAAGGGAAGCCGCGGAATGCCCCAGCAAAGCCAGAATGCCTGCGCCTAAAATCTGCTTTCTCTCTTCCTCCGTCAGCCGCGCGTGCGTAATCATCTCCAGACAGGGGCCGGGCATGTCGCGCGGCGCCCGGCTGCCATACAGCACATGCCCCGCCCCCGCCTCGGCGCGGATAATTTCCATTTCGTTGAGCAAGAACAATTGCCATGTGTCCGTATAACAATACGGATGCCGTTCGCAGGCGGCTAAAAATTCGCTGAGACTATACGACACGCCGCTGAAGATCAGCGGCACATCTGTCCCCTGGAACATTTCCACGAGGGGAGAAATCACAGCGGCGATGCTATAATCATTGTCAAAAAACAGGGGCAAGCCACAGGCCGCCAGCGGCTCCACAAGCCGCCGAAAGCTCAAGCTGGAGACGCCCCAGCCCTGCACGGCCGGGAAAAAACGAATCATGCGAAAGCCGCGGGCGCGCAGCGAAGCAATTTCTTCCCGGCAAGCGTGCCAATCGCTGGGACGGATTGTCGCCACAGGCCAGAGCTGCGGATAGGCGGCGCAGACGCGCATTGTCTCCTCGTTGCCCTCCACAAAGCTGTCCCACACGCCGCGGGCGGAACATGTAAGGGCCACATCTATGCCGTGCCGGCGCATCAGCCGCAGGAGCGTGGGCAGGGAATAATCCCGCGTATCTTTTTGCCAATAGCCAAAAATTGTGTTACAGTCCACAATCATCAGGCAACGCCTCCGGAAGCCACACGAGGCTTTTGAGCTGTGCTTTGGGAGAAAAATTTCGCCCCCCAAAGGAAGGCGTCCTGCTGTGGCTAATATGTTTTTATCTCAGACATATCCACGACATATCCATAAGGAGGCAGATGTATGCAATTAGGCTTTGTGGGCATGGGCATAATGGGCTCGGCGATGGCAACAAATTTGCTCAAAGCGGGCTATTCTGTGCTCGTGTGGAATCGCACGAAAGAAAAGACAAAGCCTGTCGCCGCCGCCGGGGCGCGCGTCGCCGCCTCGCTTCGGGAGCTTGCCCGGGAATGTGACATTATTTTCATTTGCGTGTCGGACACGCCGGATGTGGAGGCGGTGCTGTTTGCGCCCGAGGGGCTCGCCGCGGGCCTGAGCGCGGGCAAAATCATCGTGGATCACAGCACAATATCGCCGCAAGCGGCAGAGGAATTTGCGCGGCGGCTGCAACAGCAGGGCTGTGCGCTTGTCGATGCGCCCGTCTCCGGGGGCCAGATCGGCGCCCAGAACGCCACGCTGACGATAATGGCGGGCGGCGACGAAGAAGCCTTCCAGCGCGTGCGGCCCTATCTGGAGGCGATGGGCAAAAATATCGTCTATTGTGGGCCCTCCGGAAATGGCCAGCGTGTCAAAGCCGTCAATCAGATTATCTGCGCGCTGAACATCATAGCCTGCGCAGAGGGGCTGCTGTTCGCCCAGCAAATGGGCCTGGATTTGCCCAAGACATTTGAAGTCGTGTCCAGCGGCGCGGCGGCGAGCTGGATGCTCAGCCAGCTGGGCCCCAAAATCCT
>CAZUOJ010000192.1:0-2823 GCA_964622325.1 uncultured Armatimonadia bacterium
TGCCGGGCACGACCGTCCGCGTGCTTGCCCATCGCCAGGGCTATGTGCAAATCCGTGAAGGACGCCAGCGCTATTTTCGCAAAGTCGGCGGGCCAGAAATAGAAATTCCGGATCGCGCCGCCCGACAGGAGACACAGACAGAATTGATGCATTTTATGAAATATACGCCGCAATCCAATTTTTATGGCGTGCCGGATATTATTCCGGCAATTGCGGCCATTGTGGGCGATAAGGCGGCCAGAGAATACAATATTGATTTTTTTACACATCATGCCGTGCCGCGGCTGGCCATTTTAGTGGAAGGGGGCGAGCTGTCCGAAGGCGTCGTGCGGCAGCTGCGGCAATTTATGGAAAGCGAAATTAAGGGCCAGGGGCATAAGACGCTGATTCTGGAAGTGCCCGGCAGCGGCGCCCACATCCGTCTGGAAAAGCTCACCGCCACCGGGCAAGAAGACGCCGCTTTCTTGGACTATCGGAAGGCGAATCGGGACGAGATATTGCTCGTGCATCGCGTGCCGCCCAGCAAAGTCACCATTGTGGAGAACGCCAATTTAGCCAACAGCAAGGATCAGGATAAAACTTTTCGCGAGCAAGTCGTGCGGCCCGAGCAGCGCCGCATTGAATATAAATTCAATCGGCTCATCCGCGAGCAATTAGGCATTGGCGACTGGCTGTTTCGCTTCAAGGAGATGGATTTGACGGAAGCCCGGGAGGAGGCGGAAATGGCGGCGATATATGCGCAATTGGGCGTGCTCTCCCCGGAAGAAATCCGTGCCCAGCTCGGACTGAACACTCGCGAGGATTAATTTTCCCCTTTCCTCAACGCCACTGGCAAAGCGTGGAGCCTGTTGGGCGCTACGCGCCCGGCGTCCTGACATAATAAACAGAGCCTCCGGCGACAGGCCGGACCGGCATATTTCTGTGAATGAGGCAATAAAGCAATGGCCGAGCAATTTGAAGGCGTGGCCTCCAGCACCTGCGTGGATCGCCAGGGGGATAAATTGTCGGAGGAGGCGTTGCGGCGTGTGGCGCAAAGCGGCCCTGTCAAGCTCGTTTTGGCGCATCAGGGGCAGGCGGAAGTTGTGGGGCGCATTGAGCAATGGCAGCTTAAGGGCAACAAGCTTTATGTGCAGGGCACGCTGCAGCCCCAAAACGCCCAGGCGCAAGCGCTCGTGCATCGGCTGCGAAACGGCGAGCGTCTGGGGCTGAGCCTAGGCGGACGGATTAAGCGCTGGCGATGGGGCTGGGATGCGCACCGTGAGGGACCTGTGCGCTATTTAGAAGAGATTGTCGTGGAGCATGTGGCCGTGTGCCGCGCGGCGGAGGCTGTCAATCCTGATGTCCGCCTGCGTTTGCTCTCTCCAAAAGCAGAACAAACTAGCAAGCATGGGGAAAGCACAGCAGCGAAGCCGGCAAAAGAGCGAAGCGGAGACAGATATCGAGAAGCTGTATCTTGAGAAAGGCACTGGAAAAAGCGGAGGGCCCAAAAATGACACAACAGACAGGCGGAATTTGGGCGCGTCTACGATGCTGGGCCCAGCGTCTTTGGGGCCGCACGCGGCCGCCGAAAGCGAATCTGCCGGCGCGGCTGGAGGCTTTGGAGGCGCGCGTGGCGGCCCTGGAAGCCTGGCGTGCAGAGGCGGAGGAGCAACTTTTTCTGCAGGGGGCCGGAGCGCAGGCTCCAGGCGTCGAGGAAGCCCCCGCCCCGCCCGAAAAGGGCGAGATGGCTTCGGCTGTGCTGCACAAGGCGGAAACACAAGAGGAAGCCCGGCTGCCGGCGGCGCAGGCGTTTCCAGAAGCGGAGGCAGAAACCCCTGAGGAATCAATCTCCCCCGCGCCTCTGCTTCCGGGACAGCCCCAGCATCTTGTGGGGCAATATGTCTGGCGAAAACCCCAAAAATTCTGGGAAGGAGTGCTATAAGTGAATACAGACGAACTTTTGCAAAAAGCCATTGATACGAGTGATTTAGCGGCGGGCGGGCTGCTCGGGCCTGAGCAGTCCCAGCGCTTTACGGACCTTGTGATTGATCAATCCGTGATGCTGAAAGAGGCGCGCGTCGTGCGTATGCGTTCGGCCGTGACGGAGATTGATCGCATTGCCACCACCGGCCGTGTGAGTCAATTGAAAAGCGAGGGCCTGGCGCCGGCGACTTTAGCCGAGCCCACCTTCTCCAAAGTGATTTTAACGGCCGTGGACATCATCACGCCCTTCGAGCTCACTTTTGAGGCCCTGGAGGACAACATTGCGGGCGAGAATCTGGAAGACACTGTCATCCGCGTGATGGCCAAGCAAACGGCGACGGATTTGGAAGAGCTGGCCGTGCAGGGCGATAAGAACTCAGCGGATCCCTTCTTATGTGGCCTGGATGGCTGGCGCGTGCTGGCCGAAGATGGCCATATTGTGGACTTTGAGGGGGATACTTTGAATAAGGACACTCTGGGCCTGATGTTCCGTGCGCTGCCGGACAAATACAAGCGCCATTACGGCGACCTGCGCTTTTATTTTGCGCCGGCGCTGGCCCAGGACTGGCATGACACCTTTGCGGAGCGGGGGACGCTGATGGGCGATAAGGCCTTGCTGGGGGGCCAAGTGCCGCCCTACATGGGCGTGCCGATTGTCAGCGTGCCCGCCATTCCGACCAATCTGGCTGGCGTGCGGGGCTTTCAGGGCAGCGGCCTGAGCTATGGCTTCTTGACACCGCGGGACAATTTGATATTCGGCATCCACCGGGAAATTCGGATTGACAAGGACAAGGATGTGTTGCGCGGCGTCAATATCTATGCCATCACGACGCGCGTGGCCGTGGAATTTGAAAATGATGA
>CAZUOJ010000193.1:0-2769 GCA_964622325.1 uncultured Armatimonadia bacterium
GTGGGGCGGGCGTCCCCGCCCGCCACATCTTTCGTGTGGGGAGCATGGGCGAATTTCTGCTGTATCCTCTGAGCAACATCCTCCAGCCACAGAAGCGAGAGCAGGCCCAAAACAGCGCTGGCGTCTTTGGCAAAGGCCACGGCCAAAATTTTTCGCAAAAGATGTCGCAGGCGAGGACGCCTGCGCCACAACATTTAAATTAGGGAAAAAAATCTCTTGACAGGGGCAAAAGAGGCTGTATAATTGTGATGTAAGTAAACATTCACTTACAAAGCAAAAAACACACGAACACATGACGCACACACGCCACGGGCAGAATCAATGCCAGCCCAGGAGGCACACAAACGGCGTATAAAAGGAGAGCCGCGGATGGGACGCGCACACAGCAAAAAAGCCGAGATCGTGCGGGCGGCGTTGCAGATGTTTGCCGAAAAAGGCATCCGGGGCGCCACGATCCGGGATATTGCGGAGGCGGCGGGCGTGACCGAAGGGGCGCTGTATCGGCATTTTGCCAGCAAAGAAGAGCTGGCCCAGGCGCTGTTTGCCGAATGCGCCCGCCTGCTTTATGAGCATCTGCACGCCGCCGCGAAAGCGCATAAAAGTCCCCGGGAGCAATTATGCGCTCTGGCCCGCGCCTTTTGGGAATTCGCCGCAACGCAGCCCGCGGCATACGAATTTGTGATGGCGCGGCATCATGAGAGCATCGGCGAGCTGCCCCCCGATCAGCCCTGGCCCAAAGATGTTTTCGTCGGCGTGATTGAGGAAGGCATCGCGCAGGGCGTTTTGCGGCCCCTTAATCCGCATCTGGGCGCTGCGATGATGATTGGCCTGCTCGTGCGGACGATATTTTTCTGGCAGCGCGGGCTGATAGAAATGTCGGCGGAAGAGACGCAGGCGGAAATCTGCCGCGCCGTGCAGCGGATTTTTTTAAATAAGCGCCCAACACGCGCTCCATTACAGAACGGAGAAAAGAGCAATGGCCAAAGTGCGACGCCCCATCGTAAAGATTGACGAGGAAAAATGCACGGGCTGCGGGGCCTGTGTGACGCCCTGTGCCGAAGGCGCCATTCAGATTGTGGACGGCAAGGCGAGAGTCGTGCGGGAGGAGCTGTGCGACGGCGCGGGCTTTTGTCTGGGAATTTGCCCCACAGGCGCCCTGCACATTGAAGAGCGCGAGGCGGAAGCTTTTAATCCCGCAGCCGCGCAGATGCAGCAGCAGGCCCGGGGGACGCAATATATTCAGGAAAAATGCTTTCGCTGCGGCGCGGAGGAGCGCCAGGCTGTGCTCATCCCCTGCCGCTTTCAGGGCAAAAGCCAATGGCTGTGCCTGCGCTGTTTGCCGCCGCTGATTCATGGCTAGCGCGTGAGGATCGCAGGCGAGGACGCCTGCGCTCCGCGGAAGGAAAATTGCGGCGACGCCTGCGCTCCGCGGAAGGAAAATGGGCGAAGGGCGCCTGCGCTCCGCGGAAAGGAAGATGAGCGGCGACGCCGGGGCTGCAATCATGCGTTATGTGCGCGCAGGGCAGGAAAATTGTCGCAGGCGAGGACGATTGCGCTGCAATCACATAACAACGCGTAGGGCAATATAACTAGATTGTAGGGCGGGCGTCCTCGCCCGCCACATCTTGCCGCAGGCGCCATATTCCGCCATAGACGCAAGAATCGATGATAATTGGCAAGAATGAGGGAAAACAATTTCCGACAAGAAGGGAGAAAAACACGATGAAAGAAGTCGCCTACATTATCACAGGGACGGCCGGGCGGGAGCTTGTCAGCGGCTGTTTGCTCAACACGATCGCCGCTGGCCTCCATGGCCGGCGCGTCACGGCGCTGCATTTTTGCGAGGACGGCGTGTTCTTTTTGTTGCGCGGCACGGAGACAGCGGAAAAAATCGCGCGCGCCATCCACGAACAGGGCGTGAAAGTCATTGTCTGCGAATGTTCTCAGGAAGAGCGCGATATGACAGACAAAATGATTGAGGGCGTCACAATCGGCCATTTTGCCGATTTTTACGCAGCCGCCGGCGACGCCGATGTTGTGGCGCTTTAGCGCCTCGCACGCCGGCATAATTTCCCCTCCAAAGAAAGGAGAGAAATACGCGATGTTTTGTTATCAATGCGAACAGACGGCCCAGGGCAAGGGCTGCACGACTTTTGGCGTATGCGGCAAGGATCCAAAGACAGCCGCCCTGCAGGATTTGCTCGTGTACGCCACAAAGGCGATCGCGATGTTTGCCCATCGGGCGCGGCTATTAGGCGCCCGCGACAGGGACATTGATGTCTTTGTGATTGAGGCGCTTTTCAGCACTGTCACGAATGTGAATTTCAGCCCCGAGCGCCTGCAGCAGCTTGTGCAGAAAGCGGCGGATATGCGAAACAAAGCCCGGCAGCTGTATGAGGAAGCCTGCGGGCGCCAGGGCTGCTCGCCCGAAACATCGCCCGCGCTCCAGGAAGCCGCTCTCTGGCAGCCGGCAGAGACGCTGGAAGAGCTCGTGCGCCAGGGCGAAGATGTCTCGCCGCTGAAATACATTGAAAAGCACGGCGCCGAAATCGGCGGCCTGCAGAATCTGATCCTGTATGGCCTGAAGGGCGCCGCCGCCTATGCGGATCATGCCCAGATTCTGGGCCAGGAAGAGGAGGCTGTGTATGCCTTCTTCCACGAGGCGTTGAATTTCCTGGCCGAAGGCCCCACAGACATACAAGCGCTTTTGTCGATGGCGTTGCGTGTGGGCGAGATTAATCTGCGCGTGATGGAGCTTCTGGATGCCGC
>CAZUOJ010000194.1:0-2662 GCA_964622325.1 uncultured Armatimonadia bacterium
CTTTTCATATTCATCAGCCCGGGGCCGATGATGATGACAAACAGGGCGGGGAAGATGCAGAAGATGAGCGGGAAGAGCATTTTTGTGCCCAGCGTCGCCGCGATTTCGCGGATTTTCATGGAGCGTTTCGTGCGCAGGGCGTCGGAGTGCGCCCGCAGGACTTTGGCGATGCTCACGCCGAGCTGATCGGCCTGATACAGGGCGGCCACGAGCGCGGTCAGCTCCTCCACTTGCGCCCGCTCCGCCATATCCATCCAGGCGTCGCGCCGGCGCTTCCCCAGGCGGATTTCCACGAGCGCCCGTTCGAATTCGTCCGCCAGCGGCCCATGTTTGCGCTTCACGACTTCCGCCAGCGCCCCATCCAGGCCCATCCCCGCCTCCACGCTGACGACGAGCAAATCCAGCACATCGGGCAGCGCCTTGCGGATGGCTGTCTGGCGGGCTTTCGTGCGGCTGCTTAGCAGATAATCGGGCAAAAAGCTGATGATTACAAGCACGAGCAGGGAGCCCACGATCCGCATCAGGGGCGCGGCGCTGGCCAGAAAATTGAAATAGGCGTAGGCGCTCAGGCCCGCGCCGGCCAGCATCGAAAAGCCCCGCAGCAGCAAAAACACAGGCGGCGACAGCGAGGGCGGATTGCCCGCCGCTGCCAGCTGTTTTTGCACGCGCTCAATCATCCCCTGCGGCGCAATCGACAAAAGCGCCTGATTGAGCTTCTGGAACACAGGCTTGATGATGCGCTCGTAGAAGGGCTGTTGCAATTGCCGGGAAACGCTGGAGGCGGGCGCCTCCATTTGCGGCCGCTCCGCCTGCACCCGCTCCACCCGCTCCTCTATGCGCAGCTGGCGCGTGGAAGTTGTCAGCGCCAGCACGAGCGCCGCAACGCAGATGAACAGCAACAGAACGATTAATATCGTGATAAACATGGCCGCCTGCTCATTCAGATGTCGATTTCCAGCATATTCTTGATGATGAGCGCCCCCAGAAGCATTAAGCCGCCGGCGACGCCCAGCATCAATAGCCCCATCGTGCTCTGGAAAAGCGGCGCCAGATAGCCGGGGCTGACCATATTAATCAAAAAGGCCATGACAAAGGGCAGGCCCCCCAGGATGGCCGCCGAAAAGCGCCCCTCTGCTGTCGCCGCCGCGATTTCGCCCTGCAGCCGCACCCGCTCCCGGATCATTCCCGAAATGTTGTCCAGCACTTCCGCCAGATTGCCCCCGATGCTCAATTGGATCTGCACTGCCGTCGCCACTAATTCCAGATCATAATTGCCCGTCCGATCTATCAGATGCTGCATCGCCACATCCAGCGACTGCCCCAGCCGCACTTCGTCAATGACGCGCTCAAATTCCTCCGTAATCGGCGGCCCCATCTGCATCACGACAATTTGCAGCCCCCGCAAAAACGAATGGCCCGAGCGCAATGACGAGGCCAGCAGATCCAGCGCATCGGGCAATTGATTGCTGATCCGCCGCTGCCGCTGCGTCTGCTTCGATTTCATATAAAGATGGGGCCCGATGGCGCCCAAAAAGCCAAAGCCCAGCCCGAACACGATATGATGGCCCAGCAGCCAGCCGGCAAAAAAGCCCGTGAAGGCGCAGATGGCGGAGATGATGAGAAATTCCGAGGGGCGCAACAGCAGCCCGCCGCGCAAGAGCTCGGCTTGCAGCTTGCGCCCAAAGACGCTCCGCTGCAAAATCCCCGACAGCATCGGCGCCGGATCGGGCACGACCGTCGGGCGGCGCTTGGGCGCGGCAATCGGCTGCGCCGTCGTCGGCCGGCCCTCCTTCAGCTCCTGCAGCCGTCGCGCCCGGGCGCTCGTCGCCGACAGCAAAGCCGTGAAAATCAGCATAACGCCGCCGCTCACGACAAGGAAAATCAAAACAACGATGATGAGCTGATTCAGGGGCACTGGCGCCCTCCCTGGACGATGGGGGCAAAAACATTCTCTGCCCCCTGGCCTCTATTCCTTATTTCCTCTCCCGATTCGTCTCCCGGCTTTCGTCTCCCGACGCCCTCGGGGCTAGCGCCGCGGCTCAAAAATCTCCGGGCTCAGATATTGCCCCTCCGCCTCCAGCTTCTCCATAAACAGCGGCCGCACCCCCACGGGCACATGCTCCGCCACAATCCGCCCCTCCTTGTCAAAGCCATGCCGCTGCAGCACAAAGATGTCCTGCAGCACAATCTCCTCCATCTCCATCCGCTGCACTTCCGTCACATGCGTGATGCGCCGCGAGCCGTCCCGCAGGCGCTCCTGATGGATGATGAGATCGATGGCGGACGCGATTTGCTCCCGGATGGCGTGCGAGGGCAGCATTGTTCCCGCCATCAGCACCATCGTCTCCAGGCGCGACAGCGTATCCCGCGGGCTGTTGGAGTGCACTGTGCTCAGGGAGCCGTCGTGGCCCGTGTTCATTGCCTGCAGCATATCCAGCGCCTCGGCGCCGCGCACCTCGCCCACGACAATCCGATCCGGACGCATGCGCAGCGCGTTGCGCACGAGCTGCCGGATTGTGATTTCGCCCTTCCCCTCCAGATTCGGCGGCCGACTCTCCAGCGAAATCACATGCTCCTGCTGCAATTGCAATTCCGCCGCATCCTCAATCGTGATAATCCGCTCATCATTGGGAATGAAGCTGGACAGCACATTCAATGTCGT
>CAZUOJ010000195.1:0-1074 GCA_964622325.1 uncultured Armatimonadia bacterium
AGCACTTCCACGCGCACTTGATCCATCAGGCTGCGATCTTTAGGCGTATGCCAGCTCATATTATCCGGCCGAATGGAAGCAATGACGCGCTCGGGCCCCTCCTGCTCCAGACGCCGCGCCTGTGCCAAAAGCGGGCTCCGACTGCCTTTGGCTTCCAGTTCCGCAATGCACTTCCGCAACAGCACGAAATATTCATAATCCTGCACGCCTTCGCGGATGGCAGCCATATGCTTGCCATCGGTGACGCTGTCAGGCGCCAGGAATAAGGGCGAATATTGGGCCCGCTTTTGCATGTAGGCATTCCAGGAGCTGCCGCCGCCCTCATCGCCAAATGCCCAGTAGCCGGAGCCCGTGCTGCCGTAGCGGAGACTCCACCAGAATTGGCTTCGATGATATGTGATGGGATCCAGCAGCTTGGCGGGGCCAGAGCAGGAATAGAACCATAATTCCTTTCCCGCCTGCTTTTGCGCCACATAAAAGTCGCGGAAGGGCTGGGGCGCGGCAATGAACATCGGCAAATTGGGGCAGATAATGTCCAGCTCGGGCCACACCGTGGGATCGACGCTGTGCGGATCCAGGCTTGTCGGATCCTCAAATAAAGTCACAGCCGGCTGAGCGGCATTAATGGCCTGCGCCCATGTCTTAATGATTTCGTATCCCCTGGGCTCATGCGGCTCATCATACAATAGCAGCACAAGCTGTTCGGGCTTCAGGCCCTGCTCGCCCAGATGCTTAATCCAGCCTGTTATCCATTCCGCAATCATTCGGCGGAAACGCGGCGTGCCCATCGGCTCGCCCGCAAAGCCTGTTCCCACCGCCAAATACACGGCATACAGGCGGGCATCAGGCCATTTGCGAATCCATTCGTCCCAATTCGTGAAGCGCAGTTCGGACACAAGATGGCCCTCGGCGTCAAATTGCGCATTTTGGGGCTGCACAGCCGCATTCGCCCAGGGCGTGTCGACATAATTTTGGCGCAGCATCGCGATGAGCGCCTGTTGATTTTCTGGCGTCACATCATACGCCCCGTTGCCGTTTGTATAATCCCAGCCGCTGAGATGAATGCTGGGCCTG
>CAZUOJ010000195.1:1174-2616 GCA_964622325.1 uncultured Armatimonadia bacterium
TCAGTCCAGAGCACTTCCCGCACACTGATATACGGCGGATTAGGGCTTTGGGGCAGCCCTGTGATTGTCAGGCTGAGCCGCATTGCTTGTGGCGACGCATTCGTGATATTGAATGCCTCGCCGCGATATTCATTGCGCATCATGAGCACGCGCACATGAGGCAGGCCTGCGGGCTTTTTTGGGGGGCCCTCCGTCGGCGACAAAGGATCCCAGCGATTATTTTGCCACACAGTCAGCTCTGAAAGTCCCCGCGCCCGATGCAGCGGCGCAAACAACGCATATATGCGCGCATGCAGCTCATTCAGAGGCAAAATCGTCTTGAAATCGGCCGGCAATTCTTCGGGCAGATTATCAATTTGCCGGGCCAGCGCAGCCGCCTGTGCCTGCAGGGCCTGCTTTTCCGCGGCGCGCAGAGATGATTGCTCAATGGCTTGCTGCGCCGCTGTTAAATCTTGCCGCAGGCGCCACAACATAGCCGTGTGTATGCGTTGTTGCGCAAACAGCACTTCGGGATTGTCCACGGCTTTGGCGTAGGGGATTTCCAGGAATCGATCCGGCCCCTGATACACTTCAATTTCGTCCACGAAGGCATAGGGCGTTTGATCCACATACAGACGGACATAGCGGCCATGGGTGCGCAACTGGCCTGTGGCGAAGCGATGCACGGCGTACGGCTCGGGCGCCGGAGCTCCCCCTTCCCGTGTCGAAAGCTGGATTAAATCTCCGGCCAGGCTCCATTTTTGCCCGTCATCGCTCACCAGAATTAAAATACTTGTCGGCCAGGAGACGCCCGCCGTGCCCGCCGCCGTATTGTAAGACAGGCCGGCTATCGGCTGCACTTCTTGCAAATCCAGCGTTATAATCACAGGGTTGGCATTTGTCCAGCCGACAGTTGTCTTTTGCGTCCAGAAATAGCCTACAGTATAGACGCCGTCTGTTAATTGCGTTTTGTCCTCGGGATCTGTGCAATAGCTATAATTGGGATTGGGCTGCAGCGCATAGGGCTTGCCCAGAGCTAAATTAGGCCCCGGGGGCGTGAACACAGGCGGCAGGGGAATTGTGGGCGGCGCTTCGGCGGCCCGATACACATTCACGCCGTCAATGGCCGATGTCCCCGCCGTAGCCTGCTTGCTTTTCATCGCTTGCGCGTCGCCCCAGATTTCTAAGAGCGCCTGTGTGGCCGCGCCGCTGTTAAAACGCGTACTGAATTGTTTCCAGCTCGTCGTCCCCTCCGAGACAACAAGGGCTAATTGTCCTCCCCCTTTCGTGTCCAGCACACGCACGGCAGGCTTAAGGGAGCCATCGCTTTTGAGGGCCGCTACGAGCACATAATCTGTGTTCGGCGTTAAGGCGAGAGCCTGTGTGACGGGCCCCACCGTTTGCCCGGCGCGGGCGACATAGCGCAGGCAATCCTTGTCGGCAAAGCCATCGTCATTGACGGC
>CAZUOJ010000196.1:0-2594 GCA_964622325.1 uncultured Armatimonadia bacterium
TGGGAGAATACATCGTGGAAGCGAGTGTGCAGATTGACAATCCGGCGGCATGGCCGTGGCAAACGCCTGCTCAAAAACGCGAGAAACAGCGGCAGCAGGGACAAATGAAGGCAAAAGAAGTGGCGCCGATGGGCGCGAGCCTGTGCGTCGCGCGTGCGCGCTTCATAATCACAGGGCGGGCGCCAGATAAACGCGTTTTGCCAGGAACATGTGTGGCGACATGGGAGCCGGATTTTCCGTCCGGGAAAGTGCCGCGCCCTGATGGCAGCCGCGGCGATTGGCGCGCCTTATTTGATTGGTGCGAATTTATCGGGGCAGATACATTATGGTTCCGGGGGGCTGTCACACAGGCCACGCCTGATAGCCCCTTAACATTAGAACAGCCTTTCAAGAAGTGGAATTTAGAGGCAGTGCCACGTTTAGCCACGGAGGCGCATCATCGGGGCTTGCGCTTTGGCGCGTGGGCAGCGGCCTATGCCACATATCCGCATCAAACAAATCGCTATAAGCCTGCCTATCAATATGCGCAGGACATTTCGCGCCGTACTGGCGCGATCCGGAGCCTGGATTTTGTGTCTCTGCTGGACACACAGCGCCGCGATCATTTAGCGGCTTTTTTGAGCCAATTAGAAGCGAATCCTCATGTGGATTTTCTGGGGCTGGATTATTTTCGTTCGGATCGGGGCGGCTATGAGATGACAGATCGTTTTGCGCGGGAAATGCCTTTGCGCTTGCCCGCGGATTTCTGGCGCTGGAGTCAGCAGCGCCGCTGGATGTATGTGGCGAATAAAATTGAAAGGCAATGGCAAAGCGATCCGCGTTTTTACGACGCGTGGAATTGGTGGCGGGCACATCTGATGTCAGAAAATCTGCAAGCCATTATCTCCCAGGGGCGCTTGACAAAGCCGCTGTGGATTTTTGTGCTGAGCTGGTGGCACGGCAAGCAGCATGGCCAGGATCCGATTATGTTTACGGATGCCGGCGCCAGCATTTTGGCGCCGATGCTGTATCAAGTGTCCAGCCGCGCGATGTTTGAGCAAATGGTGCAGGATTGGCATGAATATGTGGGCGAAGGCCAGGCTAATCTTATGCCGGGCGATCAAGTCGATTTTTATTGGCATCAAAATACGCTCCAGCCAGCGGCTCCAGAAGAGCTTTATAATCGGATTATTACAGCGCATCAGAAATATCAGAACAGCGGCCTGACTATTGGGGCTTTCTGGCACGATATTAGCCGCGCCACCACAGCGGTCAATAATGGGCCTTATCCGGGCACAGAATGGGCTTTGGCCGGGGGCGCCGCTTTCAGCACCATTCGCATGAACTGGCGCGTCTATCCGCTTGTGGCCAAGCTGGAAATGCCTCGCGCGGCGCCTTTGAATACGACCATTGAAGGGCAGCTTGTGCTGCAAAATGTTGTGAAGCGATCCGTGAAACGGATCCGGCTGCGACTGGAAAAAACAGAGGGCGTGGAATTGGCGGAAGCGCTGGCGGATATTCCCTCGTTAGGGGCGCGGCAGACCTTAACAGTGCCCATTTCCGTGCGGCTAAAAAGCGGCCATAGCGATCGGCGGAATCGGCTTTGCGTTTGTGTGCGCATTACATGGGCAGATGACGATTATGGGCCTTCTGTGCGGCGAGATTTGCCGCGGCTGATTCTTGTGATGGATTATGTGCAGGGCAAATAGGCTATGTGATAGAAAGCGACTAATTGCGCTGGGAATTACACACATAATTCTTTGGCGCATCGCCTTAGAAAACAGGAGAATAAAGTTTTATGCGCATTGCCATATTATCAGATGAAATTTCTGTGGATCCTCTGGCGGCTTGTGAGCTGGCTGCTTCCTGGGGGCTGCGCCATCTGGAATTTCGGCTGTGGATGAATTATCGAGCGCCTCAAGGGATGAGCGAAGCGGATATGTACCGCGTGCGGCAAATCGCCGCGGATTTTGGCCTGGATTTCCCCTCCATCTCTCCGGGGCTGTTCAAAGTGCGGCTGGAAGATCCTGCCTATGAAGAGCATTGCGGGAGCTTTCAAGAAAAATGCTATGATCTGGCCGAAATTTTAGGCGCCCAAATTGTTGTGTTGTTTCCGCCCATTTGCGGCGATCGGGCGCTGTGGGCTTCCTGGCCGCCGCGCGTTGTGGAGGATTTACGTGCCGCGGCGGAACGCGCCGCCCAGCGCGGCCTGCGGCTCGCTCTGGAAAATGAGCCCATCTGCTACGGCGGCTGCGGGCAGGCATTAGCCAGGCTCATCGCCGCAATCAATCATCCCTATTTGCAGGCGAATTGGGATCCGGGCAATCATACATGCGCCACAGGGGAGGATTTTCGGGCGGCGTATGAGGCTTTAAAGCCTTTCCATATCCATACACATGTGAAGGATTACAAAGCCGGGACAAGCCAGGCCGTTCCGCCCGGAGAAGGGGATGTGAACTGGCGGGGGCAACTGCGAGCTTTAAAAGAAAACAATTACAAGGGCGTGCTCGTTTTGGAGACGCACTTTCAGCCGAAAATTGCGGGCAGCCAGCGTTGTGTGGAGCGGCTGCGGGAATTATTAGCGGAAATGGGCGAGGAGGCGGAATAATTGTCAG
>CAZUOJ010000197.1:0-2563 GCA_964622325.1 uncultured Armatimonadia bacterium
AAAGAATGCCGGCTGCTTGTGCGCCTCCAAAATCACGGCGGAACAGCTGCTTCGGGGCTGAAAATAGCCCGGCTAAAGTTGCCAGCAGGCTTACATCTGCTAGGCCCCGCAACAGCGCTGAATATTCCGGATATTCCTCCGGGCGAGATCATTTATAAACGGCTGAGCCTGCGGGCTGACAAGCCAGGAAAATATACAGTGCAGCTGCAATTGCAGGGCCCGGGAGCGCCCGAAACGCCTGCACAAGGCATATTAAAAATTTTGCCCGATTTGAAGCTGCCGAAAGCCTCATATGTCCCCGCGCCCCAGCCTGTGCCCGGCGATTATGAGATTGGCGCTTTTTATTTCCCCGGCTGGGAAAGCGCGGCCAAATGGCAATGTATCCGGGATATCGCGCCTGAACGCAAGCCTGTACTAGGATGGTATGATGAAAGCAATCCGGAATGCGCTGATTGGCAAATTAAGTGGGCTGTGGAAAATGGCATAAAATTTTTTGCAGTAGATTGGTATTGGAGCGCCGGGGGTCGCCATCTGGAACATTGGCTGCATAACGCTTATATGCATAGCCGTTATCGTCATTTCTTAAAATGGTGTGTGATGTGGGCAAATCACAATGCGCCCAATACACATTCAGAAGACGATCAGCGGGCTGTGACGCAATACTGGATTGAACATTATTTTGGCATGCCTGAATATTATCGGATTGAGGACATGCCTGTAGTGATCATCTGGGCGCCTGGCAATATGCGGCGGGATATGGGCGGCAGCGCAGGCGCCAAGCGGCTGCTGGACATCTCACAGGAGCTGGCCCGTGCGGCGGGCTATAAGGGCATTTATTTTGTCGCTATGCATCCCACAAAAGAGTCATTGCCGATATTGAAGGAAGAAGGCTATGCCGCCACAATGTCTTACAATTATTTGGGACATGGTGGCCAGGCGGCGGATCCTTTGCATTATCCGTATGCGCTCGTGGCGCAGACAAGTCGTGCTCATTGGGAAGAACGGGCGGCGCAAGATATCTTGCCCTTCTGGCCCACGCTATCCACAGGCTGGGACGCACGCCCCTGGCATGGCGACAAAGCCCTCGTCGTGTATGGCCGCACGCCAGAGCTCTTCCGCCAGATTTGCCAGGAAGCCAAAAAATTTGCGGACGAAAGAGGCCTCAAACAGCTTATGCTGGCGCCCTTAAATGAATGGGGCGAAGGCTCCTACATTGAGCCCTGCGCTGAATTCGGCTTTGAGATGTATGAAGTCATCCGGGAAGTATTTTGCCGGCAGCCTGCTTCTGGCTGGCCGCTAAATTATGGGCCACAGGATGTGGGGCTGGGGCCATACGATTATCCAGACATGGACGCGCCGCCCCGCACAAGCTGGGATTTCGCTGACAGCCCTCAGGGTTGGGGCGCCATGATGGGCATAGGCGACTTCCAAGCGCAAAAAGGCATTTTAAGCTTTGTCACAGCTAATCGCGATCCCGCCCTCATCGTTAATTTGCCCCGAATTCGGGCGCAAAAATTCAGCCGTCTTGTGCTTCGCCTTAAATACGAAAATCATCCTATGCAAAAAGACACGGCGCAGCTCTTTTGGAATGTGGGGGCGGGCTTCAGCGAAGCTTCGAGTGTCCGCTGGGAGATCCAAGCGGATGGCCAATGGCATGATTATACAGTGGATTTGAAAGCCAACAATCGCTGGCGGGGAACGCTGCAACAATTGCGCTTTGATCCCTGTAGCACACAGGGCGTACGCGTGGCCATTGAACACATTGAGCTGCAATAAGCGGCAGCAGCAAAGCGTCACAAACTGAAAACATGCAGCACTGCTTTTTGTTTGAATTGGCTATTGCGCTATCGCGGCTAATAGTTCCCGCAAAGACGGGCTCTATTGCTTTATCTTTTCAACAGAATGGGCATATCGCCGCATCTGCGCCCATAAGCGCCACAAATCCCAAAATGTCCGCCATATCACGCGCGGCTTGCTGATTGTGGCCACGCCAGCAGGGCGTGCCCTCATAGGGGCCTCTATCTCTACAAAGCGATAGCCCAGGCGTTGCGCCTTGGCCAGCACTTCCGCCAGATAAACAATCCCCTGAAATTGTATATCTATGTTATAAAATAAGCTTGTCGGATACAGATGTATCCAATTAATATCCCGCAAGCGCAAGCCCAAGAGAAAACAAGCCAGCGCATGATAAAAACGGCTGGCGAAATGCTGCCAGCGACGATAGCCCAGACGCTGCGGCCGATAGCCCACGACAATGACATCCGAAGCTGATTTTTCCCAAAACGCGCGTAATAATTCGGCGGGAAGGGGATTATCCACAGGGCAAATGATAGCCTGATTATAACGAGCGGCGCGGCCGGCTGTCGTTATCCCTGCGCCGATGCCTCTATTTATATCATGATGGAGGACGCGAATGTGGGCCTCTTCTGACGCTAAGCGCTCCAGAATTTCGCCAGTGCGATCCTGGCTGCCATCATTGACAACAACAAGTTCGAAATCTGCTCCTACAGCCTCCTGCGCAGCCTGAAGCATTTGTCTCAGAGCCTGTTCTAATAGCGCCTCT
>CAZUOJ010000198.1:0-2467 GCA_964622325.1 uncultured Armatimonadia bacterium
GCGTGGCTGTTCGCCTTAGCCATAGCTATTACAGTGCATGAATACGCACATGCAAAGCGCGCCGATTTAGCGGGCGATCCCACGCCACGCGCGGAGGGACGCCTGACCTTAAATCCGCTGGCGCATTATGACATTGTCGGCTCCACCTTGCTATTGCTATTTGGCTTTGGCTGGGCAAAGCCCGTGCCCATAAATCCACTGGCTTTTCGTCATCCGCGCCGCGATTTGTTATTCGTCTCTCTTTGGGGGCCTATGAGCAATTTCCTTACAGCGGCGATATTGGCTCTGCCGTTGCGCCTGCATCTGGCTGGAGATTACGCCATGCCCCTGATGATAATTGTGTATCTCAATATAGCACTGGGCGTATTTAATCTCATTCCTGTGCCGCCCTTAGATGGCTCCCATATTCTGGAAGCCTTGCTGCCTGCCCGTCAGCAACAACAATTAGCCCGCTGGGCCGCGCGGAATATGCAATGGATTATTCTCGCTTTTTTTCTTATTATGTTTGTGCCGATGCTTAATGAATTATTTTTTGCGCTTCTCCGCATTCCCATCAGAACTCTTTTTTCGCTTTTTACAGGCCAAGATATTTAATATATAATTCGCTCACGCTGTTTATGTTGCTGGAAAAGGCCAGCGTAAGAAATCGTCCATTAAGATAAAATAAAAATGAAGAAAGCATTGCTTCTT
This sequence comes from uncultured Armatimonadia bacterium, assembly GCA_964622325.1. Classification (GTDB taxonomy): domain Bacteria; phylum Armatimonadota; class Zipacnadia; order Zipacnadales; family UBA11051; genus JAJFUB01. Next base: position 691 of record CAZUOJ010000198.1, read on the forward strand.
TGTGCGGGCGAGGGGACGCGGCTACGGCCTTTAACATTCTCCAAGCCCAAGCATCTTTTGCCAGTGGCGGGCAAGCCGTTGTTAGGCTGGGCTTTAGAGGCTATTTCCCAAGCTGGCTTAACGGATGTAGGCCTTGTTGTGGGCCATCGCTGGGAGGCCGTGCAAGGCTATGTAGGCAATGGCACGCCGTGGGGGCTCAATGTCTCTTACATTAGACAAGAGCAGCCCCTGGGCCTGGCTCATGCCGTCAAACAGGCGCAGCGCTTCGTTTCTGATGAGCCGTTTCTTGTGTATTTAGGCGATAATTTGCTAGAATATAGCCTGTCTAATTTTGTGACAGCCTTCCAGGCCCAACAAAACGATGCGGCTTTGTTGCTAAAGGCTGTGGAGGATCCGCGACGCTATGGCGTGGCTGTGCTGGATGAAAGACAGCATGTAAAGCAATTAATCGAAAAGCCGGCTCATCCGCCTTCGCCGTGGGCTATTGTGGGCGTATATGCTTTTACGCCGACAATTTTCGAGGCGATAGAGTGTATTCAGCCGTCTGCCCGCGGCGAATTAGAAATTACAGATGCCATTCAAAAGCTCATCGAGCAAGGACGAGCTGTCCAGGCCCATATTATGGATGGCTATTGGCTGGATGCCGGGGAGCCAATGGCGCTATTGGAGGCAAATCGGATTTATTTGGAACGCGTGGAGCCGGAAATTTCTGAGAAACAGCTTGAGAGATGTCAGATTGTGGGCGCAGCGGCTATCGGGGCTGGCAGCCAAATGATAGATTGTGAGCTCCAGGGACCCTGTGTAATTGGCCGCAACTGTCGTATAGAACAAAGCTGTATTGGGCCTTATGTCGCTATTGGCGATGGCTGTCATATTCGATCCTGCCGGATGGAAAATTGCATCATCCAGGCGCAAAGCCGACTTGAATATGTGGCTCTGGAACAATCCGTTATAGGCGAGCATGTGCATGTGATGGGGCAAGCCGCTTTAAGCAAGCCCCTACATATGATTTTGGGCGATATGGCCCAAATCAGGATGTTGTAATGGCGACAACAGCAAAGAAAAAAAAGCACACATCCTTGGCTTCCGCTTCACAGCCCGCACAATTCAGCGGCTTTCCTGTAAGCATAGAAATATTTGAGGGGCCGCTGGATTTGCTTGTGTATCTTGTGAAGCGTGAGGAAGTGGATATTGCCGAAATAAATATCGCTTCTATTACGCAGCAATATCTGGCGTATTTGCAGACGATGGAAGAATTGAATATACAATATGGGGCCGAATTCGTAGTTCTGGCGGCATCGCTGTTGCTCATAAAATCACGCTGGCTTTTGCCTGTCAATCCCGCTGGCGAGCCGGAAGAGGAAGAAGTCGTTGAGGAAGAGATGGAAGATTCCGAAAAGCAATTGCATCGGCGCCTGCAAGAATATCGGATCTATCGGGAAGCCGCTGAGATGCTTGAGGAATCGCTGCGCGAGCGCCGCAAGATATTTTTGCGCTCCACAAGCGAAGCAGAAATTGGCACTGGCTATGTTCCTTTGGAAGATGTATCCGTGTTTGATATGATTGCGGCCGTGCAGGAGATGCTATTACGGGCACGGCCCGATCCGCCCGCCCGTATGCGACGGCCTGCCGTGACAGTGGCGGAACGGATTGAGGACATTCTCATGCAACTCGCGGCGGAAAAACGCGCTTTGCTTTTCAGCGAATTGATTGTGCATTCGGCCTCGCGTCTATTTGTTATTGTCACATTCCTGGCGATATTGGAATTAGTCCGTCG
>CAZUOJ010000199.1:0-2410 GCA_964622325.1 uncultured Armatimonadia bacterium
CGCCGAACGATGGATGCAGGCGAATTATTATCGCTATCGCGTGGCTTTAGATTAAGCGGCCGTGCTTTATTACAGTCCTTCCAGTGTGGAGGATAATGGCGCCGGCGGCCTTGACTCCAGCTCCATCCAACGCGCTGCGCCGGCAGGCATTAATCTCAAATGTTGTGGCGCCGGCCTCGCCCGATATCTCCTCCCGCGGAGCGCAGGCGTCCCCGCCATTATCTCCTCCCGCGGAGCGCAAGCATATAATTTAAATGTTGTGGCGCAGGCGTCCCCGCCTGCGTCCGCCCTCTCAGGCTCCCCCCTCTCCCCTATCTGGCGCAATCCCCGCCTGCAGCCGTTCTCACAGCCTCCCCTGCCGCACGCTCTTTATTCCGCCTCTTTTGGCCCGGACATTTTTTCCGTCGCGGCTGTATTTTCGCCTGCGATTGTCTCTTCGCTTAAGGCTTTTTCCTCTCCTGCGGCTGCCTCCTCCTCTCCCCTTTGCCGGGGCGGCTGACTCGTGATGTAGCTGAACAGAAAGCCAAGCAGCATTGTGGCCAGGCAGCCAATCAGCGCGTACCATGTAAAGGATACTTTTGTCTCAAACACAACGAAGGCGAGAACGAGCGAGCCGAAGAAGGCTCCCAGCAGCGCGCCGGGCGCTGTCGTGCGCTTTGTCAGCATTCCGAGCAAAAACACGCCCAGCAGCGGGCCCCCCAGCATTCCCATAATTTTGTTCGTTGCCTCCACGAGCGTCCCCAGAAGCGGCATCAGGAAGGCCACGGCCGTCGCCGCCAGCCCATAGATCAAAGTCAGCCCTTTGGAAATGCGCAGCAGCCGTTCGGGATCCGGATGGGGATTGAGATGGCGCCGATAAAAATCCATAATGCTGGCTGTGCTCAGGGCATTGATGCCCGCGGAAACTGTGGACATTGTCGCGGCGAAGATGGCTGCGATGAGCAGCCCGGGCAGCCCATGCGGCAGCTCGTTGACAACAAAATACGGCAGGATGCGATCCTTTTGCTCCAGGGTCGGCAGCCGATCCGGATGCGTGTGATAAAACGAAAACAGCAGGGCGCCCATCAGATAGAAGACAATCACGACGGGCAATGTGACGATGAGCTTGAACCATAAAGATTTCGCGGCTTCGGCGCGGCTTTTCGCGGTCAGATAGCGCTGCACGGAGATTTGATCCGTGCCCATCTGGACTAAATTATGAAACAGGCTGCCCAAAAAAGCGCCCCAAAATGTCATGCGCGCCGTCAGGCTCCAATCAAAATTCGCCCAATGCAATTTGCCGTTGGCTGCTGCGATATTCCAGGCGCCCGCCCAGCCCCCGGGAATCCGACTCGTCGCTATCCAGGCGATGACAAGCTGGCCCCCAAAGAGCACGAAAAATTGCATCACATCCGTCCAGATGACGGCCTTCATCCCTCCTAAAGTCGTATACAGCGTTGTCAGAAGCCCGATGACGGAAATCGACAGCCACAGGGGCAGGCCTGTGACGCTCGCCATCGCCAGCGCGGGCGCATAAATCGCCAGCGCCAGATAAAAGATGACGCGCAAAATAAACATCGCCGCCGCCCACGCCCGCACTTGCACATCAAAACGCCGCTCCAGATATTCGTAGGCGCTGTACAAATTCGCCCGATAGAATTGCGGCAGGAAGACATGAATAATAATCGGCGTGGCGAGGAAAAACGAAAGCAGGCTCGTGGCGTATGTCATATCGTGCAGGAAAACTTCTGTCGGCGCGCCCAGATAGCTTATGCCCGAAAACAGCGCCGCAATGACGCTGATGGCGACAACGAACCAGTTCATCGTCTGCCCCGCCAGAAAATAATCCTTCACAGTCCGCTGCTCCCGCACAAACGACACGCCCAGCACAACAGAGGCGACGAGATACACAACAAGCACAACATAATCCAGCGGCGTCAATGTGGCTGTCATTGTCCTGTCCTCCGGCGCGGAAATATCCCAGCCCCTTCCTCCCGCAAAAAGACACATCAGGAGGCTGTGAGGGGGCTGGGGACGCCTGAAAACGCCGCTTCAGGCGCCTTTTGTCGCCTGCGCGTCTGGATTGATGGATGTTGTATTCGTGATTTGTCCTACAAATCCCTGCGCTAAATTAAAAAATCTTCTCCGGCCCGGAAGGCCCGCCCAGCGGGGCAAAAAAGGAAGCGTGGCGCCTCCCGATCAATCTCCCTCCCGCGTAGCGCAGGCGTCCCCGCCTGCGACAATTCCGGCATGTCCCTGTGGCAAGAAAAAGAGGGCGATGGCGCCCGGCAAAATGTTCCTTTTGCGCGCAGCCATCCGGGCAGAAATGTGGCGGGAGCCTCTTGGCAAAATGGGGCGCGATGCCTTTGGGGGAAGATGTGGCGGGCGAGGACGCCCGCCCCACAACAATCTAGAAATTTGCCCCACGCGT
>CAZUOJ010000200.1:0-2375 GCA_964622325.1 uncultured Armatimonadia bacterium
GCCCGCCACAATCTCCCCCAGGAGGCTCCACAGCCTTCTTTCTTTTGCAGCAGGCAAATGTAAGAATTATCGCAGGCGGGGACGCCTGCGCTCCGCGAGCGATGTGTTTGTGCGGGGACGCCTGCGCCACAATCATATAACAATCCGCGAGGCGGGCGTCCATGTGAAATTATCTAGTTGTAGGGCGGGCGTCCTCGCCCGCCCCACAATCCCGCCTTTATCCTGCTATGCCCGGAGCGCCAGCCTGTGTACTTTCTCACGCAGCAGGCAATTTCCGCTAATCTGTCCTCCAAACGGACTGGGGATCTGTGCCAGAGGTGTTGGACAGCACCTGCGCCTTTAGCCATTTGGCGTGCCCATCCCAGAACACGATGTTATCCCCGCCGTTGTGATAAAAATGATCATCAGTGACAGGGGTCGTGTTGCAGGAATGATATCCCCGGCAAATTTTCGGGACACACCCACGATAGCCGTCCACCGCCGGATGCACGCCATCATTTGTTAATACCGTCATCGCCGGCTGGCCAATCGTGCCCAACCTGGAACCGCCCCGCCAGGGATGCGCATAGCCATACCACAAAGTCATATACCCGAAGGGCCCCGATCCGCCATAGGAAAAGCTGGATTCCCCGCGGCTGGGACAGGAATAAATCTGGATGTTCTTGATATACGGCGCCACCTTGTATTGCCAGTTAATGCTATTGCCCTGATAGCCACTGCCGGAGACCATTGTCTCATCATAATCCTGCGCATACTGCAAAAACGCCAGCCCTAACTGTTTGAGATTGGACAGACATGAGCTTTGCCGCGCCTTCTCCCGCGCCCGGGCGAAGACTGGAAACAGGATGGCCGCCAGGATCGCGATAATCGCGATGACGACCAGCAGCTCAATCAATGTAAAGCCCTTACGCATTTTGATATACTCCTTTCCTGCAATTTTCCTTCGCAAGATTTACATCCTGCATGTTTTATAATTTTTCATGTCTTTTCCAGATTCCTGCCACACAAAAAATTTTTTAAAAATTTATTTTCGGCCCCGAAGATACATTTCAAATACAGTTTCTTGGGAAAGCGAACATCTGCCATCGATGTAAATTTTTATAATCTGATTATATAAATTTTTCGCCTTTGGACTTGGATACGGGCGTTTGTTATGTTATTACTCCAAAATCATTGATTGACATATCAACTCACACATAAGAAAAGACATTAGGCGTATAGGACACAAAGCCAGCAACACTGTTAAAATTGAAATGCGTTACTCTGTGGAACGAAAGAACGAAAAAGAAGGGAAAATGTTAGGAAGGCCAAGGCGGCGCAAGAGCGGAAAAACATTGAAGCATGAGGGCGGAGGCACTTCCCTGAGCGCTGTACTTAACTTAAATTTAGGGAGGCTGCCCGGAAATGGGCGTTAAGGCTTTTCCGCTTCTTTTTGGGCTTATTGTGCTGGGAATGGCGCCATATCATGTTTTTGCTGACGACGCCGCGCGCTCTTCCGCGGCGGCAGCCTATTGCCAAAAGATCCAGGCCGGGCTGGCGGCGCTCGTGCCCATGATGCCAGATTATGTGCGCGCGGCCGAGGCTGCCGCTATGCGCCTGGCCAGCGGAGGCAGTCTCTGGCTGGCAGGCGATCGCGGCTTCGTTTTAGAGGGGCTGCATCGCGCCGGGGGCTTAATGGGCGCACAGGCCCTTCCCCCCTTGCCTTCCCTGCAGCCCAATGATGTGCTGCTATATGGCTTAATTAGCCGGCCGCAAGCCGCTGACGAGACGCACTGGCATCACGCGCAGACACAAGGCGCGCTGTGCGTCATTATGGGCCCCGGGGCGCTTGCCCTTTCTGGGAAAGCCGGCACATTTTTGGCTGTGCCCACACCGCCGGCCGACAATCCCTCTGCTTTGCCTACAGCTTCGCCTCTCCTGGCGGCCGCTCTATGGACCTTCACAGGCGAATTAGTGGCGGCCCTGACGCGGCTAGGCAAAATGCCCGCCCTCTATCAAAGCGTCCTTATTCCCGGCGGACGGGAGCGCAACGCTGTGCGCCAGGGGCGAATGTGGGAGCCGCTTTCAGTGCCGCCTATTTTGCCATATCGTTTGGGACGGACTTATATCGCTCGCGTGAGCAACATTTTGCGGGCATTGCGAGCGACGCAGCGGGAAAAATTTCATCAGGCGGGGCAATTAGCCGCTCAGGCCCTCCAGGCGGGGCGAACAGCCTGGCTTGCCGCCGCCGGACATTTGCCTCCGGAGTTGCCCGGCCAAACCGGCGATCCCGGCCTTCTGCGGCCCCTTAAGCTGCGCGAGCCAGATCGGCTGCAGGAATTTGTCCAATCAGGAGATGTGATTTTCTATGTAGGCTATTTCGAGCCTTTTGGGCC
>CAZUOJ010000201.1:0-2309 GCA_964622325.1 uncultured Armatimonadia bacterium
CGGGTGCGGGCGGCCCAGGCAGATCGTTTAGCCAGAGCGCGGGCTCGTTTAAGCAAACAGCTCTGGGAGGCGACTGCACTCGCCGTCTTGCGTATTGCGGGCTTGCAGGGCTGGAGGATATATTTCCCGCCGGAAGAGCCGGCCCGCGGCAGGAATCTTACAGAACAAATTCGTCCTGAACTTCGCCGCATGTATCGTCCATAGGGGCACAAGGGGTGAACAAGTTGCGCAATCGGGCTATTCCATTATCCAAAATTGCGGAACTGGTGGAAGGCCGCGTGGAGGGGGAAGAAGTACTCATTACAGGCGTGAGCACGATCGATCATGCTCAGGAAGGGCATATTACCTTTGTGGAAAAGCCGGAATGGCTGCCGATAGGCGAAAAATCGGCGGCTTCGGCGTTAATCGTTTCGCCGGAAACGCGGACGAAGGCCAAGCCGATTATTGTCACGGAAGATCCGCGCCTGGCTTTCAGCAAAGTGCTGGAAATTTTCGCTCCTGAGCGCCGTGTCTATGAGGGCATACATCCCACGGCCGTTTTGGGCGCCCATGTGCGCCTGGGGCGCAATGTTAGCATTGGCGCCCATGCCGTGATCGGGGATAATGTCGTGCTGGAAGATAATGTGATTATACATCCCTTAGTGTACATCGGCCATGAGGCGCGGATTGGCGCGGGCACGGAAATCCATCCCCATGTGTATATCGGCGAGCGCGTGCTCATCGGGAAAAATTGCATTTTGCATGCGGGCGTGGCGATTGGCTGTGACGGCTTTGGCTATTTGCCGCAACCGACAGGCCATAAGAAGATTCCCCAGATTGGCACCGTGATTATTGAAGATGAGGTGGAGATAGGCGCCAACAGCACGATAGATCGCGCTACCGCCTCTGCGACAATTATTGGCGCCGGGACAAAAATTGATGATAATGTGCATATCGCGCACAATTGTGTCATTGGGCGTCATTGCTTATTTGCCGGGCAAGTGGGCATTGCCGGCAGCACTAGAGTCGGCGATTTTGTCATTATGGGGGGCCAGGCAGGAATTAATGATCACATCAGCATTTGTAGCCACGCGATTATCGGCGCCCAGGCGGGCGTGTTTGGCGACATCACAGAGCCTGGCGCGTATTCGGGCTATGGCGCCGGGCCGCATCGCCAGCAACTGCGCATTCTGGCCGCCATGCAAAAACTGCCGGAAATGCTGAAAATGATTCGCGAATTGCAACAGCGCGTCGCCGAACTGGAAAAACAACAGGAAAGCTGATATAATACAGGGCGATTTGACAAACTAGCCGGAGAGCCTGACCAGCCTCCGGATTTTTGCTGCCCTGGAAACAAAAATTGAGATGATGTATATCCATAAGAGAACAATTCCTCAACACATTCGTTACTTTCAGTTTATCGTGTTGTGGCTAGGCAGTGGCTTGCTTTTGGCCTTGCCGCCGGCCTCTGCGGCGCGATTTTTGTATTTTCAGGCTATATCCAGCCCCTCTGGCGCTGCTTTGACCGCAGACGGACAGACGATTCTTCGTTTGCGCGCCGGGATGGACCTGAAACAGGGGCTGGCGTCAATCGCCGCGGAATTGAATCGTTATGCCCTGGAGGGCCTTCTGCCGCAGCAAATTTCCTGGCAAAGCATTCCGGGCGGCGCGAAAATTGTTGTGAAAGGCAAGCCCTTCATTTTCATTAGCAAACAAACCGCACAGGCCGCGAAGGCCACGCCCGGAAGCCTGGCGGCAGAATGGACGGCCCGGCTCCGGCGCCTCCTGGCTGCTCCTTATGTTGTCTTAGAGCCCCGCGCGAGTTTAGCTGTCCCCTTAGGCGAAACTCGCTTTTTGCGCTGGGGCGGCACGGCGCGGCTGGCCTTAAGCTTCACTATAGCTGATGCAGAAGTGGCGAATTTGCAGCTTGACGAGGCCCAGCGACGATTGCTTGTCCGGGGCTTGAAAATTGGCGCCACGACCCTTACGGCCAACACGGATGAGGACTCCGTCCGCGTGCCTGTAGAAGTCAAGGCCTGGGCAGCGCGTGTGTCGGCCTTCGCTGTGGCAGAAGTTACCGCTCCTCCTCTTCCGCCCGAAGATTTGCGCCGTACTCTGCGCAATGCCGTGCTGAATGCGGTGCAATTAGCCCCGCCTGCCCGCTTGATGCTGGGCGAGCCGCGGCGCCAGAACAATCGCTATGTCGTCTGGCTGCGCGCTGTCGGCGAAGGCTGTTTTCCTGTGGAGGCCGAGCTGCCTGTAGAAGTGCGCGTGATTAATGTCCCGCTGCCTCTGCCGCCCCAACTGCTTGTCAGCAATTATCCCGAAAA
>CAZUOJ010000202.1:0-2297 GCA_964622325.1 uncultured Armatimonadia bacterium
TGCTGAGCTTGCCATTGCGCTCCAGCGCATCCAGACATGTGCGTGTGCACAATGCCGCCAGCCGATCAGGCTTTCCTGTGGGATGATAGCGATTGGGCACAGCGCCATTACGGCATAAGCGGCATTTGCTGTAATCAATATGGCACACGATCATGCGCTTGCCGGCAATATTGATCTCTTCTTCCTGTGCCTCATTCAGCGCGCCCAAAGGACAGGCCTTAACGCATTGTTTGCATTGCCCGCAAATGCGCTTTTCGCAGAGCGGATCAGCTTCTAGGGGGGCATCTGTCAGGATCATCTGCAGTCGCTGGCGAGGCCCAAATTGAGGCGATAAAAATACGCCATGATAGCTAATCTCGCCTAGTCCAGCCGCTACAGCCGCGTAATCAAAATCCGGATACACATTGGGGGCAGGCGCGTCGGCCCGCACAGGAATGCCTTGCGGATACGCTTCGGGCGGAAAAGGAAACAACGGCGTCGCTTCCCAGCCGTGATCCTCAATGAAGCTGACTGTATCAAAAATTGTCAGCGCCAGAAATTGCCCGTCCAGCCAGCTATAGCCAAACATCTCATATGTCCCCAGATTCGTGCCTTCTTCCGTGGCACGTAATGTGCCCCGTGTAATGCGCCGGCCCAAAACGATGATGGCCTGGGCATGGGGAAAAATAGAAAGCGGATTGTGTTCGGCAGGCACGGCGGCAAAACGTTCAGCAGAGGCAATTCCCACAAGATCCGCGCCTGCTTGCCGCGCGTAAGCTTTCACTTCTTGGGCTGTCAACATTCAATAATTCCTCCATTCGGCACTGATATTTCCCTTTATTTCCCATGGAGCTTTAGCGCGATAACAGGAGACTTTTTAAGGATGAGAAAGAGGCTCTACAGAAGATGATTTTTCTATTGGACTCTGACGCACAATGCGTCTTATAGCGTAAATCCGTTTCCCCTGGGCTTCATAATATGTGCGGGCTTGCAATTCCGCCAGCAAGCCCAGACTCACAAATTGCACGCCCAAAATGATTAACAATACAGCGAGGAGCAGCAGCGGGCGATTGCCGATATTCACATGATACAGCAATTTCTCCAGGGAAAGATATAACGCGAGAAAAAAGCCAATGGCGCCGCTGATGAAGCCCCAGCGGCCAAAAACTTGAATCGGCTTTGTGGAATAAGCCAGCAAAAATTTCACTGTAAACAGATCCAGAAGCACACGCAAAATACGGGACAGGCCATATTTGCTTTTCCCAAAGCGCCGTGGATGATGGGAGACAACGACTTCCGCCACACGCGCGCCCGCCCAATAGGCTAAAGCGGGAATGTAACGATGCATTTCGCCATACAGGCGCACATCTTGCAATATCTCCCGCCGATAGGCTTTGAGCGAACAGCCATAATCGTGCAAATAGACGCCTGTCAAGCGCGAGATGAGCCAATTGGCAATTTTGGAGGGCAGAATCCGCGTGAGCCATTTATCTTTGCGATCGCGCCGCCAGCCGCTTACAACATCATATCCCTCTTGCATTTTCGCAAGCAGCTTGGGCACATCCGCCGGATCATTTTGTAAATCCGCGTCCATAGCCACAATGACATCGCCTGTGGCCTGATCAAAGCCAGCGGACATCGCTGCTGTTTGGCCGAAATTGCGCCGCAAATGAATAATGACGAAACGAGAATCGCGTGCGGCCAAGGCATCCAGCCGCTCCGCCGTGTTATCGGTGCTCCCATCGTTGACTAAAATCGCCTCGCAAGGCAGCGCCAGCTTATCCATTACAGCCGCCAGAGCCTGATATAAGGGCTCAATGTTATCTGCCTCATTATAGACAGGAAGCACGAACGAAAGGCTGCGAATGTCCTCTGAAACGGCCATTTTGTTCCTCACAAAAAAGAAAAAATGTAAGCAAGGGCTTTATGCGAACGCACTTGTAAGCTTTATATCATAAGTGATGGGAAAAGGGCTCATTTGGCCCGGCCAATAGGCTGAAATTAAAAGCTGATATGCTCGATGCTTATTTGCGCTCCTGAATTGTGTTTTTTGTTTTTGTGTTGTGCGCAAAATATTATTATTTGCCAGCAGGACAAATCCTTTGCGCTGAAGAATGGAAATAATCAGTTTCTTCCTCTATACAGTTTTTGTGCCCAAAGGCGCGTATCCATTTTAAAAAAAATTTTAAGTTCAGGGAAAGGAGCGAATTTCATGATCTGGCAGCCTTTTAATTTAGGCCTGGGGGGCGTATTTATGCTCCACAGCGGCAAGACACGTTCGATCTCGGCCGAAAATCCGCAGGGCGTTAAAGGCGGCG
>CAZUOJ010000203.1:0-2286 GCA_964622325.1 uncultured Armatimonadia bacterium
GAAGAATGCACAGTGGCAGAATTAGCACAGTTTTTAGGGCCTCCTGTGCGCCAGATCCATCTGGCCGCTTTGCAAAATGATTGGGCTCATCGGGCTATGGCTATTATTCCCTCTGCTCACGAAAAACAGGCTATGTTGCGGCTTTCCTTAGAGGGCTCGCCAGAATTTGTCTCCCATGTGCGCTTGCGTGTTGTGGGCTTTGTGCAGCAAACGCCTTTTGGCTGGATAATGGATCCAATTTTTGATCATCCGGAACGTATCAATCCCGAATGGCGCAAATGGATCCGAAATTTGGAAAATATCCGCCAATTCCCTCTCGTGACAGCCACAAACGAGGATCCTGTTGTCATATGGATTACAGTGGATACGCGGGGCCTGCAGCCGGGCCGTTATGAAGGCAATTTAATTATTCAGAGGGCGGACGGCGACGGAGCAACAGAGCAAAAAATTCCTGTTTTCGTGCGCGTGCAGCCTGTGGGTTTGCCTGTAGACAATCCGCTGTATTGTTGGGCCTGGCAATGGATCCCCAAAGATCCGACGCAATATGAGGCCGCCCGTCTATTTTACGAATATGGAATTAATACAACACATCTGGATAAGGATATGGAAATTTGTCAGCAAGCCGGCTTTCGCTTTTTCGTATTTGTTTTTGGGCCCTCCTGGAAAGGACAGGCGCCAGAAGATGTGCCCGCAGCCGATGTGGATAAGCGTCTGCACGAAATTCAGCAAATGATCGCCAAATTGCGTTTGCGGCCAGAACAATGGGCGCTTTACATCTTTGATGAGCCGTCCGATAAAACGACGCCTCAGCTTGTAAAGTGGGCGGAACATATTCGCCAGAAATGGCCACAGGCGCGATTTTTATTCAATCCCGGCTGGGGGCCTGGCCCCAAAAATGAATGGGGCTCTGTGGAAGGCACGATTAAGCCTTTCATGCCCTATGCGAACATCTGGATTCCCTACAGTCATTGGCTGTGGGATGATGTGGCGAGCTTATCCGTGCCTTTAATGAAACAAGCGGAACAATGTTGGTTTTATGAGATTGTCAATTTCCCTCATACGCGCCAGCCTAAAAGCGGCCGCTGCCTTTTGCGTCTATTGCCCTGGCTGGCGTGGAAATACGGCTTACAAGGCGCCTGTTTTTATTCGTTAAATGCTATCTCACAAATTCCCTATATGGATGATCCTAAGGGAACGGAATACGCCGCCAGCTATTATGGCGTGCCGGCGCGCAGCTTGGAGGCTCTGCGGGAGGGATTTCAGGAATATAAAAGGATGTTGCTCTTGCGACAATGGGGCGCTGAGGAAGCCATGCTGCAAAAATTTACAGAACGTGCTTTGCGTCCACAAAATGTCCGTGATTATGATAATTTGCGGCAAGAGATGGATGAGCTTTTAGTGCGGCTTGCCGCTTCCCGCTGAAGATGAAAAGATAGGCTCAGGGCATTTTTCATTTTGTTATCGCCAGTTGGCGCTATCTTTCTTTACGCCTCTAGCTATTTGCAGCAGCTTTATGTCGTTTCAAAGATGACAGAGCAAATTTGCGTTAAATACAGCAAGAAATAATTTTCAAAGATGGGCAATAAAGCGAAGAGGACAGCAGAAACGCCGCCCTCTTCGCCATTGTCCCTCTAGGCAGATTCCTCAGGCTCAGCGCTTTTTGCCAGGCAGGATATGCAGGGCTTTTCCGAGCGCGTCCATAGCCGCTTCGCCCACAGCCTCCGCCAATGTGGGATGAGAATGAATGACATCAGCCACCTCCGCCGCTGTTAAGCCCATCTGAACGGCCAGGGCGATCTCAGCGATTAAATCCGTCGCGCAAGGGCCCACAACAGTTCCGCCCAACAGCCGGCCATCTTCTGCAGAGGCCACAAGCTTGACAAAGCCTTCGCGCTGGCGAATCGCGGCGGCTTTCCCCAACGCCTGGAAGGGAAATTTGCCCACAACAATGTCCAGATTGCAGGCGCGGCATTCATGTTCCCGTTGGCCCACTGAGCCAATTTCCGGATGTGTGAAAACAACAGAGGGAATGTAAAAATCATGCAGACATTCCGCCTGGCCAAAAAGACACTCTACAACGCCCAAAGCCTCATGTGACGCCCAATGTGCCAGCCCGATGCCGCGGATGACATCTCCGATCGCATATACATTTTCCAAATTCGTTCGTCTATTCTGATCCGCCACAATACAGCCTCGCTCGATGTGTATTCCAGCTTCTTCCAGGCCCATATCAGCTGTATTGGCGCGACGCCCGGCTGCCATGAGAATCATATCCGCCTCAACTGT
>CAZUOJ010000204.1:0-2271 GCA_964622325.1 uncultured Armatimonadia bacterium
AGGCCGGCCGATTTTCCTTTCAAGCAAAGCCCCTCGGATATTTCTTTTCGGCGCGCCCTCTGGGCGAGAATGGGGCGGCGATGCCTCTTGGCAAAATATGGCGCGATTTCTTTTGGGGCGAGCTGTGGCGGGCGGGGACGCCCGCCCCACGCGTTGTTGTGAGATCGTCGCGCCAGCGGGCATTAATTTCAATTGTTGTAGCGCAGGCGTCCTCGCCTGCGGAAAGCTGTGGCGGGCGGGGACGCCCGCCCCACAACAATCTAGATATATTCCCCCCATTATCTCGAAATATTCTGCAATCAAAATGATTATCGGCGCACGCTTGACGAGCTTTTAGGAGGATTGGGCTTTGGCGAGAGCGGCGGCGGGCGGCTTTTTGCCTTTGGCCTGCAAGGCCTGATTAATCGCCGCATACACATCCGGCAGCCTGTATTTGTCCCCCAGGGGCCCCCGAAAAGAGACAAACATCTTGCCGCCCAGCCGCGGCACTTCCATCTCTATCTTGCCATTAATCAATATCCCCGCTTCGCAGCCAATCTGCAATTTGTCGGCGCGTTCGGCCACTTTCGGATCGGCAATGCTGTGCCATTCCAGCCGCACCAGCGAGCCGTAGATTTTGGGCAGCTCCGTCAGGGCTGTATTGGCCACATGACATTCATTCGTGTTGTTGACGAAGATTTCCACTTTTACAGGCGCGCCCACAGGCCCGCTGGGCGGCGGCAACTTAAACGCCGGCGCCGCCCCGCCATGTTGCGACAGGCCATGCGGATTGCCCTCCTTGACTTTCGCCAGCAATTCCGCCTCCAGCTTCTTCTTTTCCAATTCTTTATTCTTTTTTTCCGCTTGCTCCCGCCGCCAATCCGCCACGACATTCATCCCCGCCACCACCGCCAGCAAAGCGATAATAGCCACAGGCGCCTGCCACTTCTTCAAAGCTCTAATCTCCTCTCCCACACGAGCGTTACGGCAACACAATCTCCGCCGCGACGATTTCTTCGCTATCGGATGTCTTCGCCCGGGCCAGGGAGCGCCAGCCGCTTTCGCCCGCAGGCATCAGAATTTGCGAGCGGCCCTGAAATTCCAGCTCAAAAAGCCGGCCGACGGCATAACATTGCCCGCCGGGCAAGCCGTTTTCTGCCACACGCGCCGGCAAGCTGCCCGCATCCATCTCGCGCTCTTTGTCGGCATTCCAGGGCTCCGGATTGGCCAGACAATTCACGAGCAGCTGCGCCCCCTGGCGCTTATACAAGGCGGCAATCTCCGGATCCCAGGCGTCGGCGCAGACAATCAGGCCGATTTTGCCGAAAGCTGTCTCGCAAACTTGCAGCTCTTCTTTCGCTACAGGCGTCAGATCCAATCCAGCGGGCCCCTCCAATTCAATCAGATTGTGCTTGCCCACACGCCCCACGAGCTCCCCCGTAGGGGCAAACAGATAAGCCACATTCGCCAGCACGCCCTCGCGATAGGGCGCCGGAGCGGAGCCCGCTGCGATATATACATTATAGCGCCTGGCCAGATCGCTGAATGTCTGCACATAAAATGACTCCGCGGGCGGCGCCAGGAGCTGCAAAAGCGCCCGCGCCGGCGACAGGCCCTGCGCCACAAGCGGCGCGATTTGGGCCCCATAGCGCCTGGCCAGAAGCTCTCTGGCCTCCTGAATGGAGGCGCAGGCGCGCAGGGCCGCGCCGTCGTTTGCCAAAAGCAGCGGCAAGCCGATGTCTTCCGGAAAGACAATCAGCTGCGGCTGTGTGGCCATCGCTTCCCGCACGCGCGCTTCCATATGCGCGGCAAACGCCGCCGGATTCTCATAGAGCCGCAATTGCGTTTGTGCGAGCGCCAGCTGCAATGTCGCCGCTGGCGCCGGCAGGCTCCCTAACAATAAGCCCAAAATCATCCCTCCCAAAACGCCCCACATGGCCAGCTCCTGTTCCCTCTATCCCGAAATGTTTTCCGCCCTCCGGGCATACATGGCCTTAAAAGGCTTCAGCCTTCTTTTTTGGGCTGCAGGCGGGGCAGAAAATCGCTTGTCCAGGCGATTTGATTGGCGCGAAAGAGGCTTTCGGGCGTGCCGGCGTCCGACCATAAGCCCGGGAAGATGTCATATTCCAGGCGCCCGGCGCGCAGATACGCATTATTCACATCTGTAATTTCATATTGCCCGCGCGCCGAAAGCTGCAATGTGGGCAAAATTTCCCACACAGCCGCATCATACGCATACACGCCCGTCACAGCATAGCGCGAGGGCGGCTTGTCCGGCTTTTCAATAATCTG
>CAZUOJ010000205.1:0-2187 GCA_964622325.1 uncultured Armatimonadia bacterium
GGCTCGCCCTCCCGCCCCGGGCCTGTTGTCAACACACATAGCCATGCCCCATCGTCTGTCCGCACAATGTAGGGCTGATCGCTGTAATTTTCGCTGGGAATTTCATAGCCACAAACGATGTTCCGGGGATCATATCCAACTTGCATAATTGAGCTCCTGCCTTCTTGAGAATTGATCAACGCCATCTCCTGCCCAGCATTCCTGTCGATCGCGGGCGCAGAGATTGTTTCGCTTGTTCAGCTCGTTCGACGCGCTTCAGGCAAAGGATAATTAGAGTTTGCGCGCTTGCGCTCCTGCTTTGCTTTACAATTGCCTGCTGATTTTTAGCGAGGCCAGCGGCCCAGAAGGCTTTTTCGCCGCAGCCGAAACAAAAACGGGGCTCCGTTTTTTGAGCCCCGTTGTAAATCTACACAAGATTATTTTGTTTACTAAAAAATAAATAATCTGTTAGCTTCTCTCTTGTATCCTTGTATTGGAATATCCGCTTTCCTATTTATATCGGCCCAACGCGTCTTTTAAGACACGCGCTTTTATTCGGGCGTCTCCATTCCTGGCACCCACATATATGTCTTGTCTAATTGGCTCTCCTTGTGCCATTTGGCATGGCCATCCGCAAAGCCCACATTAATGCCATCATTATGTCGTTCCGGCTGGCTGGCATGCTTAAAGGTGTTATCGCCATCAGAAACGCCCGGCGGCAAGGGCGCAGGGATGCCGATGCCGCTC
This sequence comes from uncultured Armatimonadia bacterium, assembly GCA_964622325.1. Taxonomy (GTDB): domain Bacteria; phylum Armatimonadota; class Zipacnadia; order Zipacnadales; family UBA11051; genus JAJFUB01. The sequence continues at coordinate 727 of CAZUOJ010000205.1, forward strand.
AGGCTGTTGCACCACCATTCATTGCCTCTGCTCGTGGCAGTGGCGCCGATAGCTTCCGGCGGCACATCCATAATGAGAATTTTCACAGCCGCATCAAACATCATGCCCTCAGAATAGCCTGCAATGAGATTATTTACGGCATAGCCCATCAGGCGATCCTTCCGCGTGGGACAGACATAAATTTGTTTATTGCGCGTATAGGGATAGATTAAATCATGCCAGAATTCCGTGCCCAGCGCGCCGGGCGTTACAATTTCATCATAATCCTGGGCGTACATATGGATAGCCATACACAGTTGATGAATATTGCTGATGCATGCGGCCTGGCGGCCCTTCTCCCGCGCGCGCGAAAATACAGGAAACAAAATTGACGCCAAAATAGAGATAATGGCAATGACAACTAGCAATTCAATGAGCGTAAAGCCCTTTTGGCTTCTTGATAAGGACATAAAGGCCTCTCCTTAATAGTGATTTTTCTGGCACAATATAGATATCTCAGAATAAAAAGTTTAATTGCTAAATTTGACATTTGTGTTGTAAAATTTGTTTCTTATTGTCCAAAGATTGTTCCTGTCTGTAAGAATCTTTGCCTTATTATAACTGTATCAAACATGAACAACAGGAAATAACAGGCCGACAGCTGTTGGGGCTGCCGGCCTGCGGATTTTTTCTAATCTGCGCCTCTGGGCAAAGGCTTCTGGCCTTGCGCCTTGTCATTTGCCAATTACGCTTTCCGGGCGTATCTTGTCTGATTGAACATTGGCTATTTATTGTTCTTTTAGCTTTCCAGGATGCATTGCAAATGCGCTCCTGTGTCCAGCACCATCTGCTCCGGATATTGCGGATAGCTGGCCAGCTCCGCCGTCAGATAATCATCATAGCCAATGCCACGCAAGGCATTCATTACACGCGGAAAATCGACATTCCCTGTGAGCAGGGGCACAAAATCGCGTTTTTGCACATTGAAATCCTTGATGTGCACTTTACATATGCGCTCGCCCAGGATTTCGATCCATTGATGTGGATAGCCATAAATCAGGATATTGCCCACATCAAAATAAGCACGAATTAGCTCATGTTCAAAGCTGTCAATATAATCCCGCATTTCTAGCGGGCTGAGCAAGAATTTGTTCCATACATTTTCTATGGCCATTCGTACGCCTGTTTCTTCAGCTGTAGGCAAAAGCTCGCACAGGCTCTTTTGGGAAATCTCCCAGGCCGCGGCATAGGAAACATCCTCTGTGACGACAGCCGGGACCACAAGCACAGTGTCGGCGCCCGCCCATTTGGCTACCCATAACGCATGTTGAATGCCCTCAACAGCCTGTTTGCGCACTGTCTCATCCGTACTGGAAAGGGGGAATTGCCAGTGCGTGGAGGCCATCACGCTGTGTAGCTCGATGCCAGCCTTTTCTGCGATAGCGCGTAGCTGCTCCACTTCCTCTTGTGTATCAAAGCTGC
>CAZUOJ010000206.1:0-2169 GCA_964622325.1 uncultured Armatimonadia bacterium
GCTCTCTGGGATTTTATGCCAGCATTGACAGCTATCGCTTTGCCATAGACTATATTGCCCATGTGATGCAGATCACGCCTGAGCAAATCCAAGAAACTGCGCGGCGGCTGTTGCGCCGGGATAATTACGCGCTAGTGATTTTACGGGGTCAAAAGGGCCAGGAGACTCCGGAGACGGCGGCGATGCGCTTATGAAACTCTGGATTGGATTATTCTGCGGCATTTTGGGGCTGGCGCCGGCACGAGCGGCCCAGGAAAGCCCGCTCTTTTTTCAACGCTCTGTTTTGCCGAATGGCTTGACAGTGCTCGCCGTGCAGGATAACAGCTCCGCCACGGCGGCTATACATATCGCAGTGCGTTATGATCCCCAGAGCCTTACATCGCCCCAGGCGGGCATTGCGGCATTAAGCCAGCAAATAGCGCACTATCAATTGGCAGAGCTGCTCCAGCAGGAGGAAGCCCTGCAGCCGCTTGCGGAACAGCTCAACGGCACACGCGGCTTTTTAGCTTTGAACACAGAAATTGATTATTGTGAATTGCGCGGGAAAATTACAGATGAGCTTTTGCCCCAAGCCTTGCAGCTAGCGGGCAAAATTGTGTTTGCGCCGCCCGAGACGACGCCGGAGCAATTGCAGAAAGCGCAGGCGGCTCTATCCCAAGAGCCAAAAGAAGCCGCTACAGCCATTGTGGAAAACACCTATTATTGCTTTGCCCGCGCGCTGTATGGGCGTCAATCGCCCCTGGCGCGAGATGTAGCCGGCAGCCCAGAAACAATTCGCGCCCTTTCAGAAGCCGACATCGCTGATTTTCGTCGGACATACATGCGGCCCAATAACGCTGTCCTGTGCCTCATCGCGCCGCGCGCGCCAGCAGAAATTATCCAATTAGTCTCTTCCGCCTGCGGGGGATATCCAGCCGGGGGACAACAGGCGGGCGCCATCCGGCCGGCCTTTTCTTCGGAATCGCGCGTTTGTGTCGCCCAGCAGCCGGGTTGGCGGGGCGCGTCTGTGATGATTGGAGCGCCCGCGCCGCCTTATGGAACACGAGCATTTTTAGCCGCGCAATTAATTTATGCGCTCTGGACAGGGCCAGAGGGGCGCCTGGACAAGGATTCCGCCTTGCAGCGTTCTTTAAGGGCAAATCGAGTGCTCCAGGCGGGCCAGGAAGCGCCGAGCGTCAATGTGCTGCCGCCTTTGCCCCAGCCAGGGCCGTGTCTTATCCTGCATGTCATCGTGCGCCCCTCGCAAATGGAGCAAGCCCGGCAGGAACTGCTCAAGCATTTTCTGCTGTTGCAACAGGAGCCGCCCTCGGCTGCAGAGTGGCAACGCGCTCAACAGCGTCTTATCAACGCCTATGCGCAATTATTTTTGGATCGGCTGGAGCTGGCCAAAAGCCTGGCCTGTTATGAAATTTACGGAGGCGATTTAAAGATCTTTTGGCAGGCGGAAAAAATTATTCAATCGATTAAGCCCGAGGAAATTACAGCTCTGGCTCAACGCTATTTCAACATTCATGCGATTGGCGTGCTGCTCCCGGGCGATGAGGATTCCCAGTGAAAGCTGCCTGAGCCTGAAAACACAATGGCACGCCTGTGCGCTAGATAAAATAGCCGTTTATTGCTGAACAAGCAAGCCTGAACAAACGCCAGGGCATTATTCGATTTATCTAGCTTTGCGCAGGCACACAAAGGCTGATATTTCAGGAGGACAGGAAATTATGATTGAAGGCGTCATCATCAAGCCGCTCCTCCGGCATGTAGATGAGCGGGGCTATTTGATGGAAATTCTCCGCAGCGATGAAGAGATTTTTGTGCGTTTTGGGCAAGCGTATGTGTCGGCATGCTTTCCGGGGATTGTAAAAGCCTGGCATTGTCATCAACGGCAATATGATTATTTTTGCTGTCTTGTGGGCAATATGAAAATCGGCTTGTATGATGATCGTGCAGAAAGCAGCACACGAGGCCAAACACAAGCCATTGTTATCGGGGAATTGAATCCCGCTCTCGTGCGCATTCCGCCGCTTGTGTGGCATGGCTTTACGGCGCTGGGCCAACAAACGGCACTAGTGCTAAATATCCCGACAGAAGTTTATAATCGCGCCGAGCCGGACGAATTGCGCCGCGATCCCTTTGATCCGGAGATTCCGTTTTCCTGGGAGCCGCGCAGCGGCT
>CAZUOJ010000207.1:0-2036 GCA_964622325.1 uncultured Armatimonadia bacterium
GCTTAAGAGGCGTTACTTTTTGCTTTCAGCAAATCGTGCAGCTTTGCGGGAGAATGGGCCGTGGCGGCGGCAGCCTGATTTTGGGCGACGAGGGCGTCGTAAATTTCGCGCCGAAAGATAGGCACCTCCGGCGGCGCCGCAAAGCCCAGCCGCACCTGATTGCCGGAAATGGCGACGACTTTGAGGCAGATGTCATCGCCAATCATAATTTCTTCGCCTTCCTGGCGCGCCAGAATTAACATCCGCACGCCTCCTGGGCAGTGGGAATGGCAGAGGCGGGGAAAAGCGGCGCCCGGGCGAGCGCGGGATTCTCTTCAATCACAATCTGGCGTCCTCGTTTTGTGCGCGCACAGATAAACACCGGCGCCAGCAAATTCATCGTTGTCTCTTCGGCGCGCTCGCCCAAACAAATAATCACATACACTTCGGGCTTTTCCTGCGGCAAGAGCCCCAGCTCCAGACGCTGCGCTTCGGCAAGTGGCGGAGGGGGCATCCCCGCTACTTCTTCATAAGGGGCAATAATAAAGGCCAGCGCGGGCGATTCCACGGACTGCAGCCAGGCAAACGGCGCCTCCTGCGGATCCCCTAACACCACAAAGCGCAAAAAATCCAAAAACGGCGGCAAGGGCGCCGTGAATTCAATAATCTCCTCCGCCTCGATTTCTATGCTCCCAAAATGTGCGGTTTGAATTTCCATTGGCTTGTGGACATCCTCTTGCGTCTTAATCCCAATAATCAAACAGTCCCGGAATAGATAAAAGGCGGCTTGTCGCCGCCAAAGCCGCTTGATAGATTGTCTGCTGCGTATTCAGCTCCACAATGGCGGAGGCGAAATCGACGCTTTCCTTTTCGGTCAGCATTTCGCGCAGCTGCACCTCGACAAGATCAATTGTATTCAGCGCCCGATCACAGCGCTGGCTCTGTATGCCGGCTTGTCCCCGCAGCCCCACGACATAGGCCTGCAAGCGCTTCAATTCGTCCAGACAGGGCTCCAGGGCATTCAAATCTCCCTGTTCCAAAAGCTGGGCCATTTTTTCCAGCAAGGAAAAGGCGTCCAGATTGACCTCTGGCAGAGGCCTTTGTCCCTGCGCATCCGGAAAATTAAACACCATGGCTCCTGTCAGGCTGGCCTGAACACTCTCTTCCGGCGAAATGTGATATGTCAGCGGGACATGATTGCCCTGATAGAGCACAGGGAGATTGGCTGACTCAGCCCGGACAAAAGGCCTTGTATCCGTTTGGGAGCCGGCAAAGATATATCGGCCCATAATTTCCGTATTGCCCACCGTGACGAGGCGCTGGCTCAGGGAGCGCAATTCCGTCGCCAGCGCCTGACGCTCTGTCGCTGTTAAAACCGATTGCTGCCCGCGCAGCGCCGCCTGATAGGCCTGCGAAAGGCCCTGACTGATTTCGTTCAGCGCCGTATCCGTCGCCCCCAGGCATTGCTTGGCTTGTTGGGCGACTTCTTTGCGCGCCTGCAGTTCCTTCAACGCCGCATGAAAACGCACACATTGTGCCGCTGCCAGCGGATCATCAGAAAGCTGCCGCAGGCGTTTGCTGGAACTGAGCTGCGCATAGAGCAAATCCAGGCGTTTTGTGGCTTGGCTCAACGACAGCTTGATCGTGTCGATATAGCCGCTACTGGCAATGCGCATTTTTCCCCTCTTATTGATAATATAAAAAGTAATCGGAACGCCCGCTTCATAGACCTCTTATCCCACCAGCGCCATCAATTGGGCGAGCATTTCATCGGCTATTTTGACCAGTCGCAGAGCGGCATTATATACATGCTGAAAGCGCATAATGTCGGCCGCTTCTTCGTCCAGCGAAACGCCGGCTTGTTGCGCATATTGGGCTTTCAACGAAGTCAGCAAGGCCTGCCGCGCCTGTACGGCTTCCTGCGCCTGTTGGGCGCTGGCGCCTACTTCGTACAGCAAATGAGCATAAAAATCTTCTGCGGTTTGCGTGCCAGCGGCAAAAAGTCGGGCGCGCCGCACATTGGCTAATTGCATCGCATTAGCCCCATCGCCGGGAGC
>CAZUOJ010000208.1:0-2020 GCA_964622325.1 uncultured Armatimonadia bacterium
TCAGGGAACCGCCAGTTCCCCGGTTAGCACAGCGATAACCCCACAGGCAGACGCCACCCCCTATAATAATCCTCACAATGTATAGGCTATTATACATCACCTCTCGGAATTAATAAATGGCTTTTGACTATTTCTAAAAACGCGCCGTTCTGTACTTCTTCTTGCCTCTGCACATTTAAAGAGTTCTGGTAACATTAAATATATAAAATCGCCGCTAATTTTATTCCTCGTAAAAATAGTCATGATCAATAGCTTTAATTTCGTAACTTTTTATTTTGCTGACACCTATATCATATTCATACATAAACTGAGCTAGTTGATCGCCATCTATAAGTATTATTTTTTTATTCTTGACCTGTTGGGCTTCTTGCATGGCATCTACTGAAAAATTGGAAGTTGTTATAAATACACCTTTTGTGGCATTTTTTACTTCAAGACTTCCAATAAATTTTCTCACCTCTGGAGCGCTCACAGGCCGGTCACTATTCCATCTTTTGGCTTGAATGTAAATGCTGTCCAAACCAAGCCTATCTTCTTTGATAATACCGTCAATGCCTCCGTCGCCACTTTGACCAAGCACTTCGCCTGCTTCTTCAAAAGAACCTCCGTATCCCATTTTCAATAACAAATCTATAACTAACCGTTCAAAAAATGCGGGGGTAACATTTTTCACTTGCTCCAACAACTCATCAGTTACTTTCTCTTTAATATCTTGATAAGCTTTTTCTATTGCTTCCTCTGGTGTAAGGGAAACGAAGTCGTCATTTATTAACTTCATTGTGTTTTCGTTTAAAGTTAGTTCTCCAAGCCCGCGAGTCCGCGTGACGAATGCAACGAATTCTGGATACTGGGAGAGAACTTTTCTGTCAATTTTGGATGGTTGTGAATTGATGACATCTATTCCTCTTTGTGTAATTTTAAAGTGGCCTTTTTGGGTAGATTCCAAAAGTTTCGCTTTTGTCAAATATGTTTTTGCCCACGTCATGCGATCATAAAAAACTGTAGTTCGACCGCTTGGCAATAGTTGTTTTCTTTCCTCTTCAGTAAGCTTAAAGTATTTAGCTAAATAAGCGATGGCTTCTTGATTGGAATGTACTCTGCCGTCGGCTGCAAATTGAAGAAGGGGTAGCATTATATCTTCATAGGTAGGGATGGCCATTGCGTAGTCATCTTTCTATTAGCCAATTTTCACAGGCGGCGGCTGTCGTAGGCCCAGTGGAGGAGGGCCTGGCGCTGGCGGCGGCGGCATTGATAATCCCGTGGCGCGCAATTCCGCAGAATCTGGAAAATATGCCGTTTCATCGCCAGCCAGCGCTTAATCTGGCGCTCATCGTCCTCGTGCCGCCGTCCCATATAATAGCGGCAGTACCACTGAAACCACCCGCGCGGATCATCGGGATGGATCCAGCCTTTTTGGCGCCAGACGGAAAGCGGCAGCGAGGCATCTACGCCAAAATAATTGAGTTCGGGGCTGTGGCCCGGCTTGCCCTCGGGATGCAGTTTGGCCCGAGCGAACCAGTCCGCCGGAAACTCCTCGCGGCAGTCCCGCAAATAGCGCCCGCCGAACACGCCCAGCTCCAGCATCTCCGCCGGCGTTAATTCCGGCTGAAAGCGCGGATCAAACTCCTGCCCCATCGGCGCCACGAGTTCATACTGATACCCCTGTTGCATTTTGTCATTCACAATCACAATCCGCCGCGCCATCTGGACTTGTCTCCGAAAGGCTATTGTCCTGTGTCATTAGCCTGTTTGGCAAAATGTTCGCAAAACTTCCCTGGCCCCTGTGTTCGTTCACATACCGTTGAGGGCAGTGATGGTCCATTGCAACACGATGGCGAAGGAGACCCATAAAAGATGAGGAATGTTGGCATACACGACGGGCCGGGAGTAGCGCCACACAGAGATGAGCCCCCAAATTAAGGTCCCCCACACCCCCATCGCTATGATGGCGGCGCCCAGATTGCTGCGCAGGCCAAAGTGCACCGGCGCAAAAGCGAAACTGAAGAGCAGATTCAATATA
>CAZUOJ010000209.1:0-2006 GCA_964622325.1 uncultured Armatimonadia bacterium
ACTGGGCATTGACAGCCGAAGCGATGTGGGCAATGACTTCCTCCAGCGGCTTATTTTCCGCCTGTAGCGTTATGTTGCCTTGCAAAGAGGGGCTGGCGGCGACAATGAAGCCGCTGGCTGTCATCAGCTCAAAGAGCGCCTGCTGCAAAGGCACATCCTGTAGATTTAAAGTGACGGTTTCTGTCCGCAACGGGATAATCAGATCTCCGACAGGATCATCCAGGCGGAAGCCAAAACGGCCGCCCGGGCCGCCCTGGCCCGGCTGAGGGGCTGCTCCTCCTTGTGCAGCTGCCCGCTGCGCTTCCTCACGCAAACGTCGAGGCATGTCAGAACGCCCGGCGCCAGGCATTTCTGGCGGCGGCTGAGGCGCGGCTTGCGGCTGCCCTTGTCCGCCAGGCCCGGGCCCTCCAAAGCGCCCAAATACGCCCGCATTTCGCCATTGCTCAAAGAGCTTATTGCGCCCTTCCTCGCCGAGGCTGTCCATCCAGCTCTGACGCTGATTGCTCAAGCCCGCGTACAATTGATCTGGCGTGTAGGGCGTCGCCGGCGGCGCTGGCTCAATCACATACACGCGAATCCACGAAGCCTCAATGCCTTTAGCAAACTGCTTTATAGCTTCCTCCAGCTTCGTATTCTGTAAGTCTAAGGTCACCGTGGCTGTGCAGGGGCCGACAATGCCCACTTGCACATTAGAGAGCTTTGTAATCTCTGCCGCGACATTGGCTGCCGGCTGATTTTCGACTTTCAGAGTAATGGGCGTGTCAATCAGCCGGACAGGCGTCTGCTCTTGCGCCCACACGAAAAGGCTCACGCCCCAAATCAAGAGACAAATAACAATCCCCAGAAGCTGCCCTCGACGCATGTGCTTCACTCCTTTGCTTGTTTTTTGTTGTTATATTATGGCGAATAGTTCCTCATCATGCATAACTGCTCATTTTATATTTTACAACATTTTTGACGCTTAAAACATTCCTTTTATTCCTTAAATTTCCTTCTCCGGCTTAAAATTTAAGTGACACAAAAGAGGCGTTCACTAATCCATTACAGCTTATCAACAAAAAGCCTCTTCCGAGGGCCAATTCTGGCAAATGCGGAAGAGGCTAATTGTCACATGAAGCACATAACTGATTTATGCTAATGTTGAATAGCTTCGCCCAGCGCCCGCATAAGCGGCTTGAGCTCCATACGTTGTTCCGTAGAGAGCTCCGCCGAATATTCTGCCATTTTCGCGAGAAGGCGCGGCCCATATTGCTTGAGCATCTGGGACACAAGATTAGGCCGGCCATCGGGCGTTGGCTGTTTAGCTATTTGGCTTAGCCGTTGCAAGCGCTGCACCCAGATATTAATTTCGCGTTCACGCTCTTCTTTCGGCTTGGCCCAGAAGCGTTGGGCCTGGGCGCGCATGAAATCTTCAATCATCCGTTCGCGTTCTTCTTCAGACATCAGCCGCGGGATGGAAACGAGATACACGGGCCGCCAGGCGGCACCTATAGCCTCTGCGATTTCCTCCACGACTTCTTCTAAGGGGCGCTTTTCGGCCTGCAGGCTGACATTGCCTGTTAATGTCTCTTCAGGCGCCACAAGAAATCCTGTCGCTTTTGTCAGGGCAAAAAGCGCCTCCTTTAAGGGCTTATTATCCAGCTGCAAAGTGACTTCTTCAGTGCGGAAGGGCAAAATCAGTCGCCGCGCTGGATCATCATAGCGGCTGCGCTCCATGGGCGAGGAAGCGGGCAATATGGCTTTCCCGGCCCCGGGGAGCGCCGGAGGCGCCATTCCAGCTGTTGTGGCCTGCATTTGCATAAAGGCTTGGGCGGCCAGCGCTTCCTGCTGCTCGGAGCTAAGGCTTTCAATCCAGCTCATCAGAAATTCTTGCAGACGCGCCAGGATTTGTTCAGCAGTTAAAGGCTGGGCGGGCGGCTGCGCCTCTAATAAATACGCCCGCAGCCAGGATGCCTGCATAGCCTCTGCCAGCGCCTTTACAGCCTCATCTGGCGTGGCTTCCTTCA
>CAZUOJ010000210.1:0-1999 GCA_964622325.1 uncultured Armatimonadia bacterium
CCGTGGGGCACACATTGACACATTGGCCGCAACCGACACAGACGCTTTCGCTGATGGGCCCCTCATGCGCCGGCGCCACTACTGTCTTGAAGCCGCGATGAATCTGACTGATGGCCGCCACTTCCTGTATCTCGCCGCACATCCGTACGCAGCGGCCACACAACACGCATTTTTCGGGATCCCGAATGATGGCCGGCCCTGACAAATCCTTGGCAAAGCGCTTGCGTTCGCCCTCAAACAGCCGCTCCCGAATGCCCATCGCCGCCGCCAAACGCTGCAATTCACAATTTCCGTCGCGCTCGCAACAATTGCAATCATAAGGATGATTGTCCAACAGCAGCTCCACAATGTCACGCCGCAGTTGCAAAATCTCCGGCGTGTGTGTTTTGACAATCATGCCCTCTGCCACGGGATAACAACAGGCCGCCACAGGATTGCGCTGGCCCGCATCCACGAGGCACACGCGGCAGGCGCCTTCTGTGGATAGCCGGGGATGATAACACAGACGAGGAATATGAATGCCGATTTTATCGGCCGCTTGCATTATTGTTGTGCCTTCGGGCACTGTGACCTGTACATTATCTATTGTCAATGTAACATCTGCCATATGCTTCCCTTCAATCTCTCATGTTGAGCAAATTATAGTCAGTGCTCGTGCAAATGAGCTAAATTAAGCTATTTATCGGCTAGTTAATGAAGATGCGGCCAATCTGTAGATTGTGAATTTTTTCACAAACAGGACGCACATATAACAGCGGAGCAGATCGCTCCGCTGTTAAGATTCGCTTTCATCAATTGTCTTGTGTTCAAAGCTTTATCATGCCACATCTTTTTATGGCTGTCAAGTCCCTTTATGGGGCGTTGATTGGCTTTTTCAAATTTTAGAAAACAAATCTGTTGTGTTTTGAGTTGCGCCCTATTCGCTATTTTGATTTTGTTTCCGCTCCGCTAAGCTTTGCGCCAAAGCCCGAATAATATCCGCCCGCGACACAATGCCCATGAGCTTCCCTTCCTCATCCACAATAGGCACGCGATTAATGCGCTTTTCGCGCATCGTTTCGGCAATCTCTTCTACAGGCGTGTCCGGCCCGAATGTAATGACTTTCTTTGTCATTACATCTTCCACAAGCACGCCCCGACTTTGCGCAATGCGCTCCATCACGCCTTGCGGCATAATAAACAGCCCGTACAACGCTGTTTTCACAAGCGGCGGCTGCAGCTTATCCGCCATCAGCAAATCGCTTTCGGAAACAATCCCCACGACGCGTCTGTTGGCATCAATGACAGGCATCCCGCTAATGCCCTTTTCGGCTAAAGCTCGCACAGCGTCTTCAATTCTCGTTTCAGGAAAACATGCCACAACTTCCTGTGTCATAATGTCGCGTGCTAATAGCTCCATTTTTGCTCTCCACTTATAATAATCATTATCAATAACAAATATTCGCTAGTTTACAGTTCCTTTCTCCATCCCTGCACATTTTCCTGTCGGCTATTATTTTTTAGCCCAAACTTTAAGCATTTGTGGCTCTTCACACTATATTGGCTGTTGCCGCTTTCGCTTTTCTGCATGCTGTTGTATATATGCCCGTCCTACATTCAAGATGGCATTCAACGCCGCTCCGTTGCATAGCCCCCAGAAGGCCACAGGCCAATACCAGTAATGCGGCCCAATCCGATTGATATGCGCCACTGCAATTACACATAAGCCGGAAACAAATAATAGCAGCGGCTCTCTGTTTACAGTGAGCAGGGCCAAGGCAAAGCCGCCATACACGCCGGCAAAGCGGGCAAGAATTGTCAATTCCCGGGGAATCGTCGCAATGGCCGGATTGCCCGTAAGCAGCCCCCCCACTATAAAAGGCCAAAGAATGCAGCCCACAAGAATATAGGAGAATCGCACGCCGTGGCGCCAGCAAAGGAGGACAGCGGGAATGAGCGTGATGATTGTGACATATTCCCAGATTTCGCCGGCTTGTAACAATTGGGCTGTCAAAAGATG
>CAZUOJ010000211.1:0-1910 GCA_964622325.1 uncultured Armatimonadia bacterium
GAATTTGCTTCCGGGATCCATTTTCAGGCCTCCTTTTATGAATTAAGCAAAGCTTTTAATTGTAAAGCCGATTTATGGCGCGCGCTGCACCCGCAATGTCGTGCCTTCAATCGCCTGCACGACAATTTTTTCGCCTGCGGCAATCATTGTGTCGCTGCGCGCCCGCCATTCCTCCGATCCTATTCGCACGCGGCCTGTATTGGCGACAGGATCAATGGCTTCCAACACGACGCCTTCTTGGCCGATGAGGCTATCGACATTAGAGGGCACAACGACAGGGGCATGCAATTTATGCGCCATCGGCCGTGTCAGGATTAATAGCACAAGCGCCACAAACACAAAAAAGAGCCATTGTGCCCCTATCGCGGAAACAAACAAAGCAAAAAGGGCTGTGAGCAGCGCCGCAGCACCAATCCACATTAAGAAAAAAGTGCCGACAGCCATTTCTAAAATTAACAGCACAATTCCTCCAATAAGCCAAAAAAGCGCGGGATGCATTCTCAAGCCTCCTGTTATGTCATTGTATTACGAGCAGTGGAGCTCGCCAGGGGAATGCTCCAACGGCTGATCCGGGACAGCGGTGGCTGTTAAGCCCCCATGTTCCACGCCTCGTAAGCTCAGCAGGCGCTCCGCAATTTCGCGCACATTTTGGCTGGGGCCACGAACGGCAATAAGCTCTAAACAATGATGGGCGTCTAAATGTATATGCGTGGAACAAATGATGAATGTATGATATTGATGCTGCAGCTCTGTCAGCGTATCCTCCAGCTCCCGAGTTTGATGATCATAGACAAGCGTAATCGTCCCGACGACATAAGCGGCAGGCTCTTGCCATTGCCGGCGGACAAGATAATCCCGCACAATGTCCCGAATGGCTTCTGAGCGATTTTTGTAGCCCGCTTCGGCAATCGCGCGATCAAATTGCTGCAAAAGTGCTGAAGGCATAGATACGCCAAAACGTTCTAGCTGCTCCATAAACACGCCTCCTGGGATTAGCTCAATAATTTTTGATAAATTTGCCAGCGCTGTTGATGAATGTGATCAATATGATAATGCTTCAGGGCATAAGCGCGCCCGATGTCGCAAGGCCTCGTTCTCTGCCAAATGTTTGAGCGCCGCGGCTAAAGCCTCCACATCGCCCGGCGGAAACACAAGCTTTGTCACGCCCGGGAGGCCGACATCCCACACGCCCGGCAAATCGCTGCAAATTACAGGCTTCCCACACATCATCGCCTCCAACTGTACAAGGCCAAAAGACTCGCCACGAGACACCGAAGGCAATACAACGACATCAGCCGCATAATATTGGGCAATAAGTTCGTCATGAGGGGCATAGCCTAATAAATGCACACGTTCTTCTACGCCCAGGCGATACGCAAGAGCCCGCAGCGACTCGGCTAACGGCCCGCGGCCCACGATATACAAATGGCCCGGCACCTGTGTCATTGCCGCAATAAGCGTTTCCAGGCCCTTGTAATGGGTCAAACGGCCCACAAAAAGTACGCGAAAGTGGCCGGATTGGCGCAAAGCGGCTACACGCGGCTTGATGGCCTCTGTTAAAGCAAAATCTTGGGGATTGCAGCCGTAAGGCACAAAAATACATTTGTCCAGATAATCCCGCAACACAAGCGAAGTTTCGGCATAGCTGCGGGAATTTACAAAAATATAATCAGCACGGCGGAGCGTATCTGCAAGCAGCGGCTGAAATAGCGGCTGTAACAAGCGAAAACGAGAAATATCAAAATGATAATTCACAATAAGCGGGCCCCGATAGCGCGCTTGCTTCACAGCCCACATTCCGAAAGGATAGGCGTGATGCAGCTCAATGAGATGCGGCTCCCGCCGCGTAATCCAGCGTGGCATTGCGGGACACAAGGGCGTATGGGCCAAGGAGCCCCGGCGGGCACAGC
>CAZUOJ010000212.1:0-1804 GCA_964622325.1 uncultured Armatimonadia bacterium
AAATAAGCTAATGGGGGTGTCCTCTAATGCGACGCGGGTTTACGCTGATTGAGCTCCTGGTTGTCATCGCGATTATCGCGATACTGGCGGCCATCCTGTTTCCGGTCTTTGCCCGGGCGCGGGAAAAAGCCCGCCAGAGCAGCTGTATGAGCAATCTCAAACAAATCGGGCTGGGCGTGATGCAGTATGTGCAGGATTATGATGAGCGGGTGCTGGCGAGCCATCAGCCGCCGGTGCAAAATCCGCGCTGGGATATGTGGATTTGGGCGCTGCCCAATCCCCCGGGAGGCATTGATTCTCGCCTAATGCCCTACATCAAAAATCAGCAGGTCTTTGTCTGTCCCAGCCTGTCCAGCTCGCTTTGGTCGTATGGCTACAATTATTATTTTGCGGGTTATGCGCGGGCCGAAGTGGGCAATCCGGGGACATGGGGCTATGGCTACGGCGGGGCAGCGATGTCCGCCATCGCTCGCCCGGCACAAATCCTCACCTTCACGGATGCCAACGCGAACTGTTATTATATTGGCAATGCCAACTTCCCGGGCTATCCCTATCGGGCGCCGGGCTATATTTGCGGCGGGACGACGCCCCGGCATAATGAGGGCGTGAATTGCGCCTTCGCCGATGGACATGCCAAGTGGATGCAGGGGAATTTGTTCGTCCCGGGCGGCCAGCTGTATAATATGCTGGCGTTCTGGGTGCCATAGGGTGCCATAGCTTTGCGACATATTTTCCGGACAGAAGGTGCACGGCAGCGGGGGCTTTTGCGAAAAAGCCTTTTGCTGCCGTTTTGTTTGGGGGGCCGGCGGGACAAGAATGACAAAAGTTGTTTTCAGGCGGACGGGACAGGGCAAGCAAAAAGAAAAAGAGGAAAGAATTTTGCGGAAGAGAGCAGGAAATTCAGGGCAGGAGGGCCAAATAATAATTGGCTAAAAAGGCCGATATGAGTGTTAACTTAAGGAGGTGTACACAGATGCGTCGGTACGGCTTTACGCTGATTGAGCTGCTGGTCGTTATTGCGATTATCGCGATACTGGCGGCCATCCTGTTTCCGGTCTTTGCGCGGGCGCGGGAAAAAGCCCGCCAGGCGAGCTGTCTTTCCAACATCAAGCAACTAGGACTGGGCGTGATGCAGTACTGCCAGGATTATGATGAATGCTATCCGCCGGGGTATCGGGGCACGAGCGGAGAGTTTTCGCCGGTGCTCAATACGACGCGTGCGGCAGGGGCCTGGGTGGCCTGGTTCGACTGCATCTATCCCTATGTGCGCAACACGCAGGTGTATCGCTGCCCCAGCTTCGGCGGGACGCAGGACTACAATTACAATCCCTGGCTGATGCCGCGCAGCTATACGGCGTTCACGCCGATGCGCCTGGCGCAGGTGACGGCGCCGGCGGATACGATCATGCTGTACGACACTTACGCCGGCACGCGGCCGTGCGGCTATCCGTGGGTCGTCAATGCGCGCACGGCGCCGAATTGCGAAGGCAAGCCCGCGGCGGATTATGGTACTTACAAGTATGCGCGGCACAATGACGGCTGCAACATCGCTTTTGCCGATGGGCATGCCAAATGGCTGCAAAATCGCACTTTCGCCTACTGGGTGGATTACAACTCGCCGCCGTATACGAATCTGTGGGCGGTGACACGCTAAGCGCGCCGGCACGCGAGGATAGCGGGCTTCGCTTGCGCCTCATAAATAGGGGCGCCAATCGGAAAACAACAAGAGATTTGCCGCAAGCCCGGGCAAGGAAATGCGGAGAAAAATTCCGAGCGGGCGGCGATTGGCGCCCCAGAAAAACGG
>CAZUOJ010000213.1:0-1726 GCA_964622325.1 uncultured Armatimonadia bacterium
CGATTTATATGTCGGCGTCTGGCCCTGGGCGGAGCTATGGCGCTATGACCGCAATACAAAGTCCTGGACGCTGGCCGGCCGCATGTTTACAGCTCCCCCCCTCACAGATAAATTTGGCCATCCTTTCGAGGAGGAAATTCTCGCCTATAATAAAGCCCATGGCACAAATCTTGTGTACAATTTATGGGGCCAGCGTATCTGCGGATTGGCCCCCTGGCGGGATTCGCTGATGATAGCCACTTCCGCCAAGGGGCCTATGGAACGCGATTTGCGGCTGCCGTTTTTAACCGATGAAGTGTATGAGCAATACGGCCGGATTTGGCGCTACAGTTTGCCGGGGCATTTATCTGCCCCCATCCAGTACAAGCCCTCCCCAACGCGTCTCATTTGTCGTCTGGAGCGTCAGCGGCTTGTGATTCTTCAGGATGGCAAAATATGTGGCGAGACGCCTATTGCGTCGTCGCTTGTCGCTACCTTAAAGCCGCCCGCCCGTATAATCTGGGGACGCGGGCTTTATGGGCCCACTTCCTGCCAGCTGACGGGCTGCTCCATCTCGCCCAAGCTATCGCCATCGCATCATTGAATTGAATAAATGAGCCATATTGGCTGTGGCTTTTCGCTTTGCCGCCGTACACAGGCACATGGCCTTCATTTTTAGGTTTGACGCTGGAACGCCGAAATATGCCCGAGGAAGCCAGATCCACAGGGCAGTTATATTTTTTATAGTTTAACGGCTCCAGCGTTCATGGGGCGGCAACATCGCCGGGAAGGGCGCATGCGGCTCGTGCTGATACCAGTAGCCCACAGAAGCGATGTCATCCGTTAAGGGCTGGAAAGTGCCATCGGGCCACCAGCCCAGCTCCTGGATCGTCACTTTTAAGTCCTCGTCAAAGCGAATCGGATCCATAATGTGCCAGCGATACAGGCCATGTTTGGGCACGCGGCCTTCTTCTTTTTGCCAGAGGGGATAGCCCAGGAAAGCCGTGCTGAATGTATCCCCAAAGCCCCAGGCGCCGCCGAAATAATCTTCAGTGCCCGTGCCGCAAATTGTGGGGAAATCTGTGTCGCCGTCAATGTAGAATTTGATTTCGCCTTCGCCCCACCAGCCATCCGAAAGCTGCGTCCACGCCAGATATGTCCCCACATATTGCCCGCGGCCCTTCACGCCCTCTAATATGATATGCTCGGGATATTCTCGTGTGCCCATTGCTTTTCGCCATTGGGCGTGAAAATAGGCGGCTTCAGCAGGCACCTCAATTTCTGCCCATGTGATTTGATAGAAGAAGCCGCCGATATCCTCCCAGCGCTGATTCTCAATCGTAATCCGGGCGCGCTTGCGAAACGGCAGGGGCCAATAGCTGTTCATTCCCCCGGAGGGATTGACCGCAATGGGCAAAGAATTGATTTTGACGCGCAAGTTGTGTCCGCAGCAGAAGAAATCGCCCAGCGGCACTTCTACAGAGGGCGTCTCCTCCTCGTCCCAATACATCCGCAACAGACAATCGCGATAGGCTTTTTCTGTAACAGTGATCCAGATGTGCTGAATAATTCCTGGGCCGGCAATATCCGCTAATGTGACAGTTTCGCCGGCTATCAGCGTGATGCAGGGCCGGACTTTCCAGCCCTGTCCGAGCCGCCTTGCCGGCCCGCCTTCAGGCACAGCCTGAGCGCCGCCGCCTTTAACGCCCTGCGGATTTTCGGCCGAGATCGAACGTGTCTTGCCGCT
>CAZUOJ010000214.1:0-1711 GCA_964622325.1 uncultured Armatimonadia bacterium
GGCCACAACAGGCTTTTGGGATATTCCTTTCCGGCGATGCCTCCTGGGGCAAGATATTGGCGGGCGGGACGCCCGCCCTACAACAAGATTGCAATTTGGCCTACAATCCAGAATAATTCATATAGGCGCCCGCCCCACATCTAACTAGAAACGCGTAGCGCCGGCGTCGACGCTGGCCGCAATCTCTGCCTTTGTCTTTTAGGGAGGAGGAAGGCGCAGGGCAGGGGGCTGGCGAAGCGCCTCGTAAAAAAAACAGGAGCGGCCATGACACATCGCGAGATTTTTCTGAAGCTGAACGCCTTTGAGGCTGTGGATTGGATTCCGAATTACGAATTGGGCGCGTGGGGGCAGACATTTGCGCGCTGGATTAGCGAGGGGATGCCGGATATTCCGGAAGCTGTCTGTAATTGGTTTTACGGCGCGCCCTATTTTGGCTTGCATGCCCGGCTCTTTGCCCCTGTGGATGTGGGCATGATTCCGCCCTTTTCCTATGAAGTGCTGGAGGAAACGGAGCGCTATGTCATTGCCCGCCATCCCAACGGCGTTGTCACAAAGGCGCTCAAAGAAGGCACGAGCCGCGGCACACGGCCCTGTATGGACGAATACATCAGCTTTCCGGTCACGGATCGCGCTTCCTTTCGGGAGCTGAAAAAGCGCTATGATCCCGCTTCGCCCCAGCGCTATCCGGAGAATTGGGCGGAGCTGACAGCCCAATGGGCGCAGCGCCAGGATCCGCTGTTTTTGCTGCCCAACGCCACCTTTGGCTTTTATGCGCAATTGCGCTCCTGGCTGGGCACAGTGCCCCTTTCGTATCTGTTTTATGATGATCCGGCCTTGATTGAAGAGATGATAGAATTCCTGACGGAATTTTTCCTGGCCACAGTGGAGCGGGCGCTGCAGGATGTGTCTTTTGATTGCTTCAATTTCTTTGAGGATCTGGCGGGCAAAGGGGGCCCCTTGATTTCGCCGGCCTTGTTCCGCAAATTTTTGCTGCCGGGCTACACACGCGTCATCGCCCGCCTGCGGCAGGCAGGCATACGCTATTTCTGGGTGGACAGCGACGGCAATTGCGAGGCGCTCATTCCGCTGTGGCTGGAAGCGGGCGTGACGGGCCTGTGGCCCCTGGAGCAGGCCGCCGGGATGGATCCCCTGCGCCTGCGCCGCGAATACGGCCGGGATTTGTTCCTCGCCGGCGGCATTGATAAGCGGGAGATTGCCAAAGATCGCGCCGCCATCCGCCAAGAATTGGCCGCCAAACTGCCGCCTCTTCTGGACAGCGGCGGCTACATTCCCTTTTTGGATCACACATTCCCCCCCGACATCTCCTACGATAATTTCCAGTATTATCTGGAGGAAAAGCGCCGCTATCTGGGGCTTTAACAGGCATTGATTTAAATTATTGTAGCGCCGACAGGCATTAATTTAAATGTTGTAGCGCAGGCATCAATTTAAATTGTTGTAGCGCAGGCGTCCTCGCCTGCGGAAAAGCGGTGGCGGGCGGGGACGCCCGCCCTACGCGTTAACAAGAGGGCGCTGCACACGTTTCGCTGCAGGGATTGGGGCGCAGGCACGCATAAATTCAAATGTTGTAGCGCAGGCGTCCTCGCCTGCGACAATTCCTCCTTTCCTGCGCGCACATCACATAATGTTGTAGCGCCGGCCTGCTCGCCAATTTTCCTTTCGCGGGGCGCAGGCAAGATTTTATTTCAAT
>CAZUOJ010000215.1:0-1659 GCA_964622325.1 uncultured Armatimonadia bacterium
AATCGCAAAATAATCACAAGCCTTAAGCGAGCGGGCAACTGACACAGGGCGTGCGTGATTTCTGCTCTTTGCAACAGCTGCTCTATTTCCATATCAGTTTCGCCAATGCGCTCAGCCATGCTCGGACTGTCGCTTGTTTCCTCTTCTTCGCTGGCGCTGTCCAGGCTCACTAAATCATGTTGCCGGCCTACTTCCAGCGCCTCAATGATTTCTTCTTCCCCCACTCCCAATTGTTGCGCCAGTTCCGCGTATGTGGGGGAACGCCCCAAACTCTGTGTCATTTCCTCCAACAGATGCCGGGCGCGTAAGGACAATTCCTGCAGCCGCCGCGGCACCCGCACGCTCCAGGTGCGATCCCGAAAATAACGGCGAATTTCCCCCTGGATGGTCGGTACGGCAAAAGTCGCAAAGCGCGTCCCTCGACTGGGATCGTAACGATCCACTGCCTGCACGAGGCCCATATGGCCCACGCTGAGAATATCCTCGTAGGATTCTCCCGAATCCAGATACATACGCGCCACATGGCGCACTAAGCCCTTATGCCGCTCAATCAAATAGGCCCGCAACTCCGGATCGCCCGTGCGCCGCAGCTCGTCAAAAAGCTCATTTGTGGACATCTCATCCCAACGAGGTGCTGACACGCCATCACCTCGCGGCGCGTTTGAGCATAATGATTTTAGTGCCGCTGCCTGGCGCACTTTCTATTTTGACTTCATCCATCAGCTGCCGAATCAGATACAGCCCCAGGCCGCCCTCCACGGGCATTTCTTCCGGATTAATTTTCGGCAGGCGCTTGGGATCAAAGCCCACTCCCTCATCCTCCACCTCCAGCCTGAGCTCCCCTGGGCGCACAGTCATCCGCACCCGCATAAAGCCTTCCGACGCCAATCCTTTTTCTTCCGGATAAGCATGTTCAATGACATTCGTGCACGCCTCGCACACCGCCACTTTCGCATCTTCAATTTCCTCAATGCCCAAGCCCGCCCGCGTGCCAGCGCCGGCGACGGCTAAGCGCACCACGAAGAGAAAACTCGGCTCGCAGGGCAACAGCATTTCTATTGTATCCCGCGGCAGCGGAGACATTTAAGCTCCCCCCTCAGACGGACGCTGGGGAGATTCCGTCCCTTGTAAAAGCGCTTGCGCTTCTGCCAGCGTATCCACGACATTGAGCAAAGCCAGCGTGCCGGAGATTTCAAAGATGCGCCGGACATGAGGCAGGGGCGCCACTACCGCCAGATTGCCTTGCCTTTCGGTGATCCATTTCGCCGCCCCCACAATGATGCCCAAGCCCACACTGTCCATATATTCCACTTGCGACATCTCCAGAATAAGCCCCTGCGCGTCCGTTTCCTTCACTTCTTGCAGCGCCGCACGCAATTCCGGGCCCGAATAAGCATCGAGCTCACCGGCCAGCGTGAAGAGAACAATTTTATCATTCAGGATTTTCTTTTGGATCTTCACGGCAATCCCTCGCGTTTTCCGGCGGCGGGGACGGAATCGCGGCGCCATCAGACGGAGGTGCTGCTGAGGCCGCGTTCGTCTCTCGCTGCTTGCGCAATGCCGCCAGTCGCTCAGCCATTTGCTGTTCGCGGCGATTATCTTTTGGGATGTAATATCGCCTGCCGCTGAGTCCGGGCGGCAGATATTCTTGCGCCACAT
>CAZUOJ010000216.1:0-1631 GCA_964622325.1 uncultured Armatimonadia bacterium
TAGCCGGTCTTCTGGACTGGAGTTTAGAATGGCATCTGCGGGTGCTGAAATTATCCTTGCCTGGAGGTGAACAAGCCTGATGACGAATCACAGAGTTGCGACATATTCCTGTGTGGGGTTGGCGCTGGACCCCATTCATGTGGGCACCGGCGGCTCGCGCCTGGGCCGCGTGGATCTCGCGATTATGCGTGATCCCGTCACGCAAATCCCCAAAATTCCCGGCTCCAGCCTGGCCGGTGTGCTGCGCGCCTATGTCGCGATGGAAAAGGGGAAGTATCCACAGTGCGCCGGTCTGGGCCAGCCCAAAAGCAGCACCAGCGGAACCAGCGGAACCAGCGGAACTAACACTGCAGGCACAAATAACAAACAAGATAAAAGCTCGGGGCATTGCGGCAAGCCCGACTGCCCCGTTTGCACAGTCTTTGGGTTTGCGCGCGGCGCAGGCGACACCGGGGGCTTCGCCGGCCTGGCCGCCTTCAGCGATATGCATATCTTGCTCTTCCCCATTGCCACCAATCAGGGACCGCGCTGGCTGACCTGCCCCCTTGTCCTGCAGCAAACGCTGTTTACTCATTGTGAATCAGACTCCAAGGATGAAGAGACTCGAGAGACTAACGAGACTAATAAGTTTAACGAGACTGCCGTATATATGGCGCCAAATAATCAGGGTCAGCAGGGGAACCGGTTTGATTACATCAAATTGGGCTGGCTGTATTTGCCAGTGAAGCGAGACTGGGCTTCATTTTCAGAAGTGCAGAGCAAAATTAAGGGCTTTAAGGTGCCCGAATACATCTATAACAACTTAGCCGTTGTTTCCGACAAGCTGTTTATCCATCTGGTCAACAACAATCTGGAAGTGCGGACCTCCGTGGCGATTGATCCGCAGACCGGCGCGGCGGCGGAAGGGGCACTGTTCACTTATGAAGCGCTTCCCCGCGGCACCGTGCTGTACTGGGAGCTGACCTGCCGCCATCCCCAGCATTTCAAAATAGATAACAGCGCTATCAGCGACGTAGATGCGCCTGAAAAAGTGGCGGAAGTGGTTTGGGAAGGGCATACATATCTGGAGCATCTGGGGATTGGCGGGATGGGGAGCCGGGGGATGGGACGCCTGCGGGTGTTATACTCCTACGAGCGCAAAGAAGATGATGCGCCCGGCGAAAACCAAACGGAGGGGCAAAAATGAGTGAAGCAGCTTTCGAAAATCTGGATTTAATCTGTGCTAAATGGGGCCAGCAATTGGCCCAAAAACCCAGCGATGAGCGGGAAAATCTGCTGCGAAATGCTCTGGCCGTGCTGGAAGAGCAGGGCGTGTACGCGCTGTTTTTGTATTTGCATCAAGAAAAACAAGCGATGAGCAACGATATTTTCAAGAAACTGCAGGAGTTTTTGCAGCAAAACCCGCGGCCAAAGCCGCTACTTGCGGAACAACAAACATCGGAACAACAAACATCGGAACAACAAACACCAGAACAACAAACACAGAGGGAAAAAACACCGGAGCAATTAGAAAAAGAAAAAAAATTTCTAGAAAAGATGCGAGAAAAACTGACTAACGATCTGGATAAACTGCTTTTGGCGCAGGATTTGCTGCGGCAAACGCTTGTGTATGCTTTATATCATGTGCGGGC
>CAZUOJ010000217.1:0-1627 GCA_964622325.1 uncultured Armatimonadia bacterium
GCTCATTGAATTTGGCCGCCACAGCCGCTTGCGCCAAACGGGAGCCCAATGAGGCTGCGATTTCGGCCGGCGTTGTCCCTTTTGCCACGCACAGAGAGGAGCCATCGGGCAATGTGATTGTGATTTCGCTCATTGTTCTCCCCGCCTAAAAAACAGCCGCGTCGAAAGTGGCGACGCGGCTGCCCTATCTTGGAAAATTTTCTCACAGGCTGCCGCTTTACGCGGCAACTGTTGTATTTTTCAGGAAATGCAATTTACAAAAGATTTTCATAACAGACTTTAGTATAGCAAAGGAAATAGCTGATGTAAAGCCTGCGCCTTTTTGTTGCTTATTCCTTTTCTTTCCATATTTTGCTCGGGCCTTCTTTTCCTGTGGCATGTGCAGGCAAAATCCCTGTTCGAAGGCCTTGAAAGTGCCGCGTAATCAAGGCCAAAAGGCAGCGGCTTCGCGTTCCAGGGCGCGTTCGAACGAATCGGGCAATCCAGCCCACAGATTAAACGCCGTCAGTTGCTCTACATAATCTACACTAGTGATGCCATCCTGGATAGCTTGTTGCTTGGCAGCGCCCTCCAGCGGGGAAGGAGAATGCGGCAAAACAATCGCTAGCATTGTCAGCTGCCCATTTTCGTTTCGGCGCATTAGCGCTTTGAAATAATGTGTGGGCACGGCGACATTTTTCGGCCCAATTCGCCGCGCCCAATCATCCGGATCTCGCTGACCGTCATTATCGCTGTCAAAAATGGCGCCTGTGATGAGCCACAGGCGCTGATAGCGGCGCGCCCAGCGACGCACATAGCTTTCCAAGAGGCTCCATATCCCGCGATTGAATTCTGGATATTGAGGACACATATTTGTCATTATGTATGTATTAATCATTGGCACAAGGCCAAATACGAAATCAGCATTAGGCGCCATATGGCCCCGATCAAAGCCTGTGGCGGCATAATCGCGCGGCCCCACGGCCAGCAGGCCGATTGCAGCCAGACGCGGATCCGCACGAAAAGCCTCAATACGATTATCATCCACATCGGCGCCACGCTCTAACATGGCGCTCTCCAGGCAATAAGCCACCCATAGAGGAATCCTTAAATCTGCATCATAGTTTATTATATAATCGCGTTGGAACAAAAGATATTCATTATCATGCTGGCCAGGCAGAGAAACAGGAACGCCCCACGGCAAATGCCGAGCCAGGGCTTCCGCCTGCAAAGCACGCGACTTCTGGACAGCCCACAGCGCCTGATTCGCGCGCTGGATTTCAGCCTGTGTGGCGGAGCGAGCATGGACTTTATAGCAAGAGAGCGCTCCCAGAGCAATCAAAAGCCCCCAGCTCAGCCCCAAAAGCTGGCGAGAATAATGTGTTTTCATTTTTTTCTTGTTATCTGGCCTAGCGTTCTCGTCTTTGTTATAAATACATATTGTAAGCTTGACAATATATCCTGGATTTTTAATTTTATAAACTTATAAACGCATTTTATTATTATGAAGAATAAAGAAAAAATAGCGGAGAAAAAATGAAAAGTTTAGCGGCATCATTGGGACTAATTCTGTTTTGTGTAGGGCTCATTTCGTCTTCCTGGGCATATGAAATTCGTCGGCTTCATCCTTTAGAAGAATGTACAGTGG
>CAZUOJ010000218.1:0-1593 GCA_964622325.1 uncultured Armatimonadia bacterium
CAGCTACGGGCTATACAGAAAAGCCCTGTTATGCGCCGGAACGCAAAGGCGAAATCCGTCATATCGCGCTGGATAATACGAAAGCTAAACGCGTATTGGGCTGGGAGCCGAAAATGAGCTTTCACGAGGGCGTACGCTTGACGGTGGAATATAATAAGCAGCTTTTAAGCCTATAAATGCTAATCTGGGAAAAGATTGTTTCTATTTTCTCTTGCGTGGAAAATGTTGATCGCTGAAGCCATGATTTTGGAACAATTTGGACAGCCGCTTGTTCGGCAGAGAATATCTGTTTCCGCTTTAGAGCCGGGCAGCCTAGTTGTACGGCTACGGGCGGCGGGCATCTGCGGCTCAGATCTGGATATTTGGGCGGGACGCGATCCCCGCGTGGCTGTGCCGCTAGTTCCAGGCCATGAAGGCATAGGGGAGATAGTCACGCTTAATGGCCCCCAAAAGGACATTCGGGGCGAGTCCTTATGTGAAGGGGATCTTGTAGCCTTTAATCGCGCCATCACATGCGGCCATTGTGCGTATTGCACGCTGCGGGGCCAGCCCGAATTATGCGCCGAGCGCAAAACATATGGCATTTCATGGGGCGGCGACAAGACAGCCGTGGCTTTACGAGGCTGCTTTGCAGAAATGATTGTGCTTCATCCTGCAACTGAAATTATCAAATTGCCTCCTGAGGCTGATCCCGTGGCGCTTGTCGCGGCCACATGCTCGGGAGCGACGGCGGCTCATGCAGTTGAATTGTGCTCCATCGCGCCTGCAGATGTCGTTGTTGTCTTTGGCCCTGGGCCCCTGGGGCTTTATGCGGCGGCCTTTGCCCTTCAAAGAGGCGCCCGCCATGTGATTATGATAGGCCGCCGTTATGATCAGCGTCTCCAATTAGCCGAGCAGCTTGGCTGCTTGCCCTTAAGCATCAGCGCCACAACTTTTGACGAACGCCTCGCTTTTGTAGAAGGGCTGACAGAGGGGACAGGCGCCCAGGCCGTGCTGGATTGCGCCGGAACAGCCGAGAGTCTACAGGAAGCCATTGCGCTGGCGGCGCCCGGCGGCAGGATTGCTCTTCCCGGCGTCGCAACGCCGTTGCCCCGTTTTTCCTGCGATCCTTATGAACTGGCGCGCAAACAAATATGTTTGCAGGGCGTTTGGACATCCAATGTCCGTCATCTTTATCAAGCGCTCCAGCTGGCCCTGTCAGGGCCCCCTGCGCTCAAAGACATTGTGACGCATATTTTGCCTTTGGCAGAGGCCAACAAGGGATTGCAGCTTTTGCAGGAGAAAAAGGCAATAAAAGTCGCGCTGCAGCCTGTATCTTAGCTTGCAGCGAAACATAATTCTTGCCGGATAATAAGCTCAAGACTTTTTGCCTCAAGGGCATAGCAGGAAAGAATTCAGGCAAAGCGAGGGACAAAATGAACGGGAGCAGCTATGATCTCATCATTGTCGGCGGCGGGCCGGGCGGCTATGTGGGCGCTTTGCGGGCAGCGGATTTGGGCGCGCGTGTGGCGCTTGTGGAAGAAAAAGAAGTCGGCGGGACATGTCTGAATCGCGGCTGTATTCCCTCCAAGGCGCTCATTAAATGCGCAGAGC
>CAZUOJ010000219.1:0-1588 GCA_964622325.1 uncultured Armatimonadia bacterium
AATCTTGTGGAGCTGGGCATTCCCTATTCGGATCCGCTGGCTGATGGGCCTGTAATCCAGCAAGCCTCTCAGCGGGCTCTGGCTGCTGGGACAAGCGTGGCAAAAGTGCTTGAGCTGATCCAAAGCTTCCGGGCGTTGGGGCATGAGCTGCCTATCGTGATTATGAGCTGTTTCAATCCGTTGCTCCAATATGGGCTGAGGCGTTTCGCCGCCGATCTGGCGGCCGCCGGCGGAGATGGCGTTTTAATCACAGATCTGCCTCCGGAAGAAAGCGAAGAATGGAGCCATATTGCCGCTGAATATCAGCTGGGCACAATCTTTCTTGTGGCTCCTACAACGCCTCCGGAACGGATGCGTTTAGCCACACAGCGCGCCACGGGCTTTGTATATGCGGTGGCCCGGCGCGGCGTGACGGGCGTGCGCGAGGAGCTTCCGGCGGAATTGCCACAGCTTGTCGCTAATATCCGGCGTTATACAGATTTGCCCGTCGCTGTAGGCTTTGGCATCAGCACGCCGGAACATGTCCGCGCCGTCCTGCAAATTGCCGATGGCGCTATTGTGGGCAGCGCCCTTGTCCAGGAGATTGCCCGCCATCTGTCAGAGCCGGAATTGTTGCAGCGAGTGGAAGAATTTGTGCGCTGGCTACGAGCAGGGGCAGAAAAAACGGAAGAAATATAAGCGATTATTCAGAATCAAAATGGGCCTGCGGGCTAAAAGGCAATAAAGGCTGAGATGGGCTTATGGAGGGGATTTTATTGCCGCTGCATAAAGCCGTTTTCCAAAAGCTGTAAGGCATTTTGATAGAAAATAGCCTCTCGTTCCTGTTCTGTCAGGCCTGCTTCCGCAATCTTCAATTGAGCCGCGGCCATATAAAAATAGGGAGCATGGCTGCCGAAAACTATGTGCTCTAAGCCGATTGTATCCATCAGCCCGCGCAAAGCCTCCACGCCTTCCAGCCGGGAAATCTCCAGCCAGATCTGTGCGGAGCGAATGATATTCGCCAGAGCTTGCGCTTGAGGCAGGCTGCAGCCGCATAAAAGCAACGGCACAGCCGGAAAGCATTCCACAAGAGGCATGAGCCCTGTTTCCATCTCCACAGATGGCACACGGCAGGCCCAATGATGCAGGCGCTCATCCACGAATTTATGATAAATGGCGACAGGCGGAGGAGACGGACGTATCTCGCATAAATGAGCCAAAAGCGCCTTCACACATGTATCCTGTAACGTGTAGCCATGATAATTGGGGAATAAGCGAATGCCCAGCATGCCCGCTTCTATTGCCTCGCACAGATCTTCTTCCCAGCCCGGGAAGGCTGGATTAATTGTTGCCCAGGGCAGCAGGCGATCCTCATAGCCTGCAATCCGCTCCCGCAAATCCCGATTGGCCTGTCCACAATCTCGATAGAAAAGCCCTTCATAGGCGCCGACACATGCCTGTGTCACGCCATGGGAGTCCATCAGACGCAGCAGCCCCTCTGCATTATTATTTGCTAATTTGCGAAAAGGCCAGGAGCCTAAATGACAATTGACATCTATAATCATAAGGGCATCAGCCTCAGAAGATTTTCGCCGAGAATCAGCCGTTT
>CAZUOJ010000220.1:0-1517 GCA_964622325.1 uncultured Armatimonadia bacterium
GGGCACGGCGGACAAGTTCTTCATCTGACAGCGGTTGCTGCGCGGTGCTTGCCATTCGGCTTCCTGACTCGCAATAAAAATCCGCAGCATTAACCATTATGCACCTCAGTCTTCCCTGAAGAGGATAATCACGAGGCTTTGGCCGCCTCGTATGCCCTTATTCAATTTTTTTCTGTTTCGTTCAATGGGAAAGGGGAAATCTTTCTAAAAGGAAATTTTTTGTTAAGGGTGATTTCTTGGGCCTGAGCGTTCTCTCAACAGTCGGTTTTGCGCCTCCCTCCCTTCTCCAGCGCGCCCTTATTCGTCTCGGGATGCGAGGGGCCGCCGCAAAGCGCTTTTCCCTCTTGTCACAGCATTTCAGTTGAGTCCTGTGTGCACCTTATTTAAAACACATTCCCATAAAGCTTTTTGCCGGCAGCCGGGCTATTACGGCTTGCCGGTCGGCGAAGCCACTTCCGTTGTCCCAATGCGCCCCATAAAATCCACAAACGCGTGCCAGGCACGCAACTCATATATTTGTCCCGCGAAGAGGGAATTTGCATACACAGGATTATTCATGCCCAGGGGTGAGGAAAGGATAATCGCCCCGTATAACGCATGGGCCATTACAAGGCCGGTCAGCACGCCCGCTAATCCCGCCAGCGAATTGTCAAAGCTGCCAATATCGGTAGGCGCATACCGCTTGAGCAAAAAAGTGGCTGTGGCGACAATCGCCAGGCCCAAAAGCACGGTTACAGAATATCCAGTCACATAATTTAAGCCGGGGAATAGGGTGCGATAGGAGAAGCGGGCGATTTCCACCACCAGGACTGCGCCCACAAGCATAAAGAAAGCAGGCACAAAGCCGCGCTTGCTTTCCAGGACGCCCATCAGTATACACAGGCCAATCGTGACCAAATCAGGCCATGTCATGAGGCGTTGCCATCCTGTGCGCCCACTTTGGCTCAACATCTTGGACGCGCAGAGTGTGCCGTCAGCATTGAAGGTGTGGGGAATCCCAGAGCGCCGCAACAGTGATGAGGAGTGCAATCAAAAGCCTGGCCCCACGACTTAAACTTCATAAGACTTTCTTAGTATAGCCTGTAACAGCCGCCGCGTCAAGACAGAGTCTCGCCTTAAAAAGGGGGTTTTGCCCCAAAAAGAAAAAAAAATTTGGGGCAAAACGCCCCAAATTTAATTTCCTTTTAAAAAGCTACATTATATTCCACACGCCCCTCAATATTTTCCGTCCCCATTGTCTCCGACAACGGCGTCTGGCGCTTGAAGATAATGCTTAAGCGGCCATTGTCGCTAATTTTACGCGTATAGCTGAGATCGAATACGCTGCCTGGCGGCGGCGCCTGCGGATTGGGCCGCGGGGCAAAATCCCCGCTCATAAAGGCCACCGCCAACTTGCCGCCTAAATCCTCCTTGCCCCCCGCCAGAGCAATCCGCCAGTTCTGCTCGATGTCATCCTTGGCGGAATAGGTAAGATAGCGATAGCCGAGCTCCAGATTAAAATCTTTGGTCAGTTGCTG